>JANQJJ010000403.1 GCA_028281725.1 Pirellulaceae bacterium | reverse complement strand
AAAGGGGTCAGGAGTCAATTGTGCACAGCACCCGAAGGGCCGCTGGCGGCAATTGACTCCTGACCCCTTTACCCAAATCTTTAGTGTTGACAAAGCACTGGACCGCTGGAATCAAATGCGTCGCCAGAAAGCGGGAACAAACAGCACCAAGATGCTAAACATTTCCAGCCGACCGAGCATCATCAGGAAGACGAATAACAGTTTGCTCCAGGGGGCGAAGTCAGCGTAGTTCGCCGTCGGGCCGACAACACCCAAACCTGGTCCGATGTTGTGCAAGGTGGCTGATACGGCACTCGCGCAGTCGAGCAGCTTGTGATCGAGCGAGTTACTATCGTCGGCAGCACTAACCATCTGCAACCACTGGCTGTCCGGTTCGACCGTAATGAGCAAGAGCCAGCTACAGGCAAAAACCGCTCCGACGAGACCAAAGTAAACCAAGATTCGTTTTCTCAAATCATTTCCGTCGATCGTTTGGCCGCCAATCCGCAGAGGTCGAACCACGCGCGGACGATAGGACAATTCGAGTTCGAGGCGTAAGATTTTAGCGAGCAACACGTGGCGAATGACCTTCATGCCGCCGCCAGTGCTTCCGGCACAACCACCAACAAACATAAGAACAATCAAGACGCCGCGACCAAAGTTGTTCCACTGATCGTAATCCTGAGTTCCGTAGCCAGTAGTCGTCATGATGGACACCACTTGGAATAGCGAGAACCGCAACGCACTACCGAAGTCGGCGAAGTTACCGCTCCACATTCCGAAGGCGATGACCGCCGCCGTGACCGTCAGCATCACGCCAATGTAGACTTGCCACTCGACGTCCTGGATCAAGCGATAGAAGTGTCCGGTGGAAACGAGCAATAGCAAGGCGAAGTTGGTGCCGGCCAAGATCATGAAACCGACGGTGACGTATTCGATCCACGGGCTTTGGAAGTGTCCCAGGCTGTCGTTGTAAGTGCTAAAGCCGCCGGTGGCGAGCGTTCCAAACGCGTGGCACAGCGCATCAAAGATGGACATGCCGGAGCCCCAGTAGATGATAGCGAGTACTAGATTCAGCACGACATAGATGCTGGCGAATACAATGGCCGTCTTTTGCATTCGGCTATGGGCAGAGTCTTTGGTCGGGCCCGCAATCTCGGCCCGCATCATGGCTTTGCCACCGGCTCCCTGTCCCAGGATGGCCACCAAGAGCACGACAATGCCCAGGCCGCCGAGAAAGTGCGTGCTACTTCGCCAAAACAAAATGCAATGCGGGACTAACTCAGGATCCTCCAGGTCGGTCAGGATGGTGGCTCCGGTCGTACTGAAACCGGACTGAGACTCGAACAACGAGTCGACAATCGAAATCCGAACGCCAGGAGCTGACTGGGTTTGGCTGAGTAGATAGGGCAGAGCTCCGAGTACCGTCGCAAGGATCCAGGAGAGTCCCACCGTGGCCATAGCTTCTTTGCGAAAAAGCTGTCCCGTCGAACCGCGACCAAGCCACCACAGCAGACTTCCCACGCATGCCGAGACCAAGCTACTGCCCAAGAGGCCGAAGAATCCGTTCCGCTCGAATTGCTCCGCCTTGGGGATATCCGGATCCAGCCGCAGGCCAAGGCTCGGATGCGCCCAGGGCAACGAGAAAAGCATCGTGATTGCAAATAGGATGCAAATGATGCCGAGCATGCGACTTAGCAAACCGTAGTTCATAAAACCAACCTGAACATCAAGAGCAAACGAAGTCGATCCTGGTCAGCGCGAAGTCAGCAGCTAACCACTGGCGCTGAAGGCGGTTTTGACACCAGCGATGCGACTTTTCGGCGCAAGCACGAGCGCCGTGTTTCCACCCTGCAGACAATCCGCGGCAGCCGGTACGCGAACGAAGTCCTGTTGCAATACGGCAGTCACCAGAACGCCTTCGGGCAACTCGGCCTGAGCCAGCGGCGACCGCGTAACGGGTGAGTTTTCGCCGACCTCCAGCTCCATCACAAACACGTCGCTCGACGGCAATTGCAGCTGGCTGAGTACGGGGCCTTCGGTCAGCAAACCGAGAATCTGCCGTGCCATGGCATCTCGCTCACTGACGGCGTTGTCGATTCCCAAACGGCCAACGATCTCCGCATAATCGGGGCGACCGACGATCGCCATGATCTGCTTGGCTCCGAGCTCCTTGGCCTCCAGCCCGGACATGATGTTGTTCTCGTCATTGCCGGTGCAGGCGACGAAGTAATCGCAGCCTCCCACACGCTCTTCTTCGAGTGTTACCTTACGAGTGGCATCGGCGCAGACAACGGTCGCCCGGTTCAAGTGCGAAGCGAGATAGTCGCAGCGTTGGGCATCGGCCTCGAGCAGCAATACCCGGTGGTGCTCTCCGCCGAGCGTCCGGGCCAGATGATAGCCCGTTTCACCTCCGCCGGCGATGACCACAAACTGCCGTTTGGGAGTACCCTGCGTAAAGGTCTTCCTGATCTCTTCGACTTCATCCGGTCTTCCCATCAGACTGACCCAGTCGCCGAGTCGAATCTCGTCATTGGCCGTCGCAATCCAAGTCTTCTTCTCACGTTGCAAGGTTCCCAAACGAGCGTGCGGTGACAGCGCCAACTGCTTCAGCGGTGTGTTGAGGGAGCTACTCTTGCGAGTCACCTCGAACTCAGCCACTTCCAGTTGACCACGAGCGAAGTGTTCCAGCGTGATGCTCTCCGGATTGCGAATGGCTCGGGCCAATTCCATGGCGGTCAGCTGTTCGAGACTGAGCAGACGATCGATCCCGAAGTGTCGCTGATAGTCAAAAGTACTCAGGTCGCGGAACACCGGCGCGTAGACTCGTGCGACTGATCGCTTGACTCCCATCGACTTGGCCATGCTGGCCGCGACCATGTTGACTTCGTCTATTCCGGTGACCGCCAAGCAGATATCACAGCCGATCACCCCGGCCTGAAACAACACGCTCGACTGCGAGGCGGAGCCGTGAATCGCCTTGACATCGAGATCGTCGTTGATTCGCCGAACGTTTTCCGCGTCAGTATCGACCACGGTGACGTCGTGCCTATATCGGCAAAGCAAATCGGCAATCCAGGTACCGACTGTTCCGGCCCCAAGGGTAAGAATTCTCATCTGCAGTGCTACTTGGAAATGGAATCAGCGTGCGAACTCTAGTGAGATCCTATACCATCCATGACACCAGTTGGAGTACTGCGTAGATTCCCAGCATGAATGAGGTGATCCAAACTGCGGTTCGCATAGTTTGGTCTAGGATTAGATGGTTCTTCTCGTGTCGTGACGCTCCAATAACCAACGATACGGCCACGAGAAGCGGGAGGTACATGAACAGGTACCCTAGCGACATGCTAACGACCATGCTAACTCTCCTTAGCCGAACCACGGGATGCCGAACCACGGGCGCCGCTGGAATCCGGAGGTGACGCGGGCGCAGCGTCGTCTTCTTTGTGCTTTTTCCCGGTTTTCCCTTTGGGCGCCGGCGGCGGAAGCGGGCCCGCATACGCGTCGAAGATGACCAGGATATTCAGCAGGCCCGCAACCATGGTATAGAGAGTGCCCATGTCAAACCCGGATGCCGTATCCGCGTGCCACTGATCCAGCTGATGAGGGTCCGCCGGAGGTGCCATGAAGCCAGGCGCGATCGGTCGCCCCTGGTTGCGAATACTCCATGCCTGCACCGCCGCAGGCATGGCTGGCAAGCCGATACCTGCCTGCAGCGCGTATTGCCAGCGCTTCTCGGTATCGTTCCAGGAAGCATAGACGCAACGACCGCCAGCAAGAAACATCCCGATCAGGAAACTGGTAAAGATGCATAAAGAAAAGACCGCCGACTTGAAGTATCGTCGCTGGTAGAAATGGCCGGCACCTGGAATCAACCAAGCAAGTACCGCCGCCAGATGACGATTTCGCAAATCGAGCTCTTCACCATCGGCAACAATCACGTTGTTGTTGCCGGCACTTGTTTTGGCTTGTTTCTTCGCCATGAGGTCCCTAGGTTTGCCAGCCGCGAGGCCGGAAGCATTCAGTCAATTTCGGATCGTCATTGTAACTAGCTGCTCCCCACCGACTAGATCAAGCTCGGGTCTGGTGGCAAGTAAAACTGGGCAATCAATAGGCTACCCAACTCGCCTATTCGTCCATCCCAGGGCAAAATTGGGTTTTTTATGCTTCTCGGCGACCTCCAACAACAATCAGGGTACCAGCAACGGCAACTCGCTTTTCGGGCCGGCCCGGCCATACGAACGGGCTACCGGCACGCAGCTCCAGTCCCCGATTTTTCCGGTCTGCTCTCTCAGGACCCGAATTTTCTGGCCGGCGCTCTATAGTTTTCTAGCCATCGCTCCCAAGCCCCGCCCGAGGGCAACCTGAAGCAATCGGGCCGAGAGGACTCGCAATACTGGTGGAAACTCGCTTGGCAAAAAATGAGACCATCGTCGTCGTGCACGGCTTTGGCAGTCATCGATGGATCATGTGGCCCTTGGCCGAACGATTGCGCCACTCGGGGTACCAAGTCCTGAACTGGGGATACCGCAGCTTGACCAGGGACCTCGCCTTCCACGGGGCGAATTTGTTACGAACGCTGCAGCAACTCGAGACGTCTGAGGAACGATCGCGATTGCATGTGGTGGCTCATAGCATGGGCTGCATCGTCACCCGTCAGGCTCTCCTGGACACGCATCTTCCGAAGCTTGACAAGGTCATCATGCTTTGTCCGCCCAATCGAGGTTCGCACATGGCAACCCGCTGCGCGACGCTCTTAGGCTGGCTCAGCACGACGCTAACAGAGATTACCGACCGTCCGGATAGCTTCGTCAATTCGTTGCCGGACTCCATCGCGTGCCCTGTCGATCTGGGGATTCTAGCGGCGCGAAATGACTGGATAGTCGCTCCGGAAAGTACTCGCCTGAGCGGGGCTCTCCGGTACTCGGTCATTCCTGGGTTTCACTCCGGGATCCTCTTCCGCAGGCAAACAGCCCAGTGCATTGCTCACTTTGTCCAGCGCGGAAGTTTTGATTGAACCGATTGGTTCTCACTCGACTGTCTCCCGCCCCCATCCAGGCTCGCACGGTCGAAAAGAGCACTCGCGCCTACGAAGCGGACAACTCGATGCCACCTGGAGGCATTTAGTAGTCGGCAGATAGCGCGTTGGCTCGGTTGACTTGTTCGTTCAGAGTCAACCAGTCGTAGATGAAGCCAATGCCTAGCAATCCTCCGGTCAGCAGCCAGATTACGCCAGTGATCCACTTACCCAAGTAGAAACGATGGACGCCGACCAACCCGGCCAGGAATAGCGAGTGCATCAGCCAGGCAACGTTGTGATCGTACGGGCCAGGCACGTGACGCATGCGGGCGCTGTGGGCCATCGAAGGAATCAGAAAAAGGTCCACTATCCAGCCGATGAAGAAAAGACCCAAGGTGAACAGGTAGAGCAAACCAGTGAGTCGTTTGCCAAAGTAGAAGCGGTGGGCACCAAAGAACCCAAACAACCAGAGAACATACCCAACCGCCGCCGAATGCTGGGTTTCTTCATAGAGGCCCGCTGGCTGGATATGCTGATAAACCGCTGTGTTCACTTGGTTGATGCTCCTGGTTTCGTTTTCCCGAACCTATCTTACTCTTCGCACCCGGCAGCCGGATATTGGCAACACGTCGCCGGTTTGCCATATCCGTTCGGTGCCCAGGATGAAATCGGATCGCCTAAAATCCGGACAATTGAAGCCCAGGTTTCTGCGGTGGCGGCGGCCGGTCCGGTTCATCGGGTATCATAGCCTTCTTCCGACCAGGCCGCCGGACGCCGCTGCCCTCCGAACCCTTGTTGACGAGAACTAGACGAGCTGACATGCCAACTACCCAACCTGCGGTTGTTAACTACGCTCCGGAGCCCCATGCGGTCGAGTTACGAGAAATCCAGATGCCCGAGGTCGGTGCCGACGATGTGTTGCTGCAGGTCGCCGCGGTCGGTGTTTGCGGTAGCGACCTGCACCAGTGGACCGCCGAGCACAGTTGGCCAGTCAACTATCCGGTGACGCTCGGACACGAGTTTGCGGGAACTGTCTGCCAGACTGGAAGCCGGGTTAAGGGGTTCACCGAGGGGGACCGAGTCTGTAGCGAGACGGCGGCGGTTATCGATCCGGATAGCCCGCTGAGTCGAGTCGGGCGCTACAATCTCGATCCGTCGCGTCAGGGGTTCGGCTATGGCGTCGATGGTGCAATGACCGAGTGGGTACGAGTGCCGGCGCGCTGCTTGCATCGCGTTCCCGACAGCCTGCGGCTCCGCACCGCCGCTTTGACCGAACCCTGCTGTGTGGCGTTTAGCGCCGTGGCGGCGAACGTCTCGATCCTGCCAGGCGATCGAGTCTTGGTGTTGGGCCCCGGACCGATCGGCCTGTTGTGTGGTGCGATTGCGAGTCTGCGAGGCGCTGAAGTCGCGGTGGTCGGATTACCGCGTGACGCGACCAGGCTGGAGCTGGCAACTGAATTCGGTTGCACCAGGCTCCTCGCGGAGGAAGCCGAGGATTGGGCGCGCTCCCGAGATGGGCTTGGGTGCGATGGAATCGTGGACGCCGCGGGCGTCTCGGCCACCCTGAAGGTTGCCATCGATCTGGTGCGTCCGGATGGCTGGATCAGCAAGGTTGGTTGGGGACGCGACGCGCTCGGATTCTCACTAGATCCTCTCGTGCAAAAAAACGTTCAGCTGCAAGGCAGCTTCTCGCATACGTGGGCGACTTGGGAACGAGTTCTGGCGCTGCTGGCCAGCGGAGCCTTGCCGGCGGAAAAGATTGTCGGGGGCACCTGGCCGCTCGCCGATTGGCACGAGGCCTTCCACAAGATGCATTCGGGCAGTATTGCCAAGAGTGTTTTAGAGGTTACACCAGAGACTTGACCGGCCTGTCGTCCCCACTCTCCACAGCCGCTTTATCACGCCGACCGCTCCGCCGGTCGACACGCGTGGCTTCTCTGACGGCGGTTCGCGTACCGCCACACAGCCGCATAGGCCCCAGGTAGGAAGCTAACCGACCTGGAGCAGATCCGCCAGCTACAATGCGAGTCGGATAGGAATTTCGCCGAGCATGTCGCGTTTTCGCCCGCTGGGCCCTCTTACTTGTTAGGTAAGAGAATCTTTGATTGGAGATCCACCGGATGCGATCGGATGCGGAATTGGTCAGGGCCGTACGTGACGGCAAGACTTCGGCGTATGCTGACTTGGTGCATCGCCATCGAAGCGCAGTCTTCGCGACTGCCTTCCGAATTTTGCGAGACCATCATGCCGCCGAAGACGTCTCACAGGACGTCTTTGTCATTGCCCATCGCAAGCTTGGAACTCTACAGGACGCAGCGCGTTTTGGTGCATGGCTGCTGACGATCACCCAGCGCGAATCGGTCAGGCGCTCGCAAAAACGAGAACACCTACCGCAGCAGTTGGTCGACCACGTTGCTCAGCCCAATTCATCCGACGGCGAGAGCTTTAGCGACGAACTACTGGCTGCCATTGCGGATCTACCCGAACACGAGCGGATTGTCGTCGTACTGCGACATGTAGATGGCTACTCGATCAAAGATATCTCGGCAATGACAGGTCGTCCGTTTGGCACCGTGAGTAAACAGATTTCGCGGGCCCTGGAACGACTGAAGCACGTTCTTGAGGAGGTAGTCGATGAAAGATGAACAGGTTTTGATCGACGGACTGCGCGAACTGCGCGACCGGATTCCGAATTCCGCCGATTTTGTCGAATCGGTAATGGAGCAAGTCCAGGCGGAGAATGCCCCCGCGGTGCGCCCGGGCGCAAGGGGGCTGTTGCCGAACCGGATACTGGGGATCAGCGCTATGGCCGCGTCGGTCATTTTCTTGCTGGGGGTGAGCACTTATTTTTTCGGTAGTCGATTGGCTCTGGCACAACAAGTCCAGCGAGCGCTCCAGAGCGTGGAAACGGCTCACGTCGAGGTGGATGTGCTTGACGATTCAGGCCAGCTGTTAACCACGGGCGACATCTGGTATCAGGCTGGAGTTGGCTTATGCGAAAGGCACGAGGGAGTACCAACTGAGGTGCACGCGGTCAATCAGAAGTGGAGCTACCGTCCGGGAGATGATGTGGCTCTACGGTTTGATAGCGGTGATCCGAGCACGGCGTTTATGGACCGCCTATTGGGTCAGCGACTTCGTCGTCGGGGGCCATTGAGAAGCTTGAATGAACAGAGAGAGATCGACGGTATGCTGTGCACAGGTTATGTGGTTCACCCGACCACCCATGTCTCGCTGACTGATCCGGGAGACGATGGCAGACGAGTCATTTTTTGGATCAATGATGCAGATTTGCCTTGCGAAATTGTGTCTCAGCAGCGACGCGATGGCCAGTGGCGGACTCGCAGCATCAGTTCGATCCGGTACAACGTGGATGTCGATCCATTGCTGTTGCTGCCGGAGTTCGGCGAAAACGTTTCGGTCTTGGATGGTAATCGTGCACTGGAAGATCGCTATCCCGCCGATAGCCCGCTGGCGTCTACAGAGTTGGGTGGAATGAGAATTGCCATTCACGATTTGCGGCGCTGCGAAGGTGGCATGTTCTTCTTTGTCACCTCATGCCATCCGACTGCTGAGACCGTGGAAAGGTATCCGGTCGAAGTCGAGCACCTCAAGACGGGCGGCTTGGGCGAAGCGCCCCTGGCTTCGCTTGCATGGCAAACCAAGGTGCCGGACAAGTACCACGTTCATTTGATGCGGCTTGGTAAAGTTCGTGGTTATCAGTTCTGGCTTACCGTTCCGGAGGTCATGTACGAACTGGTCGACGGGCAACGTGTGACCAGTGACCGGTGGCGGGCAATCGCCGAGGAACGAAAGATTGATTCGCAGGAGGGTGTGGTGCGCCTACCTCTGGTGCTGCGTGTGACCGATCCGCGGATGAATAGGGATCTGGGTAACAGACGGCACCTGGATTCATCGGTCGATGTCCCTTTTGTGGACGACCAGCCGCCACTGCCCATTGATCAGCTGACCGCGGATCTATATGGCCAGTTGCTGTCGCTTCCGTTTCTTCGGCCATCTTTGGCGAATTGGGATGAACCGGAGCACTACCTGCCAACGCTCGATACCGGCCATCCTGCCTATATCGACCTGGCGTCATTCCAAGACGGCGTGCAGCAAGCGATTCAGCAGCTGACGAAAGGGGATCGTGTCTACCCGGACCGTGACGTTCGACTCTACACCGACCAGGAGGTAGAAGCGATTAAGAAAAGTGACGCTGCCCGCCGCGAGGAACGCCTGAAGAAGAATGGATTTTAGTGCGAGCCGCACAGGCCTATAGCGTGTCCAATCAAAGAAATCGTTGCTCAATCGATCGAGGGCGACGCACCAACTAACCGATACGCGCTCTAGTTCGTCTGGGGCGCGCGTTGACTCAAACCTCGCGGCTTCTGATATCTCTCAGGAAGCCGCGAAAAGGTAGTCGACGATAGCGAGCGGTTACTAGCTGGTACCGATACTCGTCTTGCGTTTGCTCTCTTCCATCTCAATCATGCGGCCGAGAATCTCAGGCAGACTGACGCGGACCGACCACTCCGGGTAGTGGCTTTTGAGTTTTCGGATATCGCTGATATAGCAAATATGATCACCAACGCGATTCGTTTCGCTGTACGAGTGCCGGACGCGATAGGGACTGATGACCTCGATCAATTCAATGCACTCCAATATCGACGCGGAATTCTCACGTCCCCCTCCCAAGTTGTAGACTTCTCCCGGACGAGGATCTTCGGCGAAGACTTCGAAAGCGCGAATGACATCGCTACTTTCGATTTGATCGCGAACTTGCTTGCCTTTATAGCCAAAAATCGTGTAGGGCTTTTCGTGAACCGCCACGTGCACCAGGTAGGACAAGAACCCGTGAAGCTCGACTCCGGAGTGGCTGGCTCCAGTTAAGCAACCGCCGCGGAATATGCCGACGTTCATGTCGAAGTACCGACCGTATTCCTGTGCGATGACGTCCGAGGCGGTTTTGGACGCTCCAAATAGAGAATGGGTCGTTTGGTCGATGCGGCAATGCTCGTCGATCCCATGCCAGTCCGCTTCACGTTCGTATTCCCATCGAGTTTCCATTTCCTTCAGCGGAAGTTCGTTAGGTGCGTCGCCGTAAACTTTGTTCGTACTCATATGGCAGAACACCGCGTCGGGCGAATGCCGACGAGTTGCTTCGAGCAAATTGATCGTGCCACCGGCGTTGACGTCAAAGTCCAGCAGCGGGATATCCTTGGCTTTGTCGTGCGAAGGCTGCGCAGCGCAATGAATGATCAGATCGAAACGCTTGTGAGAAAACAGGGACTCGATGCCAGCGCGGTCCCTGATGTCCAGTGAGCGATGCTGAAAATGATGCGTCTCCGCAAGCAGTCGTTCCAGATTCCAGCGCGTGCTTCCCTGAGGGCCGAAGAACGTACTGCGCATGTCGTTGTCAACACCGATGACGTCAGCCCCCAAGCCGTCCCAATGTCGAACCGCGGCCGAGCCGATCAAACCACTCGAACCGGTGACCAAAACTTGCATTGGCAATCTCCAGAACTCCGAAACTGTCCACGCAGAGAGGCCGGTGGTGCTGGACCTTGTCCGACGGAGGGCTACCAGGCCACAAATCGGGACTGCGTGAGAGTAGAGTTTCATGCTAGTTACGCAGATTGGAAAAGAAATGACTTCTGAGTTGGAAGTCGCAAGGAGGAGCCGATTGGATGGGTTTATCCACTAGAGCTGGTAGAATCGGAATGATCGGCAGTCTACGCGTCTGCATGGCCCCTTCGGGCGCTGGGTTATACTGAGACGGTGAAATCCAGGTGCGGTGTCATCCAGTTTGGCGTGCGATCGATCACTGACCTGGTCATCCGGCGACCGTGGCACGAAATTGGCCGTCTCCCAGTCGCCCGCGACTGGGCCTCCCCGTAGCACTTGGTGATCCCTCTCGTGGCAGTCTCCACATCCTCAGTTCCCATTCGGACGGTGCGGAAGCGACTTTGGCGTTTCCGACTGGCGTCGATTGGACTTGGGCTGCTACCTCTGCTGTTGGCCGAGTTATTGCTGCGCGGCTTGGGGCTTCCCTCGAACTTGCCACCGGTCGATCCATTTGTCGATCTACACGCCTTGCGGCCACTCTTTGAAGCGGCTCCCGAACCAGGCTTTCTGGAGATCGGCAAGCGGCGAATGAACCTATTCCGGCCGGCTTCCTTTCGAAATCCCAAACCGGAGGGGACGTTTCGAATTTTTGCGTTGGGCGGTTCGACCACGCAAGGAGAACCTTATAGTACCGAAACCGCTTTTCCATTTTGGCTGGGCCTGAACCTGCAAGCGGCTTCGAGCGACCAAACAATCGAAGTCATTAACTGTGGTGGCCTTTCTTATGCCAGCTACCGAGTATTGGCCATCCTGGGCGAGGTCTTGCAGTACGAGCCTGACCTGATCGTGATCTACTCCGGGCAGAATGAGTTTCTCGAGCGACGAGTCTACGATGGAAACGAGTTGGACAACGTTGCTGCTCGATCGAGGAGTTGGCTGGCAGGCATGCGGACGGTTCAGTTCGTTCAAAGCTTGTTCGGCGTGAGCAGTCAACGACCGGATCCCCCAAACCGAACCGAGCTGGCGGCCGAGGTCGACGCCTTGCTGGATTACCAAGGCGGTCTCGAGGAGTACACGCGTGGTGACCGCTGGCACGCATCGGTGACCGAGCATTTCCGTTGGAATTTAGAGCAAATGGTCGTTCGTTGCCAGCAAGCTCGGGTACCGTTGATCTTGATGCGGCCGGTCACCAATTTACTCGATTGCCCGCCCATGAAGTTCGAAGTGGCCCCTGATTTGTCCCCCGACGATCAACTCGCATTTCAAACGCATTGGGAGCTGGCGCGACGGGGCAGCGAGGAGCCCGAATTGGCCAGACGGCATGCGCAGGCCGCGCTGGCAATCGATCCGGAGCACGCAGGCGCGAATTTTCTCCTCGGACGTCTACAGTATGCGGCTGGCGAGTTTGACGAAGCACGGCGGAGCCTCGTTCGCGCTAGGGACAAGGACGTTTGTCCGCTTCGAGCGACGACCGAGATCGCGGACGTGGTGACTGGCGTTGCTCGACGATACGGCGCAGCGCTCGTGGATGCAGAAGCGATCTTCTCCGATCGAAGCGAGCATGGAATCGTCGGACAAAGGTGGCTGG
>JANQJJ010000363.1 GCA_028281725.1 Pirellulaceae bacterium | reverse complement strand
ACCTGATCGGGATCCCAAGTCAGTTGCACCGGACGCCGGATGGAGCCCTGCTGGCGGCCATTGAGGTATAGAGTCGACGTGGCAGGACTGCCATCTTCCGCGTTGACGCGTTCGAAGGTAAAGCACACGTGCGTCCAGCGATCGGAGGCAAACGGAGGATTTTTTACAGTGACCAGCGGGCGATCCGCCGGCGGTACGTCATCCCATGGGATGTCGTCAGGATTCCAGGCCGTGTAATCGGGAAAAACACCCAGCCGCAAGTCACGTGGCAGATCTTTGTCGAAGTCGATAAAGAACGCGCCGTTGTTCCAGCCTCGCTGGGTGATCTGGATGGGATCGCAGAAGCCCGGTTCGAGATCCCGGTTGGGATCGAGCTTCATCCAGAAGGAGACCGAACCGGACCAGTTTTTGTCGCGGTAGCCGAATTCCTTACCTTGGTAGAACAGCACCTGCTTCGACTTGGTGCGAAAGCGGAGAGCATCCCCAAACTTCCCCTCACCCTGGGCGATCGTGACTGACTCGGTCAAGTTTCCTGTTTGGACTTTTTTCCGAGCGGTCGACTCGGCGGTGCGAATTCGTCCGTCGCCGGCAGCAAGATTGGCGTCGGTTCCGTTGTCAAAGGAGGCGTGGAAGACCAGTTTTTCGGCGATATCTGCCTCGCGCTGCGAGGCGCTGTCCTGCTGAGAACTCGACAGTTTCTTGATCGCCACATTGCGGAACATGACGGGGTCATTGTGGCCAGCGAATCCGAAATGACCTTTTCTGAGGTTTTTTCCCGGATGAGGCGCGTTGTCTTTAAACTCCGTGATCTTACTCAGGTCGCTATCGACGATTACCGTGCCATTGAGTTCTACTCGGATCGTCGAACCGACCACGGAAACCTCTTGATAGTTCCACTGGCCGGCAGGACGCAGGTAGCCGCGATGCGCAGCGGCCATGCCGTAGACCGAGCCATGGTACTGACGCGGATCGAGCGATCTGTATTTCTCCGCGTCATCGTCCAGGATCTGTAGCTCGCACATGCCGTCGTACGCAGCCCGTCCGCTGCCGGGATAGCGGATGGCCAGGCCATTGTTGCCGCCTGGTGGAACCTTGAATTCGACTCGTACAACGAAGTCATCATATTCCTCCGTGGTGAATAGCACGCCGCCCTTACCAGGTTTGCACACGATCGCGCCGTCACGGACTTCGTAGTCTTCCACGGCGCCGGTCCAGCCGGAGAGATCGGTGCCATTGAACAAGGGGCTGAAACCCTGTGCCAGATCGTCACCACGCAAACGACGGATTGCCTCGTCGCCATCGATTTCACGAACGGCGATGTTGCGCCAGCGTATTTCTCCACCATGAGTTTGCAAGTGAATGGGGCCTGTAGCCGGCAGGGGCGTCTTGCGCTCCTTGTCCCAGTAATTTTCCATGATCGCACCATCGACGACCAA
This sequence comes from Pirellulaceae bacterium, assembly GCA_028281725.1. Taxonomy (GTDB): domain Bacteria; phylum Planctomycetota; class Planctomycetia; order Pirellulales; family Pirellulaceae; genus Aureliella. Next base: position 29,471 of record JANQJJ010000363.1, on the reverse strand, counting down.
CCGGTTATTCAGGTGGACCCAAGTACGGCTACCAATCTGAACGATATCGAAGTGATTCCACTGGCCAAACGGTTTGTCGGCCAGCGCGAGCGGAAGCTGTCCCGGTGTACCCTTGGTGTTGTTAAAAAGACCGCCGGAGCCCTTGTCGGCATTTCGATCCCACTTGCCGCCGGCCTGGGTCGTATCCCAGATCTGGATTTGGGGTGAACCACGCAGGTAGATGCCGCTATCTGCCTCGGGAACCGTTTTGTAGTCGATCAGCAATTGGATATCGCCATAGGACTTGTCGGTAGTCGCGTACGGCCCCTGACCGTCGTTGACCAACTCGCCATCTTCGACGCGCCAATGGGCATGGAACTCATCCTGCTGCTTCTCGATGGCTGCCTGTTGCTCATCGACTGGAGGTCTCGAGGTCTGATGAGGGTTATTGCCGTGCCAGCCAGCAAGGCTTTGACCGTCCAGCAGCGAAGCAAACCCGGCTGGAATGTCAGGTTCGTCGGCAAACGTGGCCAGATGGGCACAGGCAACGAAGCCGAGTGAGGTGAGAAGCAATCCTTTCATGGGGTGTCGCTGTTTCATTGATCGGGTGTCCCTGTTGCTTGAGGTGCACTGGCTGTGCAGGAGGGTGGGATTGAGGAAGGTGGTTGAGTGCCATCTATGCTAAATGCCCATGGCGGCGCTGGGAACACGCCGGTCGGCCGCGGATGTCAACTCGTGGCCTTGAATAGCGACTCCCTGGGCTACCGCAGCGGTGGGAATTCTCGATACCTGGTGTCCGTACTCGATCAGCCGGTCGACAATCGGCTCAGCGATCGCATTTTCGCAAATGGCTTTGTCCGGAGACCATTGGTGATGCACGCGCGGTGCCGCGATTGCCTCATCGATTGATTGACCGAGGTCCAGTACGCGTACCAGGATCTGCAGTACAGCCGTGATGATCTTGGGTCCGCCGGCAGCTCCACAAGAAAGCATGGGCTCCCCGTCCGCGGCTAGAACAATCGTGGGGCTCATGCTCGAGAGAGGGCGTTTGCCGGGTGCAATGACATTGGCTTTCGAGCCGACGAGTCCAAACGCGTTCCGAACGCCCGGAGCGATGCTGAAATCGTCCATCTGGTTGTTCAGCACCACGCCCGTGCCAGGCACAATCATCTTGCAGCCAAACGAGGTGTTGACCGTTTGCGTTATGGCAACGACATTGCCTTCGCCGTCGGCAGTCGTCAGATGGGTGGTGTGCTTCTGCTGGCCAAAAAGATCGAGATTCGGGTGAGGTGGTTGACCATGGCTTTCGACATCCGTTGCTCGGCGGAGGTCAATCGAACTCGCTCGCCGGATCAGGTAGTCTTTGTCGAGCAGTCCGCGCGGCACGTTCGTATAGTCCGCATCTCCGAGCCAATAGGCGCGGTCGGCCATCGCACGTTTCATGACTTCCAGTAGTAGGTGCAAACCGGTGGCTTCGGACCGCGAGAATATGTCTTCGACGTCATACTCTTCAAGCATGCCGAGCATCTGGGCCGTATGGATTCCGCCGGAACTCGGCGGCGGGAAACCAACAACCAGGCGGTTTCGGTATGGGGTTTGAATCACTTGTCGGCGAACGGTGTTGTACCGCGAAAAATCGTCCTTCGTCAGCAGACCTCCCTGTTGCTTGAAGAACTGCTCGGTGCGGTCTGCGAATTCCCCTTCGTAAAACCACTCCGTGCCGTTCTGCGCCACCTTGCGCAACGTTCTCGCCAAATCGACCTGGCGCAGCGTCTCGCCGGCGGTCCAGGGCATTCCGGAATCTTTCAGCAGGATTTTCGCTGAGGAGGGAAACCGCCCAAGTTTGTCTGCTGCCGAGCGCAGCACGCGGGCGTAATTGTCGCTCAGGACGAAACCCTGCTCCGCAACGTCAGCAGCCCCTTGGAGTGCTTCGTTCCAGGAGAGGGTACCGTGGGCGGATGCCATTTGTTCCAGAGCCGCGAGCAAACCGGGCACGCCGGCCGCCAGCGGCCCCAGTCGACTGAGCTCGGGAGCGGGGCGGCCATCGCGGAAGAACACTTCAGGCGATGCCGCTAGCGGTGCCTTTTCACGTCCATCGAGAGCGTGCAGAGTCCCGTCCGCGGTGCGAATCAGCGCCAAACAGCCACCACCGATTCCCGAGTTATGGCCATCAGTGACCGAGAGCATCAACGAGGCTGCGACCGCCGCGTCGATCGCATTGCCACCACGATGGAAAGCGTCGATCGCCGCGGTGCTAGCCAAAGGGTGTACGGTGGCGACCACGCCGCGCCGGCCGGACGCCACACGGCTTGCTACTGCGGTCGTCTGTCCCATCAGCCCTCGCGGGAGGAGACCGGCCAGTCCGGCTGTCGCTAGGGAGGCACTGCTTAGGTGGCCTGCAAATTCTCTCCGCGTGATTGGCGGACAACTCATGGTGTGATTCTCATGCTCGAAGTCTAGGAACGAATCGCATCGTCGTGCTTACGTGGTATGATACCTGACCCCGATGGTGGAGAATACATTCACACCGAGGTTTCGCAGCCGGTGCGGCCCTTCCCGCCGCTGGTACGCCCTCGTGCCGGTTTTTCAACTTGTGTTCGAAGTCGAAGGAACACCCCGTTCATGGTTGTTCAGTTGCAGACGTCCTCACCTCGCAGGCTCGCCAAAACGCTTTGGCTTGGTTTGGGAATCTGTTGTGCGCTGGCCCCCAGTCTAGGCATGGGACAGGAGACGGCCGGCCAAGCCGGGGAGAAGCGTGCGGAGAATCTGCCGGAGAACATCAACGCGAGATTTCTTGATCCTGACATGAACGTCGAGGATTTTATCAAGCGTTTTGAGATCGAGAGCCGCGAGGTCTTTGCCTGCCGAGAACAGATACTCGCCGCGATCGACATCCAGGCGGGTATGCATGTAGCGGACGTGGGTGCGGGAACGGGACTGTACATGGGGCCCATCGCCCGCAGTGTAGGCCGTGAAGGCAAGGTATTTGCAGTCGAAGTTTCGCCCAAGTTCGTGAAGCATTTAAGGCAGCGCGCCAAGGACGAGGATTTACCGCAAGTCGAGGTGGTGCTGTGTTCGGAGCGGAAAGTCAATCTCAAGCCGGGCAGCGTCGATCGCGTCTTCATCTGCGATGTTTATCATCACTTTGAGTACCCAAAAAGTACGATGCGGTCGATTCATGCGGCGCTTCGTACCGGCGGCAAGCTGATTGTCGTCGACTTTGATCGTATTGAAGGCAAGAGTCGCGAGTGGTTGTTGGGGCACATCCGGGCACCCAAAGCGGTCTTCAAACAGGAGATTATCGATGCGGGGTTTCAGTTCGAAAAAGAGATACCCATCGATGGCTTTGAAGAGAATTATTTGCTGAGATTCACCAAGTGAGTCCAGCCGAAGGTGGACCATCGCCCGGTGCAAAACCGGTCTCGGCGAGTGCGTTTGGGCTGCCGACATTGGCGGCACTGGTCGTCGCCAACATGATCGGGGCCGGCGTGTTTACATCCAGCGGCTACTCGCTGGCTGCTCTCGGCAATCCGGGCAGGGTCATGTTGGCCTGGTGGGTGTGTGGTCTTTGGGCCCTATGTGGAGCGGTAGCCTACGGCTCTCTGGTATCGCGGCTACCGATGTCGGGAGGAGAGTATCTGTTTCTCAGCCGCTTGGTTCATCCAGCGGTTGGTTTTCTGGCCGGTTGGATTTCGGTCTTCGCCGGGTTCACCGCGCCGATCGCCGCCGCAGCCCAAGGTGCGGCGGTTTACGGTGTGCCGAGCGGCGTCGAAAGTGAATTGACGCTGACGCTGACTGCCATCGGCGTCATCTGCGTCGCCACGCTGTGTCATTTGCTGGGCCTGTCGATTGGTACGGGGGTTCAGAACGCGATCGTGGCAGCGAAGCTGATTCTGCTCGCCGTGATCATCGTCTGGGCTTTCTTTTTCAGTTCCCCGGATGTTTGGCGCGGTGCGCCGCTGGCGGACCGTAATCCGCATTGGTTGCCGGAAAGCCCAGCTGCGTGGACGGTGTTTGTCGGTTCCATGTCCTGGATCGCACTCAGCTACACGGGTTTTAACGCGGCGATCTACGTCGCGGGCGAGTCGCGAGACGCCCGGCGGCTGGTGCCTCGGGCGATGGTCCTGGCCACGGTGGCAGTGACCGTGGTGTATCTGTTGCTGAACTACGTGTTTGTCTATGGGCCGCCGCCGGAGCAGATTGAGGGCGAGCAGCGGGTGGCCGCAATCGCGGGCAAGGCAATCGGCGGAAGTGGGTTGGCAGGGCTCGTGCGCGTCACCATCACGTTGGCTATGGCGAGCAGCGTATTTGCCATGTTGCTGGCTGGTCCGCGTGTCTATCAGCGGATGGCCGACGACGGCGTGATGCCCAAGTTGTTTCGTTCCACCGGTGCTGCGCCGAACACTGCGATATGGGTGCAAGCGGGCCTAAGCATTGTGGCCGTTTCTGTCGCGAACCTGTTGCAGTTGATGAAGTATCTGGGGCTGACGCTCTCCGCCTGCGGAGCGCTCGCAGTGCTTTCGCTGTGGTGGGTACGCCGCAAGATTCCCGACGCCGCTCCCATGCGCTGGTGGGAGACCAGCGCGATGAACGGTTACCTGTTGATCACCCTGGGTATCTTGTGGGCTTCGCGCACAGAGCACGTGGAAGAATTTGTCGCCATGTTAGGTACCTTTGCGTTAGGCATCGCGGTTTATGCCATTTGGTCTTGGCGCGAATCGAAAGCCGATTAACCCATCCATACTATCTGATCGAACTAGTTTGATATGAGTTTAGCGGCGCCGCGTGTGGCTGAATCGGCACTCAGGTCCACCTCCGGCGAAGCACAGCTCGTGCAGGTTTTCAGTGACGTGTTCCCATCGCTCGGTCCCGGCGGAGAGGCCAACCGCGTGAACAACCTGCCCTGACGGATACTAACGGCCGAACCGTCATGGGGTGATTAAGATTTTGATTTGCCTACCCGTAGGCCGGCTGGAACCAGAGCTTTTTCGGCCCAGCCAAACCCGGCTTGAACCAACAGCGCCAACACGGCCGCTGGCACGGCTCCCTGGAGAATCAGCCAGATATCGGCCAGACGAATTCCCGTGAGGATGGGCCGTCCGTAGCCGCCGGCACCGATCAATGCGCCGATCGTGGCCGTACCCACATTGATCACGGCGGACGTCTTGATTCCAGAGAGTATCGACTGCGCTGCCAGGGGAAGCTCGATCAGCCTCAGCCGCGCGAAACTTGGGAGTCCCAATGCCAGTGACGATTCATGAATGCTCTGGGGCAGACTCGACAGGCCGGTATGCGTTCCGCGAACGATTGGCAGCAAGCTGTACAGGAATAGTGCCAGGATCGCCGGCTTGGCTCCCAGCCCCAGCAACGGAATCATGAATACGAGCAGTGCCATCGAAGGGATGGTCTGAATAATACCCACCGTTCCCAAGATCCACTCTCCCCAGGCCGGTTCTTTGTAGGCAATGATTCCCAAGGGGACCGCACACAGAATTGCCAGTGAGAGGGATACGCAAACCAGAATGCCGTGTTCCATGCTGTAGGTCAGGAACAGATAGAACCGTCGTTTGAGGAGCAGGTAAAAACCTGAGTCAGGGACAACTAGCGACGCGTCCAATTCATCGTGCAGAAATTGTGCGGCCACAATCGGTTCCGGCTCACGATCGATGCGAGCAACTTTATTGAGCCGCGCCATGGTGTTGCTGTCGATTTTTCCTTGCAATCGGCGGAATTGCTCGACCACGTCAGGATGAGTTTCTTCCAGCTCAGTTCGGTAGAGAATGACGGCTTCGTAGAGTGGAAAGTAGGCTAAATCATCTTCGAGAACCTCCAGGCCGAAGTAGACGATTTCCGGATCGGTTGAATAGAGGTCGATGACGTCGATCGACCCGTTGGCGACGCCGCGATAGGCAAAGCTGTGGTCGAGTGTCTGAAACGAGCCGTGGGGCAGTTTGTATTTCTTTTTCAGGCCAGGCCAGCCGTCGGCGCGGTCGACGAATTCATCGGAAAATCCAAGCTTGAGCTGGGGATGTTCCTTCAGTTGCGAGATCCTGCTGATACCGAGCTGGCGGGCGCGATCTCTCTGCATACCCAGGGCATACGTGTTGTTGAATCCAAGCGGCTCGGTTACGCGTATGCCATCTCGCGCGATCCGCTGGCGCATTTCCTCGAGTTGGTAGATCCCTTCGCCTGAGAGAATCTCTTCGGTCAGCGTGCCGCTGTATTCGACGTACGCATCAATTTGACCGCCCACGAGGGCTTTCCAGAGAAATTGCGTCCCCCCGAGTTCACTACGATGGTCCGCCGGGACGCCGGCATGTTCTGATAGCGCGCAGAGCATTTCTCCCAGAATGACCGATTCGGTAAAGCTCTTCGAGCCCACACGAATCGTGCTCTGGCCCCACGCGTGGGCAGGGCCCCAAACCTGTGCCAGCAGCAGGAGAACCCATGAGAATTTGGAGGGCAGGAATGGTGGGGGTAGGAATTTTGGGGGCAGGCAATTCGTTTTGACGAAAGAGTGCCGTTGGTTGCCAACCGGGATGGAAGTCACTTTGGCAAATCTACCCATAAAAATCTGTGAAGAGCGGAAACGAGCATGTCGGAGCTATTTTGTCGGCCCGCGCGAACCGATGCTCAGGAAGGCGTTTGTTGGTTCTGAGGTAATAGAATGTACGATATGCCTGCCTGTCTACCATCAAGATACCGCCACTCGAGCTTGCTTACGGGAAAAGTCCGGCTATTTTGTCCCGTACTGCTGATAGAAAACGCCCGCGGCCAACCCACTATGCTGTTTTCGGTGTATTCGCTAGAGTCAGGCGTCACCGGACCGCACAATCGATCATTATTCTCCCGCCTAAACCACCATGCTCATGCTCTCCCTGACGTTTGTCGGCCTCTCTTCCATGATTGTCTTGGCCGCCATGTTGCTCGCCAAGTTCGGCGATGACATCGCGGAGACGACGGGGTGGGGCGGGTCGGTGACTGGCTTGGTGCTGCTAGCTGGTGCAACCAGTCTGCCGGAATTGTCGGTGGGATACAGTGCGGTGCGCATCAATGCGGTCGACCTGACGGCCGGTGGCGTTCTGGGCAGTTCCTTGGTGAATCTTCTTATTTTGGCACTGGTGGATTTGATTTCGCGTCGACCGGGGCGGATTCTTACGCGTTCGTCGGCCGCGCATGCACTGAGCGCTACCGTCGGAGCCTTGCTGACAGGTCTCATCTTGTTGGGAATTTTGCTCGACACCCCCTGGTCACTTTTTCGTATTGGTCCGGCCAGCTGGGCCGTCATTGCAGCCTATGCCCTCTGCGCTCGTCTGATTTTTTTGGATCAGCGCGAATCGGCCAAGCATGCGGCATGCGAACTGGCAGCCGAGCCGGAGTCTCAGAAATCGGTTTCTATTCTGTGGAGCGCTCTGGGCTTCCTGGCGGCGACCATAGTCATCTTTTTCGTGGCGCCCAAATTGGCCAGCAATGCCGATGAAATCGCCGATGTGACCGGCCTGGGCCGTACGTTTATTGGAACGCTCCTGGTGGCTGCCGTCACTTCCCTACCCGAAGCCGTATCCACTATCGCTGCCGTTCGCCTGGGTGCGGTGGATATGGCCATCGCCAATATTTTCGGTAGCAACGCGTTCAATATGGTCATCTTCGCGGTGCTGGATCTGGCAAGTTCCGATTCCCTTCTCACGAGCGTCTCTGATACCCACGCGATTACCGCTGCCTGCGTACTCATCACGACCGCGGTCGCCCTTTTAAGCGTCCTCTATCGCCCAGAGAAACGTTGGTGGTTGATAGAGCCGGATGCGGCACTGATTGCATTGTTGGTCGTTGGAGCCCTCTATCTGGTTTACATGAACGGCTAGGTTGGGCCCGGCGAGCGAGCAACCGGCACGTCGAGCAGGGAGGGTCTGGATGGGTGAGCGCCTGGCAGCGCGCCGAATTTGGTGGTTCAAGCGGCACGAAAGCGGTAAGCTGATTGGCTGGGTCTGCTCGATGTCAGAGGCCAGCTACCATGAATGCGATTCAATCTGCTTCCGTCCAGCCAAGGATTCAGTCGGACGAGACCGGCGATCCGATTTTGCTAGTCGATTTCGTAGCTTCACTGCTTGAGCGCGATCAACCACGGGTTGTTCGGCTCGAAGGCGCCGGCACCACCACTGCGCTAAAGCATGTTGCGGCGCATTTCTCAGACAGCGAGTCTCTGGCGATATGGGATCACGATTGGATTTTGGGGGATGCCAAGCTCCGACGCTTGTTCCTGACCAGCAGTGATCATCGGCGGGCCGATCTGGAAATCAGGCTGTTAGGTTGGCAGCGAGATGAAATCATCGAGTATTTGTTGGCCGTTCATCCACGGAAGTGCAAGTCAGTCATGGGGCGTTTGCCGGAGGAGAGCATCCAATTTGGCGGTGGATCGCCCGTCGTTTGGCGGCCGATACTCGATGCGATGGCGTGCAATGAGTCGGCTACGGACATCGAGCGAATCGTTCTGGATGAAGTCGACCTTCAACTCAGGCAGTGTCACGGGTGCCAGAGTTCCGAGGTAGCCGATTGTCTGATGACGCATCGGGAAACTGTGGGACTATCCAAAATTTTGTTTATGGGAGTCCGGGGTTCCGCCTACAGGCTGCTGAAAGACAAAGACGTCAGAAACCTGTTTGTGGCAGACTGTGTCACTCAGCGACTGGCAGAGTGTGACGAGCGTGTCCTCGAATGTTCATTCACACACGATGTGGTGGCGTTGATTGGCAAACGCGCTGCCCCCCAAGAATCGATCCCGCTCTTCCTGGAGAGAACGGTTCGCCGGTCCAGCGGGGGCGCGACGGCCGCATCGATCTTGCTGAAGATTTGGCCCGATTGGAAACCTCCTCGGGGGAATAAGCAAAACTACTCCGGAGCTTATCTTGTCGGCGCTCGGTGGGCAGGGTGCAAGTTGCGTCGTTTGGAAGTAACGCGAGGCAATCTCCAGCACGCTGACCTTTCCCGAGCCGACTTGTGGCGATCGGAACTCATTGCGACTTCGTTTCGTGGGGCGAACCTGCGAGAGATTTTGCTTGACGGCACGACAGCCAATCGATCTGTTTTTGCCCGAGCACGTCTGAACCATTGCCAAGCAAGTCGATGCTCGTTTCAGTCCGCTAGTTTTCTCGGAGCGAGCCTGCGAGAGGGCCGTTTTAGTGGTTCCAAGTTTGCGGCGGCTGACCTGACCGGTGCAGATCTGGAGGGAGGGCTCTTCGATACCTGTGATTTTGAACAAGCCGCTGTCGAGGAAGTCAATCTGAAAAGAACCAACCTTCGCCAGGCAACTCTCCGCGGTTTAGATTTGCGGACCGCCGTGCTGTGCCAGACAGACTTCTCCCATGCATTGCTCGAGTGCGCGAACCTGGAAGACGTCAACTTGGACCAGAGCGTGTTTGAAGCTGCCAACTTGAACAAAGCGCTGCTGACCGGCTCGACTGCCCAGGGCGTGACCTTTCGCGGCGCCAGCTTACTGGAAGCCGGTATGGCGGAGATCGAGTGGGAGGATTGCGACCTGCGCGGTGCCGACCTGCGGGGTGTGGCCTTCCATCTGGGATCGACGCGCTGTGGGCTGGTCCCTAGTCCCTATCCGTCTCACGGCACGCGGACAGGTTTCTATACGGATGATTTCGAGGACCTCTACTACAAGCGGCCCGAGGAAATCAGAAAGGCCAGCTTGGTCGGCTGCGATTTGCGTGGGGCCAATTTCGAGCACGTCGATTTCTATCTGGTCGATCTCCGGGGAGCCAAATATGACCAGCGCTCCCGGCGGCATCTGGCCGCTTGCGGTGCGATTCTGAGTGATAAGTAACGGTCGGCCCCCGGGAGAATTGACGCTTCGGTAGGGGCCGTTTAGTATCACGCCTGAAAAGCGGCAGTGAGTACTACCAGATAGGGACTATTGATTTGACCGATTCGCCTTCCCGAAGCGGTGTGTTTAGCCGGGGCTCGGACAAGCGATTAGAAGCCTTTGGCGAGAGTATCAGCTTTGATCACCGGCTGTTTCGGCAGGACGTAAAGGGCTCCATCGCGCACGCCCGGATGCTGGCCGAGCAGAAGCTGATCAGTGGAGCCGAGTTCCAGCAGATCGAAAAGGCTCTCCGGGAAATTGAAGGCGAAATTGAACAGGGCGCGATGCCTTTCCGGTACGAGCTCGAAGACATCCATATGCACATCGAAAGTGCGCTCATCGAGCGATTGGGGGACGTGGGTCGCAAGCTGCATACCGCTCGCAGTCGCAATGATCAGGTCAATACCGACTTTCGGCTGTGGATTCGCGGCGCGCTAGATCGAATCGATGAATTGCTCCAGGCGCTGCAAAGAGCCTTTCTGTCGCGTTGTGACCGGGACTTGGAAGTGATCCTGCCAGCCTACACTCATCTGCAGCGCGCCCAACCGGTACTGGCGCCTCACTACTGGCTGGCCTACATCGAGAAATACCAGCGCGACCGCGAGCGGGTCCGTGACTGCCGCAAGCGGGTCAACGTGTGTGGACTCGGCGCAGCCGCATGCGCCGGTACCACGCTACCGATTGATCGTGATGCCACGGCCCGGGAACTGGGCTTCGAGCAGGTGGCAGCCAATAGCCTGGATGTTAGCAGCGATCGCGACTTCGTGTTGGAGTCCGCGTTTGTGCTGGCCATGATTGCCGAGCATTTGAGCGGCTGGGCGGAGGAATGGATCTTGTGGTCGACCGTGGAGTACGGCTTCATCAAGTTGCCGCAGCAGTTTTGCACGGGTTCTTCGATCATGCCACAGAAAATTAATCCAGACACGTTGGAGTTGACGCGAGGCAAATCGGCTCGAGTGCTCGGCAATTTGCAGACGCTGATGGTGCTGGTGAAAGGACTGCCGCTAGCGTACAACCGCGATCTGCAGGAGGACAAACCCCCATTGTTCGATTCGTTTGAGACCGTGGAGGCCTGTTTGGAGCTGGCAATTCCAATCGTCGCGCAGGCGGAACTGCAGACCGAAGCCATTGCATCCAGGCTCGACCAGGGCTACCTGGATGCGACCACCTTGATGGAGCATCTGATTCTGAGGGGCATTCCCCAGAGAACCGCTCATCACCTGGTCGGACAGCTAGTAGGCATGGCCCAAGAGGGCGGGTTTCCGTTGGCAGACCTGACCGACGAGCAACTGAAATCGGCCCACCAGGACCTAGATGGCTCACTCAGGGAAGTGTTAGGAGCGGAAAAAGCGGTAAAGGCCTACCAAAGCTACGGATCGAGCAATCCAGACCAAGTTCGCTCGCAGATCCGCCGCTGGAGCGAGCAATTACAATAAAATCCCAGCAACTTTTCCTACGCGTACCCTTATCGAGCTTTTTGGGGCATTGAGCTTGTCTAGGCGGACCGATGCCCGCAACCGGACGCCACAACCGGGTGGTGTAGGGAACTCCGCGATCGATAGCAGAAGCAGATATGAGCTTTCAAAAGTATACGATTCAACGTATTTTTTACTTCGCTTGGGCATGCTGGATTGGCCCCACGGCCGTGCTGCATGCTCAGAACCCGTTCGATTCGGGCGCGTTTGATCCTGGCACCACCACGTCTGATCCCCAGTCAGCCTTTGGGGCATTCGGGGGGCCGAATTCTCCCATGGTGCCGGCGGCAGCCAATCAGCCCGCTGCGGCGCCCGAAGAGAAAGACCCCGATCCGGTCGTCCGCATGCTGCGTGCCTCACCGCCCAAGACGCCCGAGGACATGGCGGACGGGTTGACTTGGATGGTGCGCATCCGGCGGTGGGATGAAGTGGGGCGTCTGTTAGATCAAATCCAGTCGGCCGGCTGGTCCCTGTCGCAACGAGCCGCGTTGGCTCGCTCAGGAAAATCGTCGTTGTGGGTACGCCTGCGTTCCGATCAAGCGGAACTATCCGATCCGCAGCGCGAAATCGTGATGCAAATTCTGCGGGCACCGGCGGAAATCGCTCGCGACCTGAAGTGGATTGATGGCTGGATCGCGAAACTGGGCAGTTCCTCTGCGGGCGAGCGGCGACTGGCGCAGTTGCGGCTCCAGGACGGTGGATCTGTCGCCGTGCAGCAATTGGTGTCTCGATTGCTCAGCGGCGATTCGGCTGCTACACCGATTATGTTGGCTGGAACGATTGTCGAATTCGGGTCCGACGGCGTGGACGCTCTTCAGGCCGCCTGCCTGGTCGCAGATCCGCAACGGTCGGCACGCGTGTTGTTCGCCTTGGCTGAGTTGCCAAGTAAGAAATTTACTGCCGAGTTGGGCGCAGGGCTGGTGAGCACCACGTTACCCGACGACTTGCGGGCCAAGCTGGCGGAGATTCTTTTGGCAAAGTATGGCGGACTCCCACCCGAAGATGCCGTTTACGCTCTGCTGTCCAAGCGGTTTGACGAGAGTCTGGAAGAGTACCAGATGGCCCGTAGCGGCGACGGCGGGCTGCCGGATTCTGTTTGGCGGCTAACGCCCGATCGCATGTCGATTCAGCGGGTGGAGGTTCCAGCCAAGGATCGAATGTTAGAACGAACCAGTCAGCTGGCGACACTGCGTATGCGGCTGAGCGCAGCCACCAGTGCAGATCGGGTTGAAGGTGGAGTCGTATTGCTTCAGCGAGCCTACCGGATGAGTCCGCAGTTGGAGCTGCGCGAATTGGAAGTGCCCTGGTACACCGAGACCCAGGCGGACCGGATGCCTGAAGCTGGCTATTGGGAGCAGGTTTTTGCTCAGGCTGGAGTGTGGCAGATGCATGGAGCGGCCGTTCGTTCGTTGCAAATGATGGGACAGGCGGTCAACGCAGGGCAGTTGGTCGCTCCGATGGATTTTCTTAGTCGGCTACTGAGTGATCCTCGGCCCATGATTCGCTATACCGCGCTGGAAACCGTTGCCAGCATAGGCCCGACGCAGCCCTATTGGGGGATGGAGAAAGCCATTGAGACGGCTTGGGAGATGACGCAGCTCGCAGGTGGCCCGCATGCGTTGGTGATTGGTTTGCAAGCGGAGTTGCGGCAAGCCGCTCAGCAGCAACTGCAATTGCAAACCGGTGCTGACGTGACGGCCGTGAATTCGGCCCGCGCGGCTCTGCTGGCCTTGCATGAGGGTAAACCCATTGAATTGGTTGTGATCGTAGATCGCGTCGTGGATCAAAGTATTTTCGAGTTGCTGCAACGCCTGCGGCAAGCCAATCGATCGCAGTCACTGCCGATCGCGGTGCTAACAGATCAACTTTACCCACACGAGCGACAGTTGATCGACGACACGGCCGGTGTCATATCGTCCGTGCTGTCGCGCAACGCTGAGCAAATGGAACGCGTGGTCAGGATGCTACTCGACTCGTTGGACACCTCACCTATGACCGCCGCTGACCGAGGCAATTTTGCTGGCGTAGGCGGAAAGTTTCTTGCCACGATTGCCGGTGACCGAGAGCGATATGGGTTTTATCCGGTTGCGGATTGGCACGATCGTTTGGTCAATACGATGGGTGGAATGACGCCCAGCTCTCGAATATCCCTGCTGGCCGGATTGGGCTCCACGGAAAGTCAGAGAAAATTGGCCATGATGACCGCTAGCGGCAACTTGGACGAACAAGAGCGATTGGAGGCAGCCAAGGCATTTGGGCGATCGGTGCGGCAGTTTGGGATGATACTCAGCCGAGAAGACGTGGCCCAGAGCTATGATCTGTACAATCAATTGGGTCCCACGGATCCGGTCGCGGTGAAGTCGATTGGCCTGATCTTGGATGTCATGGAGGCGCACGCGGGCAAAATGCTCTGGCCCGAAGGGCTCTGATTACCACAGAAACGTCTCCTAGTGGTGTGGCGCCGCGCTGGTTTTGCGGCTCGTTTCTGATCGGGTGCTGGCGTCAACTTGCGGCTGACGATTACTTGAGGACAATTGCTGTCCAGAGCTGGGGGATCTTCGTTCAGAATTCCACCTGCTGTTCCAAGTTCATTGATCGTTACAGTTCACTGATCGTTACATCTAGGCTGCCTGGAAATGTCACGGTACGGATTCCAATCTCAACCGCCGGAGCCCGGTTCGCCGGTGGCGGGAATTATTGGATCCAGTCCTGCGATGCAGGAGGTTTACAACACGACTCGCCGTGTCGCCCAAAGTAACGCGTCGGTGTTGCTGCTGGGCGAAACGGGAACCGGTAAGGAGTTGATTGCCGGCGCGATCCACAGCCTCAGCGACCGCAACTCGGGGCCATTCGTCAAAGTGAATTGCGGCGCGCTGAGCGAGAGCCTGCTCGAAAGTGAGCTTTTCGGGCACGTTCGAGGGGCGTTTACCAGCGCCGTTTCGAATCGTACAGGACGGTTTGAAGCCGCACACAGCGGCACGATTTTTCTTGACGAAATCAACAGCACGTCTCTGATTTTACAAGTCAAATTGCTGCGGGTACTCCAGGAACGCGAGTTCGAACGTGTGGGAGATACCACCACGATTACGGTTAATACGCGAGTCATTGCCGCAAGTAACCGCGATTTGACCAAGGAGGTGCAAGAGGAGCGGTTTCGCGAAGATCTGTATTGGCGTCTGAACGTGGTGCCGATTCAAATTCCACCTCTACGGAAACGAAGCGAGGATATTCCCGAGTTAGTAGTCCACTTCTTGAATTACTACAGCGAAGCCAACAATCGGTACGTCGTGCATATCCAAGAAGAGGCCCTCGAGGCGATGCAAGGCTATCATTGGCCCGGCAACGTGCGCGAGCTGCAAAACTATGTCGAACGGGCTGTCGTGATGGCCGAAGGTGACGAGCTGACGCTCGATCTCTTGCCCGGCGTGGTACGGGGCAGCACGCCCGGTAGTGGAACAGTGACGCTGCGAGGCGTCGACCTGGATACACTTACCAGGGAACTTGTCGAGCAAGGTGTCCGGGCCGCCGAGAACGAGAACTCAGGTTTATACAGTTCGGTTGTCAGTCGCGTGGAGAAGGAGCTGATCGCCCAAGTGCTGTCGGATTGCAAATACGTTCAGACCAAGACCGCGGCCAAGCTTGGAATCAACCGCAATACATTACATAAAAAGCTCAAGGACCATGATCTCGAGGGCCATGAGCCGGTCGATGAGGACAAGTAGCGGCGTTCTTGACCCTTCTCGTGGACCCTTGGCCTAAGATGCGCGGCTTGCCTGATCGTTACAACTGGAACAAAACCGAAGAGACTGTCCATCGAAGTGAAAGATTGTCAATAGAGAGGAATAAGAGTACCTTTCTAATTCTAATGGCAATGGAAGCCAGTGGATCGATTCCGGGTTTTTGAGCTTTAGACCAATGGCGTCGGCTAAGCGTATCTTTGAAACGGTTCTCGTTTGTCTGCTGCTTGGTAGTGCCACTCCCAGCTTCGTTTGGGGAGGAGACGGGCTTTTCAATGGCCTCAAGACACTCGGCGGACCCATCGCCTGGACAGACCAGGTGATTCACGGCGACTGGAGAATTCAAAAACACGCCACCTTGGGCCACTACCGATTGCTGGATGCGAGAGATCGCAGAATCGCTTTTGGCAGTATCGAGCATTGTTTCACTCAGCTGCAGCGTCGTCGCCACCGTGGTGAAATTGCTCCCATGCCGCCCCACGTCGTCATTGTCATGCATGGGCTAGCGGGCAGTCGGCGTTTCATGCGTGGCCTGACCAAGCATCTTTCCCAGCAGGGTGGCTTTACCGTGCTGAATTTTGGTTACGCGTCGACCATGGGCACTATTGAAGAGCAAACGGTTGCACTCGAAAGCGTGGTGCGAAATCTCGAGGGAGTGCACGAGGTCAGTTTTGTGGCGCACAGCATGGGGAACATTATGATCCGGCATTTGCTGTGGCGTTTCGAACGTCAACAGAACCCACCGGCAATCGCTTTCAGGCGGTTGGTCATGATTTCTCCTCCCAACCATGGGGCTCATCTGGCCGATACGATTGGGGAGGGGCCGATCGTTCAGTTTGCTTTGGGAGAGGTGGTCGACCAGTTCGCCCCCGAGAAGGGCTGGCCGAAGTTGGAGGCTCAACTAGTCACGCCGCCGTTTGAGTTCGGGATTGTGGCCGGTGGTAAGGGAAACGATCGAGGCTACCTGCCCAGGTTGCCCGGTGATGATGACGGACTGCTCTCGCTCCAGACGCACATGCTCGATGGCGCTGCAGGTTTCATTCAGACCGGCGGACGTCACCAGTTCATGCCCAGCTATCAGAGCGTTCACGATGCCACACTACGGTTTCTACTCTACGGGCATTTTTGATTGTTGGTATTTCTGATCGCTGGTATTTCTGATTGGCAGGGCAGGTAACGGTTGGGGGCGGGAGCAAAGTTCGCAATAACCAGCGCAGGCGGCAGCTGGAAACGCGGTCTGGCAGATGGCAGAGATCATTTTGTTGCTTGCCAGGTGAGGCTGCATGTAGTGCGATCGACCGACATCTTCGGTCAGTTTTTGCTGAAACAGCTTGTCCGCGTAAGGTCCTAGACGCGAGGCGCATATTCCGGTGTACCCTACGGCCTGCTGTCCGCGAAGCGAATGGGTAGGCCACCGCTTCAGAGTCGCGTCTCGAGGGTTGTACGTCGTGTAGAACGTTTCGACTGGTGCCAGGGCCTGGCCATAGCGACATTCTGGATATATGGCATCCCGATCGAGTGCGCCGGAAACAATGGCTGCTCGCAGGTTGGGTTGCTCGATGGCCGCGCCTCCATCCAGGACGATTCCATTTAACTCTCCGCCGCCAAGATAGTGCAGCGCGCAGATGGCCGTTAAGCCGCCGTAGCTGTGGCCGCCAAGTGTCACCGGCTGTGAGAAGCTCATCTGCTGCGCGAGCTTCGCCATGTAGTAGCCTTGATATTCTGCGTAGACATACTTGGCCCGGATGTTCTTGCGAACCAGGCGAATGGGTCGAGCCAAGGGACGCTTGTACAGGACCTCTGCTGGCCAAGACCAAAAGAGCAAGCGTTTCGCGCCGGGGCAGGCTTTCAGCCGCTGGTAGATTTTCCAGCACGATTTCATGGCATTTTCATGCGTAAGCGTGTTGCCGTGGGAGAATAGCAAGGTTGGCAAGCTGCCTTCGCAAGCTAAAAAGGACGCTCGGCTTTCATCAACAAACCGGTTGCACGTGGCATCCCAGCGCTGATAGGTCAGCCGGTCAAATCCTGCGTCCAAGTTATGACAGCGCGGAGCGTAGCGCGAGTTGACGACCCATAGTTCAGGTGCGGAGTTGCAGCAGCAGGAAGACTCACATTTTGTCAGACTGCCTGCACCGCCGCCGCCGACCGCACCCTGGGATACGGACACGATGCCGATTAGTACAACCCAAGGGAGTGTCCAGCGAAGGGCTCGAAAACTCATCTCAAATCCAGGCAGATCATTAGTGATGGCGTGAACAACGGCGCGTTTAGAGCATTTTCATTTTCGTCGTACCCTCACCCTCGATCCCTCTCCCTGCTATTCCGCTACGCGGGCAGAGCGAGGGAGGAACCACGAAACATGAAAATGCTCTAAACAAGAGTAGATGATTGGCCAAGACAATTGACCGTCAAGCCAAGCATAAGGCGGCGAATTGTCTCCTCCCGGTCGGCCTGATCGTGACAACCAGAGTATTCGGCAAGGTACAGTATTCGGCAAGATACGGGGCCTACCCCTCTTCGATGGCCTGACGGATTGCCAGAACCAGTCGGGACCGGCTGGCTGTTGTCCCCCGCAGTGTCTCGACGTCCACATTCAGGAATTCGCCGAGTTTGATTGCGAGGTCGACATCGCGGATGCCGTGGTACTGATTGACGGCTGTTTCCCCGACGTAGATTGTTTGATGATCGTTCTCGAAACCCGACTCATAGCAATCGGCGAGTTCCTCGATCCACGTTTCGGGTATGCCCCGCCGGCGGCAATGATCGAGCGACCAGATATCATCTCCGTTGCATTCAGAAAGCAGCGTGAGAGCTCGTAGGCGGTTAAGAGGCACTTATCTTCCCGCTTATTGCTTCGTTAGTTTTCCAGTTTTGAAACGCGATCACTCAGCTGCTCAACTAGCAAACGGATGTCCGCGAGCTCCTGTCGTAAAGTGGCCAAGTCGGTTTGGCTGGCGCTGTCCTGGCGGACTTGTGAGAGCCCTGCCTGCTGGGATGGTGCCGTCTCGGGAGCCGCCGTTGTTTCCTCGCGGGGCGTGCGGCTGGAGATGGACGGGTTGCCCGGCGTACCGGACGCAAATTTCGCCTTCAGCTGGTCGAGTTCACTGGGCAGATAGAGGTTATGAGTCACCATCTGCCCGCGGCCTGCTGGTGTGAGAAAGATGACCAGCTGGCGATCGTTCAACGACTGCAATATGCTCTGCAGCGTGGGCAGGTCGGCAATGGGTTCAAAGCGGCTGGCCCGCGAGCGGAGGTCTCCGACCGTTTGCTCACCTCGCAGCAGCAATTCCGTCATGACGGCCGCTTCGACGCCTTTGACACCCAGGTAGTCGTAGCCATAGTGGCGATACTTGGGAACGCGGCCTCCACCATGGACTTCGGCGACCACGCCACGTTCGCGCATGGCGATCAGTTCGTCTTCGACCTGTTCCGGCGTCAGGCTCATCAGTGGGCTGCGATTGCTCTTCTGATTGGCGCCCGTGACTAGACCGTTGAGCGATAGGGGGTACGCGTCCGGCGTCGTTCTGGCTTTTTCGATGAGAACTCCCAGAATCCGCCGCTGACGCGCACCGAGCGGCTCTGGCCGCTGGGAGGAGGTGGACGTGGATGGGGCATTCATGAAGACAACAACCTTACTTGGGGCGATCCTTGACGCGAAACATCTGTTCGTGTGGAAGCAATGCCCCGCCGTCGATCGGAAGCGTGGCGCCGTTGATGTAGTCGCTTGCCGGGTCACACAGGAAGACGACACCGCGGGCGATTTCGTCGGGCTCGGCGAGTCGTCCCCATGGTAGTTCGGACCCTTTTTCAGCGAGTTCACTTTCAAAAAAGAACTTCCGTTCGCCGGGAGTGTTTGTCCAGCCGGGATGGACGATATTTACGCGAATTCGATACTCGGCCAGCTCGACCGCAGCCGTACGGGCCATCTGATCGACGGCCGCCTTGGCCATATTGTAGGCCATAGCGCCAGGCATGGCCTTGAAGGCATGCGGAGAACTCATGCATACAATAGAGCCTCCGTTGCCCTGCTGGATCATAATGTTGGCGACCACGCGGGCGAAGTAAAACGGGCCCCACATGCAGACGTTGATGGTTTTCTCGAAACCATCCAGGTTGGCGCGGTAGAACAGTTCCCGGTCACTATAGGCAGCGTTGGTGACCAGGATATCCAGGTGGCCCTGTTGCTCGGCCGCGCTGTGGACGAGTTTTTCAACTGCCACGCGATCTGTAACGTCAGCCACCGCAGCCGTCGCCGAACCACCCTGCGCGGCGATGGCTTGTAGAGTCTCATCTGGCGGGACGATGTCATTGACCACGACATGAGCGCCCGCTTTGGCCAGGGCGATGGCGGTCGCGGCGCCAATGCCGCGAGCCGCTCCGGTTACGATGGCAACCTTATCTGCCAACGGTGGCCTGTTGTGTGAATCCATGGAGTTGAAACTCTTTGAAAGGTGCTCGGACTATTTCTACGATCGAGATGAGACAGCCGTGATGCTAAGCCAAAAAAGTGGCCAGCTTCTGATGCGTCGCCTCCTGATCGAGTTCGAGTTTACCAAATCCCTGTTCTGCCCCTAAGGAGATGGCGGTCGCTTGGTGTTCGGCGTGATTGGTGACGATCATCACAGGTGCGGTGCGGAGCACGGGATCCGACTTGATCAGCTTCAGAATTTCGATCCCATCGGAATAGTCTTGATCCAGCTTGCGATTGATCAATACCAGATCAATTTCCTGCTCCCGTAGGAACTTCAGTGTGTCGTCGGCACCGTGAGCCTGAACGATATCCACGTCGAAGCTCGCGTGAAGCAAGCGTTTGATCGAAGCGTGGTCCGGGCCACAGTTGCCAACGTCAAGAACTCTTCGTTTGGCCAAGGAATCATCTCTACGATCGAGCAGCTTGGGGCAGGGACGCCGCGTTACAGCCAGCGGTTACCCTAGTGAACAGCCGACGGCGAACGGGGCTCGCCGGAATCGGTCTGGGCGGTCAGCTCATTTCTTGAATCACAGCCACTGGTCGCAGCCGTAAGCACCATGCCGGAAAAGAAGGCCAATAGAATCAGTACGACGGCGTAGCGTTCTTTTTTCATGAATACCGATATTGTGAAAATAGCTGTCTGGGTAGGTGGTTTCTAGTCAAACCATTCATCTGAGGAATCGAATTTCGGCGAGGCAATGATGGCGACTTTCATCTTCCCGACGGCCCTGTGGCGTGTGCCGGGCGGAATGACGACCGCCACGTGAGGCTCGACCGGGACCTGCTCCCCGTCGAGTTCCAGGTGAGCATCCGATTCGCAATCAAGGATAAAGTAGGTCTCCGTTATTCTCTTGTGGTAATGCACTCTGGCGCTGATGGAAATCTCCGTCAGGTGCAATGAATAAGGGACCTGGTCGGTATCCATCAGACCGCGTCGAGCGATTCCACACGGGCAGGCAATTCCCGGGAGTGATTGAAAATCGAGGACTTCAAATGGATCGTGTGAATCGGTCATCGGGTGCTTTTCGTCGCCTGGCGGAGCAGTCTATGCGAAGGCTTAATGATTTTCCAGCCTATAAGAGCTGGTCCAGTTGCAACCAGACATCCACCTTTAACGAGAAGCGAGGATTTTCGCTCAGTCAGCAGGTCGATGTAAGTGTACAAATGATCATTTGTTGAGGGGCGGTGTGGCGAAGTTTGAGGTTTGGTGGCGACCTTGCGGCCCGCATACTTTGCCTAGCTATCAGACCTCGTTTAGGCGGCACAGAATCGCCCTGCAATTGCCATAAGTCGTTCCCGTAAAAAAGCTTGGAGGTCTCTCAAGCGGGTCTTTCTAGCGGACCGATACCCTTGAACTGACGAGCCTTTCGGTTGTGCAAGACGGATGACAGGCAGGCTCAGAGGATTAAACCGGATAACCAAATTCAGAGTCCATGGAATGACTCGTCCGGTAACTGGCGCAAGTGACCCAGGCTAATACCAAAAAATCGGTTTGGGAGTGTGGAACACGGAGTGGGTCTTGAAAAGGGCCTAAGCCGTGGAAAACCGTCATCGGCACCACGAAGTTGAATGAAAGCACCTGACGGCAAACTCGTTAATGTGAGCTCATTCGTTGCCGGCCCGGCTGGAGGGCGATTTCGGCGGCGACTTCGTACGTCGAAACCGGTCTCGGCCAACTACACCCCCGTTTAGGCCAAACCGCGCCAAGGAAAATGGTTCATCGTTTAGGGAGTTGTGGCTCGATGAAATGGAACGTGCTAATCGGATCCCTCGTGCTGGGCGCCAGCCTTTGCACTCCTAGCTTCGGCGGGGGATTGTTGGATCGCATGCTCGGACTCAGAGGCAGCGGATGTGACAGTGCTTGCTGTGACACCGGATGTTCAGCAGATCCAAGCTGCGGTTGTGAAATGTCAGCTTGTGGTGGCGGATGCGCCTCCGCTTGCGAACCATCATGCGGATGCGAATCCGCATGTGGTGATGGATGTGCTTCGGCTTGCTGCGAGCCATCCTGTGGTTGTGAAAGTGCTTGTGGTGACTGCGGAAGCGGTTGTGAGCCATCCTGCGGCTGCGAGGTTGCATGCTGCGACCCATGCGGTGGATGCGACACCGGCTGCTGCAAGCCACGGCGTAAGCCTCTACAGGAACTGCTCGCTAAGATTCACTGCAAGCTGCACCGACGAAATAGCTGCTGCGATAACGCTTGTGCTTCGGCATGCTGCGAACCATCCTGCGGCTGCGAAACAGCTGCTTGTGGATGCGGAGCAGATCCAAGCTGCGGTTGCGAAATGTCGGCTTGCGGTGACAGCTGCTGCGGTGCAGCACCTAGCTGTGGCTGCGAAATCGCTTGCGACCCATGCGGTTGCGATTCGGGTTGCTGCAGCAGCAAACGCTGCGGTGGCCTGCTGAGCAAGCTGTTCAAGCGACGAAACAAGGGATGCTGCGATGCTCTCGCATGTGACTCCTGCGGATGTGCTGGTTCAACGGCTCCGGTAGCAGCTCCTGTCGTCAACGGCGACGCGGCTCCTATGCCTCCAGCACCCGTGGTTGATCCAAGTGCATATCTTCAAAGCAATCGGCGTGTCATCCAGGCTACCAGCTACGTTCGCTAGGCTTTGGCCCAAGCGGATCTGGTAGACTCCAGACGCGTTAAAACTAAACGGCTCGCAGAGCGAAAGTTCTGCGGGCCGTTTTTTTGTTGGAACCCTCGGTCTTGGTCGCTTGCGGGCGGCCCCGGTGACCGGTTGCAGAGCTCCACACCTTGCGAGTCAAATAAGAGGAGCCGTTCCCAAGCCTGGGCCGAGGGCATGCTCTTTCCGGCAGCCTTTATTCACGTCTCACAGCGCGCAGCCGTCATGTCAACGAACTTTGAAGCGGACCTCTCGATCCGTCTGGCCGATCTTTCTGACGAGCAAGATCAGCAGGATCTCCTGTACTTGCTCAATCACTATGCCGAGCACCCCATCATTGGCGGAAAGCCGCTGCCTCAGGACGTGCTGCGGCAAGTGATTCCGGGGCTGACGGCCCATCCTTCGACATTGGTTTTCCTGGCGACCATCGGCGACTCGGGCGCGGTGGGAATGGCTACCTGTTTGGTGGGCTTCTCCACCTTTCAAGCCCAGCGGCTGATCAATATCCACGATCTCATGGTCCATAGTGATTATCAGAGACGCGGGATCGGAGCCCAGCTGATTGATGCGGTCGCCAAGTATGCCAAAGAGAATGATTGCTGTGCTCTTACGCTTGAGGTCCGTGCCGACAACCCGGCGCGGTGGCTATACGAGAAGAAGGGTTTTCAGTCTCTTTCGGAGCCGATCCGCGGCGATACCATGCTATTTGGCAAGTTGCCAATCACTTAGAGCTGGTCAGCGACATGCATTCACAGTCGATTGATTGGCCATACGTTCTTGGGCCGCTTGCTTCGCCCGCAGGCGGGTTTTCAGCTAGTGAGTTGCTAGAGCTTGAGGCGGCGATCTTCGAACTGCCGCAGCGCGCCGTTCGCCCCCGTCCGACGCTGAGCGAATCGGAACTCCCGTTCCAAACGCGGGTCGTTCCTTGGTTTTCAGCTGGGCGTTTTGTCCATTCTCCTACAGTTCGACCGGGCGCTTTTCTACAGCACGTGGCGGGCGACTACACCATTCAAGATGCCGGCTCCATGCTGGCACTGGCAATGTGCGATGTATCCCCGGGCCAGCTTGTCTGCGACGTGTGCGCTTCGCCGGGCGGAAAGTCGACGGGTATTCTGGAACGCCTGGGCGGCCATGGCGTGCTGGTCTCCAACGAGGTCATTGCATCGCGAGTGGAGATCCTCAGTCTGGCATTGTGTCGATCGGGTTACGGCAATCAAATCGTCACCAACCTGGAGGTCCAGCGCCTCGGCGAAGCGTACGGGAGTGCCTTCGACTGGGTCCTGGTAGATGCTCCGTGTACCGGTCAGTCGCTGGTTGCCCGTGGGAAGCAGTCCCGAGCGGCCTTTTCTGCTGCGCAGATTCAGCATAGTAGCGCCCGGCAGATGCGCATCATCCGGGCGGCGGCTGATCTGGTGCGTCCCGGCGGTCGACTGGTGTACTCAACCTGCTCATTCTCCTACGCAGAGAACGAAGGGATCGTGCAGTGGTTTCTCGGTGAGCATCCGCAGTGGCAGCCCGTGCGTTTTTCAGACCTGACGAAATGGGAAAGTTCCGAGTGCGCCGGATGCTATCGTCTTTGGCCGCACCGAGATCGCTGTGCGGGCGCGTTTGCCGCGACGCTTGTCCGACCAAACTCCCAGGCCGACCGGATCGATCCGGCTGGCAGCGCTCCGCTGAGTCGTCCAGCCAAGGATGTCTGGAAACCGCTGGTGGATTGGCCCGGCGACGCGGATTGGTTTGACACCGCGCGTATCGGAGCGTGCTATCGCCGAGGAAATCAGATCCATCGTTTTCCTGCCGAGCTACCTATCGGCTGGATCGAGTCCGCACACGGGGGTGTCCCGCTTGCTCGGGAGCGCTCAGCAAATCGCTGGCAGCCGCATTTCGGCTCTTCGCTACTGGACTGTTGCAGACCGAAGCATACCGTCGCGCTGAGTGATTCGGACGCGTTGAGCTACATTGCCGGCGAATCCGTTCGAGGCTGCCCAGATGAAGGCCAGGGCTGGTGCCGGGTGACGTGGCGCGGCCGGGTTCTGTCGTGGGGAAAACTCTCGCGCGGCACGTTAAAAAACCATTTCCCCAAAGCGCTTCGCCAGCCCAACTTGATCTGCCAAGACCCAGCCGGCAGCGAGCCACCTACACGCACCGCCTGATTTCTACACAATAAAGGGCTCGCGTGCAGGGGAACGGGACAGCGAACCGGTCGGTTCCGGCAGCCGTTGCCGCACGGCCCAGGTGTTCGCTAGCATCGAGTTCGTTCCTTCGGATGGGAAGGTTTGGTTATGGGTAGGCGTTGGACTTCGCATCGGCGGCTTGGTTGGCTTCCCGCCGTGGCCCTCTCACTGGTGGTGAGCCTTGCTCAGACTGGCCGGGCTCAGACGCGTCCGATCCAAGCTCCGCCGTTGGCGGGACCTGAGGCAAACCAACTTGACCCGCCAGCAGTGCCTACCACCGCCGTGCCCTCCAGTGCGGCGCCTGCCAGTGCGGCTCAGGCAATCGAGTCGTTGACGGAGAAGGTCAACGCCCGGTTGGAGCAGGTGCAGGCAGATTCGGAAGCAGCGGCGGAAGACAAGGAGTCTCTCGTCAAACTCTATCAGCAAGTCCTGGCCGACCTGCAAGCTGCAGCAGACTTTCAAAGATCAAAAGTGGAGTGGAATGAAAGGGCGGCTGCCGCCCCTGCCAAACTGGAGTCGGCACGTGCTCGCAAGGCAGAGGATGCCGAGCAGATTCCAGAGGAACCGGCTCCGGATTTTAAAAGTTTCGAGGAAGGCCAAACCAGGTTGCAGTCACTAGAAGCGCAATTGGCGGCGGCTACCGAGCAACGGGAGAGCTTTAGTGAGCAGACGACCTCCCGTGAAAAACGTCGCCAGGAATTACCGCAACTCATCTCCGAATCCAAGACGCAATTGGAACAGGTTGTTAGCACTCCGGCAACCGAGCCGGTCGAAGACCCGTTGGTTCAGGAGGCGATTGGGTGGGCCGCCGATGCTGCGAAGTCCAAGCTGACCGAACAAGTCAAATCGTTAGAAAGTGAACAGCGCGCGTACGAGGCAGAGGTATCGCTTCTACCGCTACAGGTCGAGTTGGCTGAGGGCATCCAGCGGCGGCTTCAAGAGCAAGTCAGGCGAGTTAACAGTCGGTTAGAAAAAATCAATGAAAGCCGAATCCTAACCGCGCAGAGTGAAGTCTACGATTTAATCCAAGATTTGCCGCCGCCCTTACAAGAGCGCGGAACGACGCTACTTGAACGTACGCAGGCCTGGCTGGAGTTGGCCAGCAAGCACGCGAACGTCAAGCAAGAGCTCGAAACGTCCAGGGCGGTCTACCAGCACTGGAAGGAGCAGAAAGCGAAGATGCTCAACCGGGTCGAGCCCGAACACGGCCCGGAAGGAGCATCGGGCTTCAACGCTTGGGTGGGCTTGATGCTTCGCAAGCAGAGCGGTGAACTGCCGGATCCCAATCAGTTGGCAAGCCGCATTCGTTACGTGCAAGATCAGGTACAGCAGGCGGACTCTCTGCTGTTCGATCTGGAAGATGAACTGTATCAGATTAACTCCGAACAAGACGCTCTTAAGCGTACCCGGGCGGCAAGCGGCGGCGGTCGGGCTTCAGCGGACCCGCTCGACAGTTCCGACACCGGGCGGCTATTACAAAAAGGCGAAGAGATCATCGGCGCGATGACGATTGACGTCAAAGAGTATCTCACCGACTTGTATGATCTGGCCGATGTCCAAGACAACACCATCAAACAATCGAACGCCTATCGCGCGCTGATCGACAAGCACGTTTTGTGGATCCGTAGTTGCGATCCTCTTGGGCGATCGGACTGGCAGCATGCTACCGAGGCGCTTCGCTGGTTGCTGTACTACGACAACTGGCGCAGTTGTGGCTTGTTGCTGCTAAGCGATGCGGCTCGGCGCCCGTGGTGGTATGGATTGTTTGCCGTCGGTTGGCTGGTGCTCCTGGGGAACCAGGCCGGTTTGCGGCGCAGGCTAGGGCAGTTGTCGGCCAAGGCGGAGAAGAAGACTTGCACGGATTTTCAACTCACCGCGCATGGCTTCCTGACGACCATGCTGATTGCGGCTCCGGCGCCGCTGCTGCTGCTGTTCGGTTTCTGGTCGATCGACGGAGCCAGCCGGGCCACGCTGGTACCGGAGGTCAAAACCGAGTTCGCGATATCGTTAGCCAAGGGGCTGTTGCTGGCTGCCGCCATCTGGTTCCCGCTGGAACTGCTCAGGCAGATATGCCGACTCGACGGGCTGGGCAACAAGCACTTCGATTGGCAACAGGCCATCTCGCAGCGGTTGGCAAAGAATCTACGTTGGCTCATCGATTTTTCCATCCTGCTGGCCGTGGTGATTGGACTGCTCGCGTCCCACGGCGATCCGCGCTGGGAGTCCTCTTTGGGGCGCGCGGCATTTATTTTGCTGATGCCTTTGGTTAGCATATTTTTCGCGCGAGTCTTCGCGCCCAGTACAGGTATTCTTAGTGGCTATCTGCAAAAAAACTCTGGCGGCTGGCTTAATCGCCTGCGCTTCATTTGGTACTTCGGTCTGGTCATGGGCCCATTGGTGCTGGTGGTGGTCAGTTTGACTGGCTATCACTATACGGCGCAGCGTATTGCCATCCATTTGGACACGACCTTGTGGGCGGTTGTTGTGCTGACGACCTTCTACTGCCTGTTGATGCGCTGGCTGGTCTTAAATCGGCGGAAAATCATGATGGCTCAGGCTCGGCAGCGGCTCGAAGAGGCCGCGCGTCGCGGTCAGCAAGCAGAGAGCGAGAGCAGTGGTCTGATTGAGGAAAGCCCTGAGGTCAATCTCGTCGCCATCAATGAACAAACCAAACGCCTGGTAACCAGTCTGGTGGTGGCAACTGGATTGGCAACGGCTTACTACTTATGGTCCGACATTTTGCCCGCTATCTCGTTGTTGGACCGATTCGAATTGTGGACGGTCCAGGGAGATATTGCCGGCGAGCGCGTGCCGATCACTTGGGCCGATTTACTGCTGGTGGTGCCGATTATCATCTTGGTGGTGATTGCGGGGCGCAATTTGCCGGGCTTGTTGGAGATCGCTTTACTACAGCATCTGCCGATTACCAACGCCGCCCGATACGCGGTTATCACGCTCAGTCGTTACGCTATCTTCGCGATTGGGATCATCAGCGCTTCTGCAACCATCGGTCTTCGGTGGTCCAGTGTCCAGTGGCTGGTGGCGGCGCTCGGCGTGGGGTTAGGGTTTGGGCTTCAAGAAATATTTGCCAACTTTGTTTCAGGCGTCATCTTGCTGTTCGAGCAGCCGATTCGTGTCGGTGACATTATCACCATCGACGGCACCACGGGCACGGTCCAGAAGATCCGCATTCGAGCCACGACCATCGTCAATTGGGATCGTCAGGAGTTGATCATTCCCAACCGGGAGTTGATTACTGGGAAACTCCTGAATTGGACTCTCTCGGACACGACCAATCGCGTCGTCGTGAACGTGGGCGTGGCCTACGGCAGCGATACGCGCGTTGCCTGTGATTTGATCCGCAAGGTGTGCGAAGAGCATCCCAATATCATGAACGAACCGGGACCGATCGTGACGTTCGAAGGGTTTGGTGACAACACGCTCAATCTGGTGCTGAGAGCCTATTTGGAGACACTCGACAATCGTCTCGGTACCGTTCATGAGTTGCACGAGCAGATTTATCTGGCGTTCAACGCGGCCAATATAGAAATCGCTTTCCCACAGCGAGATCTTCATATTCGTTCTCTCCCGGAGCAAGTATCGCGCTGGTTGGGAGGCCAACGCCAGGAGAGTCCAGTCGCATGCGACTCTTCGGCGAATCACGTCATTCAGAAATAGACCAGCGGGGCCAGCGTCGATGGGGAATCCGGCAAGACCGCCGCACAGAGTCGACCGCCGCCCTGAGTAGGCCGACGTTCTATCAAATCAAGCAACGTAAGTTATTTTCTATAGGTTGAAATAAATGCCTACACCAGACCAAGCTAACGAAGAACAGGAAACGCCACTCCGCATTGTGATTGTCGGAGGGGTTGCAGGAGGTGCTTCCGCCGCAGCGCGCGCTCGTCGGAGCAATGCGAAAGCGGAAATTACCATCGTGGAGAAAGGGCCGGTTGTCTCGTTTGCCAATTGCGGTTTGCCATACCATATTGGCGGCGAGATTGAAGAACGTTCGAAGTTGCTAGTCGCAACACCGGAGCTGTTTTGGAATCGATTTCGGATTCGCGTCCTGACAGAACATGAGGTCACTCGCATCGACCGAGCAGCCGCCAACGTCACAGGTAAGACCCGTACCGGTGAGGCATTTCAGCTGCCTTACGATCGGTTGATCTTGGCCACCGGTTCGGAGCCGATACGACCGGAGTTTTGCGACGTCCGGGCGGAGAACGTGTTTCAATTGTGGACGCTCGACGATATGGACCACATCGAAGCCTATTTGAAGAAGCGGCCCTGCAAGCAGGCGACGGTGGTCGGCGCAGGATTCGTAGGGCTGGAGGTGGTCGAACAGCTGGTCCGTCGCAAGATCGCCGTCACGCTTATCGAGCGACTTCCACAGGTCCTGGGCCCCCTGGACGCTGAGATGGCCAAGCTCATTGAAGAAGAACTCCGGAGGCATGGCGTCCGGCTGTGTTTGGGTGCGACGGTCGAGAGTTTGCTCATCGATACCCAGCGCGTGACCGCGGTCAAACGGGCCGGTAGCGAATCGTTGGCGACTGATCTGGTGATTGTCGGGGCAGGAGTACGTCCCCGAACGCAGTTAGCCGAACAGGCAGGTTTGACGTTGGGCGAACATGGCGGTGTCCGGATCAACGAGTTTTGTCAGACGGATGATCCGCACGTGTATGCCGTGGGGGATATGGTGGAGTACCAACACGGTGTGCTCGGTCGCAAGATGCGAGTTCCTCTGGCCGGTCCGGCGAACCGCTCCGGTCGCGTGGCTGGAACGCATGCGGCGACCGGAGCCTCACCGCCGCTGGGACCGGTTCAGAGTACCGCCATCGTGCGTGTCTTCGAACTGGCCGCCGGCACAACCGGGCTCAGTGAGCGGATGTGTCAGTCTGCGGGCATCGAAACCCGCTCCGCGACGATCCAGGCTCCGCATCATGCCGGCTACTTTCCGGGAGCCCGCAATCTAACTCTGAAACTGATCTATCAACCCGGATCCGGCAAGGTGCTCGGAGCGCAGGCTGTCGGCGCTGAAGGAGTCGACAAACGTCTCGATGTGGTCGCAACGTTACTTCACTTTGGCGGCACGGTCGACGATTTGGCGAATCTCGATCTCGCCTACGCTCCGCCGTACGGC
>JANQJJ010000320.1 GCA_028281725.1 Pirellulaceae bacterium | reverse complement strand
TGTTGCCCCTTCCGCTCAACAAGGAAAAATCTCCGCTGCTTGAGCGATTGCAACACGCCTTGCTGGAGGCCGTTGCCGACGGATATCTCAAGAGCAACGGCGACGTGATCGCCGTCTACAGCGGATTCGCCTACCAAAGAATTGACTCTATCAGCCATATTCGGCTCGACGACCGGCTAAGGCGACTGACCACGCGCGACTTGCAGCGACTCGAAAGTAGTGTCCCGCTCAAAAGCTTGAAGACGGTGATCGATCTGGCGTCTCAAATCGGGCTCGAGGGACGTGAAGGGAAAAAAGTCGGTACGCTATTTGTCGTCGGCGATACGCGTAGAGTACTGCAGCACTGCAAAGACAGCGGTTTTGACCCGTTGCGCGGCTACAGCCGCAAAATGCGCAATCTGTTTGATGCCAAAGTCCGAGAGGATATCAAGGAAATCGCCCAAATGGATGGCGCGTTCGTCGTTTCCGCAGACGGCATCGTCGAAAAGAGCCGCCAGATTATCGAAGTCTCGCATGCCAATCTAACGCTCTCCAAAGGACTCGGTTCGCGGCACTGGGCGGGTGCGGCGATTTCGCAAATTACCAAGGCCATTGGCATCGTTGTCAGTCAATCCACGGGCACGGTGCGGCTATTCCAGAACGGTGACACCGTGCTGCGTATCGAACCGATGGATCATGCCGTGAAGTGGCAGGAGTTCAACTACGAACCTCCCAACCCAGACATTGAAAACTAGTGGTCTGTCAAAGCTTAATCTTTGGGTCGGGTAAAGGGGTCAGTAGTCAATTGCCGCCAGCGGCCCTTCGGGTGCTGTGCACAATTGACTACTCACCCCTTTACCCAAACACACCAAAAACCGTTGACGCACCAAACTATGTCGGTGCGCTGGCTTGCACTAGTCCAGGCTCTCGAGCACCTCTTGCAACAGCTGTTCCGGGACGCCAATCGGTAGCACTTCCAACTGGCCGAACCGGTCTCGCGCTCCATCGCCAATCATGGCCGGCTTTTGAGCGACGAATGTGAGCGTGGCATCAGCGCGAAAAGCGGCGGCGGCTCGCTGACCTGTCTCGGCATCCACGCCGGTAGGATTGTCAATTGCGAGCCGGAAACACTGACTATCGTTGGCAAGCTGGATCCACTCGCTCAGCGGCGATCGTGGTTCGCCCTGGGCGCCGGTGCCTAACATGGCGTCCACAATCAAGCTTGCCTTCGACAAGTGGTCCTGGAGATCCGCAGAGAAGCTCGCCGCATTCTCACCATCCAAGATATGGATGCCGTCCGGACGACCGGCAAGCAGAATATCGAGATTGGCACGGGCGTCATCAGACAACTTCTCCCTTGGCCCCAACAAGAACAGTTGACATGGCCATCCCCGCACTCGTAGGTGGCGCATCATGGCCAATCCATCTCCTCCGTTATTGCCTCGACCGCACAGGATGACCGTGTTCTGAGCGACGGAAAACTTCTGCTGCAGCCAAGCGACGCATCCTAGGGCAGCATTTTCCATCAGGACCAGTGAATTCATGCCATATCGGCTAATCGCGAGCTGGTCGATGTTCCTGACTTGCGCAGTCGATAAGACACTTTGTTTGAGTAGATTCCAGGCTGTCAACTTGACTTTCATCAACTATCATTCCTAAGGTAGAGCAAAGGATCCGGCACGTCCTCCAGTTGATGGCGACGTTACCAGGTTTTATCTCCTCTAAAGGCGAAAGCGTCCATGCCTCTGTACGAATACCATTGTCTTAGTTGCGGTCAGACGGTCGAGGTACTCCTTCGAAACAGGTCGGAACGCCCCGAGTGCCCCGCCTGCGGCTCTCCAAAACTGGAAAAACAGCTGAGTGTGGCGGCAGCGCCTGCGGTATCCCATTCCTCGAGCCTACCCGTGAGTGGCCCCTCAGAGGCCCCGACTTGCGGTCGGCCTCAGTGCGGTTCTGGCGGCTGCATGTTCGAATAACGCCTACGCGTCATGCGGGAAACCACTGGGCTGTTTTCTGCCAATCATCCTGGCCGAGCGTGATGGCACGTTGGGACAAGCGACATTGGCTTCCGCCGTGATGCTACGCCAGCGTCAACTGCGCCCAGAGGCTTGGGTTATCCATGACAGGCAAATCGGGTTGCAGAGCGACCGACTGCCAGCCCAGCTCTCGATCGGCAACAGCGAAATAGAAGCCGACCACCGGAAAATCTTGCAGGTCGAGCCCCGTCAACGCATCGAAATGAAGAGCCGCTACCAGCCGATAGCGCCCCTCGCTGATCCGAGCTCGAATGGACAGGCGATCATCCGGAGGAGGTGGCGGACTCTCGCGAGCACGATTGATCGGAGCCCAACCGACGAAGGGCAGATCGGCCTTCGGTCCCCTCCCCATCGGCGAGAAACCGAACCGATGACAGAACTTCGTCGCGCGATGCACCTCCCTGGAATTGCGCGTATCAATCCAGACATGCAGTCCATCGCTATCCTCCAGTCGCGACTCTCGGCACCAGGGCAACTGCTTCTTCCCCTGCACGTCAGCTTGAAAGTAGAGTGCGTCCTGGCCCACCGCGACCCGCACCTGAGCAAACTTGGAATCACCGGCCAGTTCCGAACTCAGACACGGCAAGATGGCCTCATCGGGCAACGCTTCCGGCCGGTCGCTGAACGAACGGTCCAGCTGGTGTGCCTTGAGGCGCAACCGAACAAGGAGACTTGGATCGATCAGAGGCGTTTCGTTAGGTTCATTCATTGTGTTGGATTGAGTTCTCTATCGAAATTGGGGCTACCGGCAAGGCTTCAGTTCCGACCCAAACCGCTGGCGAGAGGGTACTCAGCCAGTCGGGCAAGACAACCTGCGACTACGGCGTGGCAACCTGATGGCCATGCTGTCACCGTCTTGGTCGCTACCGCTAATGCCCTTACTTTTTGCCTTGCCGACGTTTCTCCTGAAAAAAATGGCTGAGGATCGCACCGCAGCGTCCCGCCAAAACACCTCCGGTTACTTCGGCTCGATGATTCAACCGGGAATCGTCCAGCAAGCGGAAAAGTGAATCAACGGCGCCGGATTTGGGATCGGCGGCTCCGTACACGATCCTTGGAATACGAGACTGCAGAATCGCGCCCGCACACATCGGACAGGGCTCGAGCGTCACGTAAAGCGTACATTGCTCAAGCCTCCAGCTAGCGAGCGTGGCGGCGGCCTGCGTAATCGCGATCATTTCCGCATGCGCCGTCGGATCTTGCAGGGATTCGCGCTGATTCCAGCCTGAGCCGATTACGCGGCTGCGATGGGTGATAACCGCTCCAACCGGCACCTCATCTTCCTGCATCGCCTGCTCGGCCAGGGAGAGTGCCTGCTGCATGAACGTCTGATCCCAGTCCACCAAGTCGGATGAGAACTCGTCGGTTCCTGAAAAGTCGCCGCCCATGTGATCCATGCGTACCGCAATCCGTCCTTGAATTCGCTAGTTGGATGCCTTGGGCGGTGCTAAGTCGGCTGCGTCCTTATCTTCGGCTTGGGCTCGTTTCCCCAGCGGACGCCAGCGAAAGTTCTTGACGGCAACCTTGGACTGAAACGCACACAAGCCCACAGGCCGACTCGCAAAAACCTCGATACGGGTCGAAAATTCATGATGCTCGCGCTCTTGCATGACAAACTTTTCGTTGTCAATCCAAGCGTGAACCATCTTGTCATCGACGACCAGTCGGAACTTGTACCACTTGCCGTTGTCGAAGGCATGGTACGTCGTCGTCGAGTTTTCCGACGCGTCGAATCCATCCACGCTCGAGAGTCCCACCAGGCCGCCGCCCCAACCACCCGCAATCAGCGAACAATGTTCGTCGCCAACGGGGAAAGTCAAACCGCAAAGGAAATCGCTTCCTTCGATTCGCTGGATCTCCACTTGGATCTCAAAATTGGTTTTCGGAAAGTCCTTTTTCTTATAGTTGATGCCTGTCAACGGATCCCCCATTTCCATGACCAGCAGATCTCCCTTGCGCGTCACCTCTCCTTGACCACCAAAGTCAGTTATCTCCCAGCCGGCGAGGCCTTTTGCCGGCAAAAAAGACTTCCAGCCCTGACCACCGTCGGACTGACTCGCCTTCTCTTGGCCCGTTTTTTTAGCCGCCGTCCTTTTGTCGCCTTCGGAGGTCGACTTCGGAGTTTGGCCCATTACAGAAACACTGACACTCAACAACGCGATGACCGCCACTAATTGCCGATACTGCACCGTGCTCGCTCCTTAAAACTCTCTCTTTGTCCCGCCACCGGCCAATTCGCCCGAATCGGCCCTTCGTCATCACGTTTTCGTCCGCAACGGTCGATTCCTAACCTAGCCTTAGCCTAGTAGTCTGACTATTTTACCCCAAATCCGCTACCACCAGTCCGGCGCATACCTGACAGCCGGAACCTGTTTATAAGAAACGAGTTACAATCATTCAGACCGAACGAACCAACACAATAATTCCGGGAAGACCCGCTGCGGCCGCGCGGCGATGGGCACCTTTTCCCCTAGTTACGTCCACCATGATTCGCATCGCCACCCTGTGCCTGGCTACCTATTGGCTGGCAATTTTTGTTGCCACTCATCTACCGAAGGTCGCAATGCCGGGACTGCCGATGTCCGACAAAGCCTATCATGTGATCGCATTTTCCGGCCTGTCGTTCCTCCTCGCCTGGGCGCTACCCACGCATGCGGGCAAAGGGCTCCGCCATTTAGGCTTGGCGGCTACGATCGCCATCGCTTACGCGTGCGTCGACGAATTGACACAGCATTTCATTCCTGGTCGACACTGCGATCCTTGGGACGTGGTCGCGGACGCCGTTGGAACTGGCATCGGCTTGCTCTGTTACGTCATAGCCCGGCTGTCGCTTTCGCGTCTGACTTGGGGCCAACGGATCATTCGAGGCCTCTCTCGGTAGGCAAGTCAGGCAGCGTGCTGTGGATGATGGCACTAGCATTCGCTCAGTCGCGCGATGTCAGTAGACCAAGCCTCGAGCAGGCTGGATTGGTTCGCATTGCGGTCAACCTGTTCGATAGCTAGCAAGCACCGTTGCCAACATGCGACGGCTCCTTTCGGACCGCTTCTCCAGTGGTCCTGTGCGCTATCGACAAAACGCGCCAACAATCCATCTTGGTGGTGTTCGCTGGTAGCACCTCTACCTGCGGTGGGACTGTGGCCCAACGCGACGGCGCGATAGAAGGCCGATGCCATACGGAACAACAGCTTCATGCGCTCGCGCCGCGCCTTGGCGTCCTTGCCCGCCGCGTCGATGATCGCTCCGCAACCTTTGGATAACTCGGACAAAGGCATTCTCGGCGCCGCCAGCGCCGCCAGCAACGAGGCTCGAAACTCATGCAGCTCTGGATCGGCCAGCAATCTGGCTTCGGTCAGACTGCCGCCACACCAGCCTGCGATCTCTCGTGCGGCATCAGCAGTCTCGGCAATACCGGTCTGGCGCAAAAGTGTTTCCAGCTGGCTCGGCTCAAGCGGCTTGAAAACGATCGTTTGACAACGAGAACGAATGGTCGGCAGCTGGCGCCGGAGACTGGTACCGACCAGGATCAGTACGGAGTCGAGCGGTGGTTCCTCTAGTGTTTTCAGGAGGCAATTGGCCCCTTCGACGTTGAGGGAATCGGCGTCGTCGAGAATGGCGATCTTTCGGCGTCCACCGTAAGGCCTCAAGCTAATATCATGGCACAGTCCTTGACGCATCCTTTTCTCTCGCTCGCCGATCAGCAGTTCGATCGGCAGAAACGCCTTCTCCGGCGGCTTGGCTACCTGCAGCAGATCCGGATGGGTATTCGCCTCCACCTGAGTACAGTCCTCGCATTGCCCGCAAGGCGCCAGCATTTGAGGTTCCGACTGTCGACAAAGCAAACTCTTGGCCAGACAGAGCGCAAACGTCCGCTTCCCGATCCCGTCTGGCCCCACAAACAGGAAGCTGGTCGCCATGCGCCCAGCTGTCAGCGCAGTGCGAAACCACTCGATCTGCTGCCCGTGCCCCAATAGTTGTGACCACTGCATTGAACGTGTTTCCGAAAAGTTCGGCCTTGGCTAGTCAAGATTACCCTGCCACAATCTAGTGGAAAGGAGGCTGTCTTCCCAGGCAGGTGAAACGGCCAGGCTGCCTGAGGATTCGTACCTGAGCCGAATCCATTCTGGAAATTGCAACGGAACATGCCAACAACCAGCGGCAAAAAAGGGACCTGGAGTGACGGATTAGCCTACGTCGCCCTACGCTGCGTGATCTGTTGGATGCAGTGCCTCTCGCTAGAAGCTTGCGACCGAATCTGCAGAGTCCTGGCGGCGATCGTATCGGACTGGACCACGATCCGGCGCGAGATCACCGAGACCAATCTTGAACGGGCCTTCGGGCCACTCTCAGGACCCCACAAGGCGCTGCTGCGCAGGAGAATGTGGCATCACCTGCTATTGATGCTCTGTGAGATCGCTCACGCGCCCAGGAAAATCCACCGCACGAACTGGCGAGAGCATTTCTATATGCGTGACAAACGCAAGGTCTACGAAATCATGATGGACCATCGCGCCACGGTACTGGTCACCGGGCATTTCGGAAACTTTGAGGTCGCCGGCTATACGACCAGCATGCTCGGCAACCCCTCTACCTCGATTGCCCGACCGCTGGACAATCCGTACTTCGACCAGTTCATCAACCAGTTCAGATCGCTGGGCGTTCGCCACCTGCTGCCCAAAGAAGGCAGTGCGGTTGCCGTACAAGAGCTGCTTGCCGAAGGGGGCACATTGGCACTGCTGGCAGATCAGCATGCTGGCGTCAAGGGTTGCTGGGTAGACTCCTTTGGACATCCAACGTCATGCCACAAAGCGTTGGCCTTGTTTGTACTGTCGGCCAAGGCGCCGATGATCGTCAACTATACGCGTCGCCTCGGTCGCCCACTTCGATACGAAATGGGGATGACCGGCATCGCGGATCCAGCGCAACTGGACGCTGAAAACACGCCTGCGTACCTTGAATCGGTACGCGCGCTGACCGTCTGGTACAACCGACGCTTGGAGGATGCGATCCGCATGGCCCCGGAGCAGTATTGGTGGCTACACCGGCGCTGGCGCGGAGAACCACCAGCCAAAATGAGAAGAAAAAACAAAGACCAGAAACCTCCGGACGAAACCGCAGCTGCCTAGTCGGTTGCGGCCCGGCAGTGTGTGTCCAGCCGGGCGCCCGCTGGTAGCGCCGAACTGGGATTACCTGCTTTCAAGACTCGTCCCTAGATTTCGCTCCCCTTCCAACGCGTGAACGCCTCGAGCGCGAAGAACTCCGGCAAACCAATCTGGTTGTACTTTTCAGCCGTTCCCTTGTTGCGGTCCTCGGCCCGCTGCCAGAACTCGCGAGGATCCGCGCCGGGGAACAGGGCTTCGTCCTTTTGGCTCTCGTGCATGAAAATCGCTTGACGCTTCAGTTCAATGTCACTCGGACTCAGCGGCACAGCAATTTCGATTTCATGCAGGGCATATTCCTGCCAGGCTCCGCGATAAAGCAGGACTTCAGGAATCGGTCGACCCTCGCGCCGCATCTCGCCAAGCACATACAAAATGGCTTCGGCGCAGATGCGGTGCGTTCCGTGAGGGTCCGCCAAGTCACCGGCCAGGTAGACCTGATCCGGCTCGGTGCGCTCAAGCAACTCGCGAATAATCGCCGTATCTTCCTCTCCCATGGGATGTTTGGCGATCGTCCCCGTGCGATAAAAGGGTAGATCCAGAAAGTGCAGATTCTCCGCCTGACATCCAACATGTAGGGCTCCGGCACGCGCCTCACTCCAGCGTATCAAGGCCTTGATCTTCAGAATCGTGTCGAGATCAGGGTGTCCCGGTTCCTTGGTCTGCAGCCCCCCACGAACCTGCTCCTGAACTTCGACTGACTTTTGCTGGTCGATACCAAACAAGCGGTTGTACTCGGTTACCAAGTCGGCGACGCGATGGGCGTCGTGATCGAACACCGCAATGTTCCCGCTGGTCATGTAAGCGATGTGAACACGATGTCCATCTTCGACCAGCCGAATCAACGTCCCTCCCATGCTGATCACATCGTCATCCGGATGCGGGCTAAAGCAAAGTGCGGTCTTCGCTTCCCTGCCGGCCGGATGATACTCGATCGTGTCGAGCATCCAGCGAAACACGCGATGGGCAATCTCTTGGGCCGGACCATGATGCCGCAGTAACTGATGTAAATCGTGCTGCCGAAAATCCTCGTCGTCCAGCTTCAGCAACGCCTTGCCCGTTTGCTCGCACAACCAGAGTACCGCGCGTTTGATCAGCGACTCATCCCAGTTCACCTTTTCTAGCAGCCAAGGCATTGACACACCCGTTAGGGCGCCGGCCGCAGGCAAATCCAACAGAGCTCGCGCGTCGACGTGCTCTTGCAGGTAGGATGCGGGCACGCGATCCGTGATGGCACCTTCCAACGTCTCACTGACGATCGAAGCCTTGTGTTCACCGAGGGCCAACAATAACACGTGACGAGCCGCCAGAATAGGTGAAAGGCCAACCGTCAGCGCCTGCAACGGCACGTTGGACTCGCCAAAAAAGTCACTCGCGCAGGACTGCCGCGTAATGGGATCGAGCGTGCATAGCCGCGTACGACTCTTGCGCATCGAAAACGGTTCATTAAATCCGATGTGCCCATTGCGACCGATGCCCAGCAACACCAGGTCGAATCCTCCCGCACTTTGAATGGCCTCGTCGTACCGCCGGCAATGTATTTCTACATCGGCGGTCGCCACTTGGCTGTCCAAGCAGTGGATGTTCTCGTCGCTCAGGTTGACGTGATCAAAAAAGTGCTCAGCCAACCAACTTCGGTGGCATTGCGGGTTGTCATTCGAGATACCAAAAAATTCATCCAGACAGAAAACGACAACATGGGAAAAGTCGAGGCCCTCTTGCTGGTGCAATCGAATCAACTCTCGATAGGTACTCACCGGCGTGCTTCCGGTGGGCAATCCCAACACAGTTGTCTGCCCGAGGTCAGATCGCTCACGCACCAGACGAGCGATGATCTGAGCCGCATGCCGCGCCAGGTCCTTGCCCGTGTTAAACGCGAACGCCGGCATATGCGTTCCCGTGATCGGCCGAGCGCGAGTGGATTGATTGGACGTCACTGTGGAATGGACGCTGATATGAGACACAGGCAAATCACTACTGGTAAATTGACCAACCGGGTGAACGCAACGGGACTGATGGGACAGCGCTCCACTCGTTACGAATTCGCTTTTTAGGGCGTCAAGTAGTAGGGACGCTGTCCAAAGCAGGATACCACGTACGGTGAGTGACTTACAGAACCCTCTGCCGGAGACCTCATGGAGCGGACGCTTCCCCGCCTGGCCATGCATGGAGATCACCCATACGTACCTCTCCGCCGCAAGCTGGCGGCTGGAAAATGGGGCGGTATCGAATGCCTGCGGACCGCATGTCGCGTCCCGCCGAGAAGCGTTGCCCAGGTTCACCTGCTACCGTGCGGACTTGCCTGCCGGGGCACCGCCGGTCCGCCATCACCGGTTGCGAGCCGCGAGCTGCGGTTTATCATAACCTGTGCAGGTCTGTTTTTATGCCTGCCATGTCCCTCGCCCCCGACGCGTCGCCGGGTTGGCCACCGCCCATATAAAAAAATAAACTGAACAATGAGCCAGAATTCACCAAAACAGTGGTTCAATCTAGAGGAACACTTCTACAAGTCTGTGGATCAGCGGCTGCTCGATAAGCTGCGCGGCGAGATGAATACGGCCCAGACGGCTGAAGCGATCATGCAGGTAACGGGTATCAGTGACCCAGCGCTGGCCGAAGAGATAGCCGCGATCGACGTGACCGTAGAAACGCTTTCTGCCTTTCGCTTGGCACCGATGGTCGCGGTGGCCTGGGCCGACGATCGTATTGAAGCCAACGAGCGATACGTGATTTCGAAGGCCGCCGAGGAGTCGGGCTTGAAGCCCGATGAGCCGGCCATGAAGCTGCTGGACTCTTGGACCGAACAACGCCCGGGTGCGGAGCTGCTCGACGCCTGGTGCGACTATGCCCGAGCCCTATCTCAGACGCTCAACGAGTCGCATCGAGCCGCCCTGAAGAAAGAGATCATGCATCAGGTCCGGGCTGTCGCCGAGGCCTCAGGCGGTCTCCTTGGATTTGGAAGCGTGAGCCCGAGTGAAAAGGCCGTTATCGAGCGTATTGAACAGGCGTTGTCCTGATCTCGGGTAGGGCATCACGACCATTCTGCACAATCGGCACAGCTGGACGGCGCGGTCAAGATTTCCCGCCCACCGGCTTGCGTTCTCTCTGCTCCCTGAGTAACCGGGTGCTACGCTTCCTCTGGACGACATTAGTAGCTTGCCTGCGGATGGGCAATGGTCAGAGGACGCTATCGGGATGGCAGCGACGGAACACGGACAGTTCGAATACGAGGGCAGCCGCGTCAGTGGACGGCCTCGGGCGGCGCTGCGCAGTCATTGTTCATACCGATTCCGCTGGACGCTCCTAGTCGCTGTCGGTGTGCTGGCCGCACTTTCGGGTTGCCAGCGCCTGCGTTTGCCCGCGATCGACCCCACCGGCTCCCGCATTTTTCTGCCGCCGCCCAACACGACCGAATTCGCTGTCCCCCCGTTGACCTCTCGCGATGGTGAACCGGGCTTCCTGCCAGCTCCAGCCTTTGCAACACCTGCTACCCCACCGCCTTGCATCGACGGTAGCTGTGGCGACACCGGCGGCTTTCGCAACCTGATGGATCGCAAACACGATTTCTTCCGGCGCTTTGAATCTCCCGGCAAAGCTGGCCAGATTCAACTAACTCCACTGAAAGCCATTGCTCCGGTCGGCGGGGAAGTCGTCTTGCTGGCCGGCATTTGCGGGTCCGACGGCTACCTGGTCAAACGAGCTCCAATCGAATGGATGC
Source organism: Pirellulaceae bacterium (assembly GCA_028281725.1). Classification (GTDB taxonomy): domain Bacteria; phylum Planctomycetota; class Planctomycetia; order Pirellulales; family Pirellulaceae; genus Aureliella. The sequence goes on along the minus strand of JANQJJ010000320.1, from coordinate 7,834 downwards.
TCTCGCCAGAGAGCGTCGGAACGTTTATCGAAGTCGGTGACGATTCCAGCAGCAAGCTCATCAACACACTTACCGGGGCTCCGGAAGTAGAGAAACTCGATGTCGATTTTGCCCGCGGTCGAACGAGCCGAAAGGAAACGATTGTCACGCGCGGATCACCGAACCTGCAGGAACATATCAAAATTCGCGAAGGCGAAACGTGGTTGAGCCTGTCGTCTCCCAGCGAGGGCGTCAGTCGTGTCACGGTACTCGCTCCCGAGAGTGAGATCTGGGATCGCCGACGACAGACCGCGACGATCTACTGGGTCGATGCCCAGTGGGGTTTTCCCCAGCCGCAAATTGCCCGTTCCGGCGAGACCATCGAGCTCGTAACCCGCGTCACCAAGGCGGAGAATTTGGTGCCAGCTGAAGGTTGGCTGGTGAAATACACCATCATCGACCCGGCGGTCGCTATGTTCGTCCCTTCGACCGGAAGCAATTCTTTGATCGTCCCTGTCGATCGAGACGGCATAGCCCGCGCTCAGGTCGCCGCGCCGACCAGCGCATGGGGTACCACGGCGGTCGAGATCGAAATCATCCGTCCAGCCCAGCCATTAGACAACCTGCCTGAGCTGCCAGTCGGCCGGGGCCAGACTTTTGTCACCTTCAGTTCGGCCGGGCTGCAGCTCCAGGTCTTTGGGCCGGAGACAGGGGCCATCGGTGAGCAGCTGACTTACGTCGCCTCGGTAGGCAATCCCGGCGATGTGGACGCGGAGAATGTCCGCCTGACCATGATCAAACCGGCGGGCACGCGAATCGTCACGGCCGTCCCGCAACCATCGAGTGAAACCAACAATGGACTCCTTTGGGATCAGGGCGTACTGCCCGCCCGTCAACAACTGGACGTGTCGGTCGTGCTCGAACCGCTTCAACCAGCCACGTTCGAAGTGGTCTTTCAAACCACGGCCCAACCCGATTTGTCCCGCCAGCAGAGCGTCCGCACCGACGTCACGGCCCCCTCGATCGAAGCTCGTTTTGCGCCCGCTGGCGGAGTCGCTCAGGCCGACGTCGGCAACGTCGTGCAATACGAAATTGACATCACCAACAACGGACGACAAACCCTGACGGATCTCCAGCTGCTGATCGAAACCGATCCCGGGCTGCCCGAAGCCTATCAGGCCACCAATCGAGTCGAGCAGACCATCGCCATGCTGCAACCCGGCCAGACGCGTTCCCTGGGCGTGGCATTCCGCGTTCAGCAAGAGGGCCAGCTAGGAGCCAGGCTCCAGGTGCTCAGCGGTACCCAGGTTCTGGCGGAAAAGAGTACCTCCATTCGTGGCCTGCCTCCGAAACCCAAGCAGCCCAACATCGGTATCAGTATCGATTTCCCTGAGACGGTAGTCGTCGGCCAGACCAACCAGGCGACCATCGTGCTCCGCAACCCGGGCGAAGTTCGATTGAGCGACATACGAGTTGAGTTGGCAATTGACCCGGCGCTGCGCCCAAGCGGAGTGGACCAAGCCAATAGCGTACGTTTCCGGACCGGCGCCGATGGCCGAACTGCTACTTGGACGCCGCCAGACCTGCTGCCGCGAATGACCGGCGACAGTGGTGACACAATTATTCCACTGACCGTTGCCTTTGATGTGATGGCTCAAGTCGCTCAGGGAGCCATTGCGGTTCGCGCCAGCTCAGCCGAAGGGGTCAGCGCCGAAGAAACGGCCACCTTTCGTGCGATTGCCAACCAAGTGGAACCGCCTCCGCCGGTCACCTCTCCACCGGAGCAGGCCCGGACGGGCACGTGGAGGATTTCAATCAGCGAATTCGGCGACCCCACGACGGTCGGTAGCCAAGTGCGTTACCGAGTGCGCGTGACCAACGATCAAAATCTGCCCGACCGCAACGTGCGTGTCCAGCTCCGCGTATCGCAAGGCGTTCAATTCAGCAGTGCCACGCTGAACGGCAATCCCGTCAACTATGAATTTGGGGCTGACAACACCGTGAACTTTCCGACGATTCAGTTTGTTAGGTCAACCGAAAGCGTCGACTACGACATCGTGATCGTGCCTCAAGTACCCCAACAGATGGTCCTGCGGGCTCGCGTCTATTCGGACAGCCAGCCCGATCCGGTCGAGGTTGCCGAGGAAACCACCGTCAACGCGCGGAACAATTAACCGCCTGCCAGTCAACGGAGCTAGGACGAGTACTCGGCCGAAAAGAACGACTTGCTGTCGTCTACGGTCGGCTTGATCGTACGCGCACCTTCTTTCCAGTTCGCTGGGCAGACCTCGCCATTTTTCTCAAAGAACTGCAACGCTTGCACCATGCGCAAGGCTTCGTCCACGCTACGTCCCAGCGGCAGATCATTGACGACTTGATGTCGTACCACACCCTTCTGATCGATCAAAAAGAGTCCTCGAAGTGCCACGGTATCGCCGGTCAATACGTCGTAGTCCCGGGCAATTTGCTTGGTCAGATCAGCCACCAACGGATATTGGATGTCCCCCAAACCACCCTGGTCGCGAGGCGTATTGCGCCAAGCGAGGTGGGAAAAATGGCTGTCCACGCTGACTCCGACAATTTGCACGCCCAGCGCTTTAAACTCGGCCGCGCGATCGGAAAACGCGATAATCTCCGTCGGACATACGAAGGTGAAGTCTAGTGGGTAGAAGAACAGTAGGACATACTTTCCTTGATAGTCGCTGAGGCTCAGCTCCTGAAACGAACCATCTTCCATCACTGCCTGCGCTGTGAACTCAGGTGCCGGTTGGGTTACTAGAACGCTCATTGGATTCTCCTATCTGGCCAAAGACGGCCAATTTTTCTCGAAATAGCGGGCTCTGAGCCCCATAGCTTCTGTAAGACTTCATAGATTAACAGCCGCCGCTTTTGTTGACGAGTCGTCGGTACGCATAACTGAGATGCGTCCGGTGCATGGCAGACGCTCCCCCCCTGAGAAGACGATAAGATGTCAAATTCTTCCGATGACCAGACCACAGTCCGAGATCTGCGCCGCGCGATCCAGGAATTCGTAGACGAGCGTGAGTGGCGAAAATTCCACAACGCCAAAAACCTGAGTATGTCCCTGGCGATCGAAGCCGGCGAGCTGATGGAACACTTCCAGTGGCTGACCTCCGATGAAGTGGTCTCCGGCCAGGGCTACGACGCGGCGGAGGTAGCTGAAGAGCTGGCGGACGTAGCCAGTTACACCCTGGCTCTTGCCAACGCGCTCGACATTGACCTGTCGAGCGCGATCGCCCACAAGATGGTCAAGAATCGGCTGAAGTATCCGCCGCCAGATGCCGTATGAACCGCTGAGCTGCGCTTACATAATCTCGAAAACACCTTCGATTTCCACCGCAATGGCACCCGGCAAAGCGTTCGTGCCCAAGGCGCTCCGCGCGCCGATCCCTTGATCGGGGCCAAAGACGTCCGCCAACAACTGACTACAACCATTGATGACCTGCGGCTGCTGGTCGAATGCGTCGGTGCACCGTACCAGCCCCAGTAGTTTCACGACACGCGTGACCCGATCGAGTGTGCCCAGGGCAAACTTCAGCGTCGACAACATGCCCAGCGCCGTCTGGCGTGCCGCTACCTGACCGTCCTCGACACTCAGGTCATCGCCCAGGCGCCCCGTGATTAAGGTGCCATCACTCTTCAGCGGACCATGGCCGGACAAATAGGCCAACGTCCCGACCACGACAACTGGCTTATACAGTCCCACTGGCTTCGGTGCGGGTGGCAGTTCAATACCCAATTTTGAAAGTCTTTCCTCAGCCGACATGCGGAATACCTTTAGTTGAAGTCTGGTTGTTTTGGGGAGCCAATCGAGCCTCACCAGTCTTCCCGATTCGCTCAGTCCTGACAATCCCGCGTCCGAAAGGTTGCCGGTCGGCTCTCAGAGCGTCTTTGCCAACTCAGGACGGTCGGAACAATCCGTGGCAGCATCTTACTTTGGAGCTACGGACGTGCCCGGGAAATCGGATGATTCACCGCCACCGAAAATTCCGACCGCCTTAAGCGGCTGGCGCCCCTTGAACAATTGAGGCTTTCCGTGGATGCTTACACCTCCAATAAACCATGCGATTCAGGGTAGGACTGACAACAGATGTCAAATGGGCTTTTTGATCTTTCGGCGGACGTAGCCGTTGTCATCGGGGGGACTGGGGGACTCGGTGGCGCCATGGCCGACGCGCTGGCGGGCTGCGGTGCCAAGGTGGCGGTTGTCGGGCGCAGTGCCCAGCGTGGAGCCGTTCGCGTTGAGGCCATTCAGGCCGCTGGAGGCCAGGCGCTGTTCCAGAGCGCGGATGTGCTGAGTTCCGATTCGCTGGCTGCAGCCCGCGACGAGATTCAGTCGCAGTTCGGTACGGTCAGCGTGCTGGTCAATGCCGCGGGCGGTAATCGCCCCGATGCCACGTTGCCGCCGGGCAGTGACTTCTGCAAACTGCCTCTGGACGCGTGGCGAGATGTGTTCGATCTCAACCTGGTGGGGGGCGTTCTGCTGCCAAGTCAGGTTTTCGGCCAGTCGATGGTGGAGGCAGAGCAGGGCAGCATTATCAATATCGCCTCCATGTCAGGCATGATCCCTCTCTCACGGGTGGTCGCCTATTCCGCCGCCAAGGCCGCAGTGATCAATTTAACTCAGTTCCTGTCCCGCGAATGGGCTACCACGGGTGTGCGCGTTAACGCAATTAGCCCAGGCTTCTTTCCGGCTGAACAGAACCGCGCGCTGCTTTACAACGAAGACGGCTCATTATCAGAGCGAGGCAGCCAGATCATTGGCCACACTCCCATGGGCCGATTTGGCACCGCCGAGGAACTCGGCGGTGCCGTCTGTTGGCTCGCATCGCGTGCTGGCTCCTCCTTCGTCACCGGTCAGAACGTCGTGGTCGACGGTGGATTCTCATCAGTGACAATCTAATAACATTCCCTCCCCAAATGACTCAAAGAGACGTAGCATGACCCAACTTGATGTCCGACAAAACGCTCCGCTTGATTTCCTCTCCCTCGGGGCGCTCGTCCATCGACTCGACCCCGGCACGATTCCATTCCGCAAAGCGCGTTCGTTTGAAGTCCATGTCTCCGGCGGCGAATACAACGTGGCTGCCAATCTATCGGACTGCTTCGGGCTCAACACCGGCGTGGCTACGGCCATGGTGGATTATGGCGTGGGCGAAATCGTCCAGCGTGCGGTCAGTGAAACAGGAGTCAAACCGTTCTACAAGTGGTTTGAACATGATGGAGTCCGCGGCCCTAATATTGCCACCGTGTACAGCGACCGAGGTCATGGCGTTCGCGCTCCAGTCGTCTTTTACAATCGGTCCAATGAAGCCGGAGCGCTGCTCAAGCCTGGGGACTTCGACTGGAAGACGATTTTTGATTCCGGCGTGAAGTGGTTTCATTCCGGCGGCATCTTCGCGGCGCTGTCGCCAACCACCTCCGAACTGATCGTCGAAGGCATGCAGGCCGCCCAAGCTGCCGGCACGGTCACGTCTTTTGATCTGAACTACCGAGCTAAACTCTGGAAAACGATCGGAAGCGAAGAAAAAGGACAGGAAATGTGCCGCAAAATCGCGTCGCACTGCGACGTATTGATCGGCAACGAAGAAGATCTGCAGAAAGGTCTGGGCATGGCGGGCCAAGACGTTGAGAAAAAGTCAAAACTCGATCCCGAACAATTCTTCGGCATGATTGAACAGGTGGTCGACAAGTTCCCGAACGTCAAGCTGGTCGCGACGACTCTACGCGAAGTTCACTCGACCAATCATCACGAGTGGGCTGCCGTGGTTTGGTATGACGGTAAGCGTTACGTGAGCCCCACGATGAACCTCAACGTGATTTGCCGAATCGGCGGGGGCGACGGATTTGCGTCCGGCCTGATCTATGGCATGCTCACCGGAAAAGCCCCCGAACAAGCACTGCGTCTCGGCTGGGCGCATGGCGCTCTGCTAACGACATACACCGGCGACGTTTCGATGGCCAAACTGCCTGAAGTCGAAGCGCTCGCCTCCGGTGGTACCGCTCGAGTCCAGCGCTAGCACGGCTTGCACTGCCCCAAGCGGAAAGCCTTGGTAGTCGGCGACCATGAGGCCAGACGCGGCGCGTCTGGCTCCTGCATCTTACGAGTATTTTAACAGTCCCGGCGACTTACCAAGCCCATGACAGTCAACTCCGTTCTTGCCATCGCGGCTCATCCGGACGACATCGAATTCGTGATGGCCGGAACCATGCTTCAACTGGTCGCACGCGGTTGGCAGGCTCACTACTTCAACGTTGCCAACGGCTGTTGCGGATCTGCGAAACTCGACAGACAGGCCTGCGCCCAGGTCCGGCTCGAGGAGGCCAGGTCGGCCGCCGCTCTCATGCCGGCCACCTTCCACCGTCCAATCTGCAATGACTTAGAAATCTTTTATGACAAGGCAACCTTAGCTCAAGTTGCCGCCGTCGTTCGCACCGCCCGCCCCAAGATTGTGCTCACGCACTCCTTAGTCGATTACATGGAAGACCATCAAAATGCGGCTCGTCTGGCCGTCACGGCTGCTTTCACACGTGCCATGCCCAACTTCCCATGTTTACCCGAGGCACCCACCTACGATCACGAGGTCGCCGTCTATCACGCCCAGCCCCACGGCAACCGCACTCCCATGGGTGAATTGGTCACCCCCACCCACTGCGTCGACGTGACCGAATTCCTTGAAAAGAAACGTCAACTACTTTCTGCACACGCCAGTCAGGACCAGTGGCTCGACGACACCCAACAGATCAGTTCCTATCTAAACACGATGGAAGATCTGAATCGTGAAATTGGGACCGTCAGCAAGCAATATGAACTGGCCGAAGGCTGGCGCCAGCACATTCATCTGGGATTGTCCACGGCAGATTTCGATCCCCTTCGCGACGCGCTTGGAAAAACGGTCGCCAAGCTTTAGTGCGGTTTTCGTTCAGCGCCACCAGCGCCAGCGACTCGTTCCCGGGCTCCCGCCTGGCAGCGCATGGTCTTCGAGGCTCTGCCTCGTCCGGGCCCGGGATCCACGTTTGTTGGCACTCGCGGGCCCGCCGCCATGGCCGGCAAATACTCGGTTACAAGGCGGAGCCTCGGAACCAGACGGGCGTGTTCACCGAGAAGTGTCGCATTTTTACTTTTGGTGTAGCCAGTTTGCGGCGAGTTCCCGTCGGAAACCGTTGATAGTACGGGCTATGTGGGTGTGCACCTTGCACTAGCTGCCAGGCTACCTTTTCACACCCGGTTCAATATTGTTCTGGATGTTGGTGCGAGCCGCTTCGATCGACTTGGCCACGCGCACCGACTCCTGCTCGATGTGAGTTCGCATACGAGCAATCTCCTCATCGAGTTTCCGAATTTGCTTTTCGTTGCTTGCGTTCTCTTCTTCCAGCGCCTTTTCTCGATAGAACAACGCAGTCACGTCGATTTCCTCGGAGGAACCGAGGTTGATCCGTTTCTTGAATTCCTCCACCGCTGCATGGCGAATCGCTTCGACCTCCTGTTCGCCCATAGCCTGTTGCTCCGCGGCTCTTCCTTGCAAGGAAGCTAGTTCAGCCGGCAAAACCTTGGTATACCCCAACTCCTGCAGCAGCTGATCTGCGGATTCCAGTTTTGCGTCAAGCAGCAGTTTACGATGAGCGGCTCGTTGCTCCTCCATCTCCAGTTCCTGTTCGCGCCCAATCCGCGTCAGTTCCTTTTGCTTCTCGAACGTTGCTGCCTCAATCTCTTCGTCGAGTTGCTTGTGCTGCCGAACCGAGGCTACCCGCTGCTGCTCAATCTCCTGCCGTAGCCGATCGATATCATCTGCGGCGTTTTGGAGATCTGCCAGCTTGCCAATCTCTTCGACCA
>JANQJJ010000290.1 GCA_028281725.1 Pirellulaceae bacterium | reverse complement strand
GCAGGGATATCGGTTGCCAAAGTTCGCGGGGCGGATATCGGATTCGCAATCCCCAGAAGACAACTCATCGATGCCTTGTTGGGGCGAGTGGCAACGATCTTAGTCCGCCAGACCACTCGAAGGGGCAGCGAAAGCGGCTACCGACTCACCGTAAACTTTATCGATCCAAAGCAGCATATCAAATCGGCTGCCTTGGTCGTGTTCGACGAGGGCAGCCAAACCCGGAAAGCGCCTGGGGAGAATGGCCGCTGGAAGCAAGCCGCGGATAGCACGCTCCAGAAGCAGCTTCTTCAAATCAAAGATAGTCAAGCCGTCATGCAGGTCAAAGTTTCGACATCTGGTCATCCCCGTTTCCAAATCCGCTGGACCCGGAAGGATGGATCGGAACATTTCACTCCGCCAGCGCAATTCGATGCGGCAAACATGCCGCATTCCGTTGTATCCGCATCCCCTGGAACTGCAACTCCACGAAGACCGCCACGTATCACTCCGAAAGTTCCGAAGCGAGTTGAGGAGGAACTACCAGCCGAAGAACCTCCGGAAGTCGCCGAACTGTCGAATGATCTCCTCGTGAAGCTGCCGGCCTTGATGGCCGACTTCGCGATTAATCCGCGCAGCGGTGATATCGCGACCGTCGACCCGTTCGCCCACCGAGCGTACTTGGTCCGCGCGAGCGCGCTGGCGGCTGGCAAATTGGATGCCTCGTCTCAAGTCCCTCTGGGAGACACTCCAATCTCGATAACGTACAAGCGATTCGGAAGCATGGAAGTGTTTGCGGCCGTCTGCACGAAGGACCCGCACATGTACGTTATCGATGCCACCAAATTTACTCGACTGCACAAAGTACCACTGGCCGGCAAAAGTGTCTCCAGCGTGACGGCTTCTTCGAACCCTAATGATCCCTTCCTCTACTACAACTACGGAGCGGGACATGGTTCAGCAGCCGGGGCCGTTGATCTACGTGAAATGGTTGATCGGGGCGAGGCATTCGACCGCTCGATGGATTGCGCGATTTCGGCTGACGGGCGAATCGCGTACCGGCGCGGGCCGCATTCGCCCTCGGGATTCGAATCGCTTCTGATGATCAGCGACTTCACGGCCGAGAGACCATCCTTTGCGAAATTGTTTTACGAACATCGTTCCTGCGGATCGTACATTCCTGATCCGTTCGGTGAATACACGGCTTCGCATACTTCTGTCTTTTCGAGAGGATTGGAGAAACACGTCGCGACGCTTTCCTTCATCCCGCAGTGTTTCTTTCGCAAAACACCGGTTCTCATTGGGCTGGATGGTTTAAACTTGCGTGCTGTCTCGTACAACACAATGTCGGACGTTGGCATTACGGTGAAACTCCCCGACGGGGCCGCGGGCGAAGCGACTCCGTTGCCGCGCGGAGTGCGAGACGCAGCCGACTACAAACAGATTGGTCTCAAGATGCGAGTGTTGGCAGACGACAAGAATGCACGTGTCGTCTATGGCTTCCGTGATACGCTGGCCTTCGTGCCCTTGTCGGTTTTCGATCTGCCGGACGACCCGTTCATTGCGTTGGATGTAGGTGACACGGACGTGAAGGTTGGTCTGAAGCAAACAATCTCCCTCAAGACGGCTGATCCGCGCGTCAGCATTAGCTGCGAGGCTTTGCCTGACGGGGCCACGAAGACAGCGCAGGGAATCGAGTGGACGCCTCGCGACGAGCATGTCGGCACGACGATCGTCCCGGTGAAGCTCTCTTTTGGGAAGACTGAGCGCTTAGTCGAAGTCGAGCTTCGCATTACGCAGCCGTTTATCCCATCGCCGATCACGATCGCTGAATTTACGCTCGATGCCGAGGCGACGCGAGCCATCTGCTGGACGGGACCCGAGCGGGATCGGAATGGCCGCCCGGTCAAAGTACATCCGTCGCAGAAACACTTCATCGCGGTTGTCCCGCTGCGCGGCGGGAAAGAGAGTCGAAAGAAAGAGTTGAGCGATGGCGTGAAACAACTAATTCTTATTGGCTCGAACATTGCGGTGCTGCCCACAACAGAAGGCTCTCGAGTCGATATCTATGACGCGGAGAGCCTGGAGCGGGTCAAGTCGCTCTTGTCTACATCGGCCGTCACCGGGATCGGTTTTGTAAACGGCAGGTTGCGACTCGAGGGCGGTGGGAGCATTCAGGATTATGACCCCAAGACGTTTGAACGAGTTCGCAAGGTCGCCTCTAAGATCCATGCTGCACCTCGTAGCAATGCAAACGCTCCGAGTTTCAACGACGGTGTCCTCATCGATGGTGTTCTGTATGATAAACCTGGCGGCGAGCGGAAGCTGCTAATCGACGCCGGCAAGATCCCATCTCTGAAGGGCGCTGACGCACGGTTGTTTACCGGTTCGTTCCTGCGCAGCGGTGATGCGGCGACTGCATCGACGGCCGTCGACAGCTCTCCAAGTCCTGACTTTAGTGTTGCTTTGCAAAACTCAGCCAAGCAAGTGTTATTGAACAACTCTGTACACGCCCGTAGGACGCAACGGTCGGTCGCGCTAGTCGTCACCAGCAAGGATGGGACGGAACAAATTCCCATTGTGGAAGAGTTGCTGGTTCAGAACATCAATGTGACTTATCCAACCCCGCCCAGGATGCAACGCGTTGGCGACCAGGTGTTCGTTGCGGTTGGCCGACGCATATTCCGCTGGTCGGCTCCGCAACACGAGGCCGAGGAATCCGCACCCAAACAAGAACCTGTCGCTGAATTCCACATCGCGCCCGAGCAATCAACCTTGGCACTTCGCGCCGGCAAGACGTCGCTGTCCCACTCCCCAAGGGGCGGGAAAGCGCCCTACGAGTATTTCATGGTGACGCGTTTAAACGGCGTGACACTTGATGAAAACACGGGCGTCGTGACGATCGACCAACAGACGCTACTGGGTGAAGCCGTACCAATCTTCGAGAAGTACGCAGCCGGCGCCGCTGACAAGGCGGAGGCCGCTCAATGGATTCAAGCTGCTGCTATCGAACTGTTTGAACCGGCCGTGCAGTTGCTTGGCCGCAAGCCCAAGGGGTTTCCCATCGCGATACCAATTCAATTGAAGGCCATTGACGATCGGGGCAAGGTCGCGGAAATACAGTACTTTGTGCTATTGGAAGTTCCCTACCGCCAAGCAGCAGCAAAGCTTCAGGCTCAGCGCGCACAGTAGACGTTCCCTGGGACCGCGTCTGGTCAAACAACTCAGCCGAACGAAAAACTCTTTAATAATTCAGTAGTTCCAAGTTCTGCTTATGGCGGCCATTCGACGCCAGGTGTTGATCCGCACGGAAGTCAACGTCCTTCGCGTTGTTTGCAATGTGGCCGTCACGATCGACGACAGCTTTTCCGTCTGGGCGAAGCTTGTGGCCGGAAATGATCTGCCGAGATCGACTTGATCTTGGCTTCGCAAGTCCCACAATTGCCTGGCGTTTGTGCATCGGCCGAGTCTTTTTCACCATTGCTCTCCTCCTTGACATCGTCCCAGGACTGATACCCCACCGAGGCAGCACAGACAACCGGGCCGGCCAAAGTGCCAGGGCCAACTATCAGGGAGAACATGCCATGAAGAACAAGAAACGCTGGTGGCAACGCAAACAATCGCCAAGTCGCTTCTATTCACCAATTGAGACCAATCACCGAGGCGGCGAAGTCGATGACCGAACCTTTGGAAACATCTGGACCCGCATCTGGCGAAATCGAGATGCGGACGGACGAGTCTACTACAGCTTCACTCAGCATCGACTGTACGAGAAGTATGTACAAGTCAAACTGGCTCGCAGCTTCTTCTCGGAAGACCCTGATGATGTCTGTTCAGCAAGGCGTTGGCTGTCGAGCAACCTACTTCAATCATGTTCGGCGTCTGAGGGAGGCGGGTTGCGCCGTGTGACACCTCTGGGCCGAGCAAGACAGATTTCCGCAATCGTTTCAATAGCTTGAGCGGATTTGCCTGCTGCCATTCCCGATAGACCACATCATGCTGGCATCGGTAGGGACGCGGGGGCACGGCGCGTCTTCGGAGGAACGGGTTCAGGCACGAAGATTCCATGAGAACCATCGAGACCATGGCGACAAATCCAATCGCTAACGGAGTTTAGCCAATAGGCGATCAAAGGTGGCGGCGAACGCCTTTTTGTCTTTGCCGTCGTAGGGGCGAGCGCCGCCGGTGATGGCACCAGCTCCGCGCAGGCCATCCATGAAGTCCCGCATCGAAAGACGAGATTGGATGTTGTCTGGGTTGTATTCGTCGCCACGTGGATCAATCACGGCGACTTCTCTCGCTACAAGCAACGCCGCCAGCGGGATATCTGCGGTGATTACCAAGTCCCCAGGCTGGCTGTGAGCGACAATATAGCCGTCGGCCTCGTTGGCACCTTCACGGACGGTTACCGACGACACCGTCGGGGCGCCCGGCGGTAGCGAAAGCGGCTGATTGGCTACCAGTACGGTCTCCACCCGCAGGCGACGCGCGGCGCGAAAGATCACTTCCTTCACTTCTCCTGGAGCCGCATCGGCATCGATCCAAATCTTCATAGGTTGGCGTCCGGGCAGAAAAAACCAGCCGGTTCGGCGCAGCCGAAGTCCACTCAACGGCAGCTACGCGATATGGCGGCAGGCAGCTATAATTTGGTCAAGTCACGGAACGTCGTTTCAGGTTCAGTCCGATCAAAGAGACCACGAATTCTCTCGATCAAGGAATTCTCCATGTCGGTCATCCCAATGCAACTGGCTCGCATCATTATTAGCGAGATTAGCGATAATCAAGTCATTTACCTCCAGGAGGTCGATGGAGAACGCCAGTTTCCAATTCTGATCGGAATCTTCGAAGCGACGAGTATCGACCGGCGTGTCAAGGAAGACTATAGCCCGCCAAGGCCACTGACCCATGACTTGATCGTGTCCGTAGCTGAACGGATGGGGGCGGTGTTCGAGAGCGTCGTCATCAGTGAGCTTCACGAGCATACGTATTACGCCAAGCTTCAACTGAAGAAGGACGGTGAATTGATCGAAATTGATGCGCGCCCGAGTGACGCGATCGCGGTTGCCGTCACCTTCTCACCCCCGCTTCCGATCTATGTATCCGAAGAGGTATTGAACGAAGCATCTAACTGAAGGCTAAGCTGCAAGACGATTACGGATTTCCGCCCCCTCCCGTAAGATCACGTAGGATCCCAAATTGGCACGCAACGAGCAACTGATCCGGCAACACAAGATTCTGCAGGTACTGGAACGATTACGGTTTGGCGCCACGCTGGATGAACTGCGCGACAGTGTCGTTGATGAACTTGGGCTGACTTCCTTGCATACCCGGAGCATCCGACGCGATCTCGAGGCGTTGACGGCGGCAGGCATGCCCATTGTCGACGAGGAATCTCAACGCGGACGAGTCTGGAAGCTGAGCCGTAGCGACAAGGGACTACAGAAAATCGCGATTACAGCCAGCGAGTTGATCGCGTTGTCGATGGGACGGGATCTGATGCTCCCCCTGGTGGGGACCCAGTTTTGGATCGGGATTGAGTCATTCTGGAACAAGGTTCGCGAACAACTGCCTGCCGCCGTTTGGGAGCACTATGAGCGTTATCGGCGGACTCTTTATGTTTTAGGACTCCCGACCAAGACATACGAAAAGCATCAAGGAATACTCAAGACGATCAATCGGGCGATTCAGGAGCACCGCCACTTGGAGATGGAATACCAGGTGCCTGGCCGCCCCGCGTCGATCCGCAAGGTAGAACCCTATGGAGTCGTGCTGTTTCAGTCGAGCATCTACATCGTAGCGACGGAACAATCGCGCGACGGCGAAGGCTCCGACCGTCTCCGGCATTGGAAACTGGATCGATTCAAGGCAGCCAAAGCCCTTGATAGCTGGTTCAAACCGGATGAGTCCATTGATCTCCAAGCGCATTTGGGACAGTCGGTCGGAATATTCAGCGGGGCTGCCCCCAAAGAGTACGTGATCAGCCTCTCAGCTCAAGCCGCACGTTGGGTTCAGGAAGATCCCTGGCACGCTCGGCAGTCGATCACGCAGCAAGCCGACGGTACGGTACTACTGACGGTAACCGCGTACCACGATACCGAGATTATTCAGAAGGTCATGCGGCTGGGTACGGAAGCAGAGATCATCTCGCCTGAGCATTGTCGCGAGGCGATGCGGAGCACGATCAACGAGTTGGCCGATCGCTATCGCTGAGGAATTACGACCAGGAGCTACCTCTGGGCCAGATCGCATAAGATTCACCCGCATGGAACGCGGGGCTTATCCTTTGCTCCGCAGTGAGTTCCTGTTTTTTTGCGTAAAAGTAGGCGCTGGCGACCAGTTCTCCGCCGCCAGGTAATGTAACGGGAACGCGTTGCCGATCGTACTCGTTTTCATATCCGGCTTGGTTGGTCCCCTCAATTTCATCGAGCACGCGAAAAACCTCCGTCGCGTCGGCCGCGCGGTATGTCCAAACCTGACCAGCAATCCGACTGACGCCCTGAATCATCGCGGGAAAAGCGCCCAAGTCATAGAGTTCCCCAAATGTCCACGCCCGACGCACTTTCAGCGGCGGACTGGGCCAGCAGCGCTCGCGACATTGGCCTGACTTCAATGTTCCGTAAACAAAAATGTGTTCGAGCATGTTGACCTCGTCTTGCGCAGCCCGTGGACGGCATTAGCAGCTGGCCGCCAAGCCCTACGGATTACCGTATTTCAAATAGTCGCTTCGGGGGATTTTGCTGTCCCTCTTTGACACTTTAGCAACATCGAACCTATACTTCACCGTACAACCAGCGCCGATTCTGTCTTGGCCGAATGCGGCGACTGAAGCAATAAACGCCTGTCATTAAGGGACTTCCGGATGCATAAATATGGTGCATTGTGTGACGAATTCTACGTAAATATGCACCTGAGTACGGAAATGGATTTGCCGCAAAACCGAGAAGCCATCCTCCATTTTTTCGAGCAGATCCAAAAACGTTTTCCAAAGATGTCGAACTTCTACGCCCGCGAGCGTGGCGAGTTCTGCTTGGAGGAGGAAAAGGACCCAGGACAGTATCGCTGGGTATCGACCGAGGCCAGACGGCTGTGCAGTGGAGCGGTGAATCCCGACTCGGTCGACAGTGCCGTCGAGCAGCATCAGACGGTCCTGAAATTGATCCCGTTCGAGCTATCCATCAGTCATCTCGATTGCGAATCGCTGAACTTCACGATGGGCTTTGACTACACGTATCGGGGCAACCAGAACGAGCTACTCTCGGAAGCATTGGGAATGATGGCCCCCATGGAGAGGCTAGCGGACATCAGCGGCAGTTCTCTTCTGAGCTACGAACCGGTTATTCAGCTGGCACTCGATGACGACTGCAAGACCCAATGTCGCTTGGCGTTCGAAACACGCACGACCGCCTATCAAGTTCGCAGCAACGACTACAGCGAAGATCAGCTAAGTGTCTATCTCACGCTGCGTCGCTACGACAGTCTTGCCAGCGATGAGGAGTTTGGCGACGAGTTGGCCCGACTGGCTCGACTATGCGAAAAGATGGCCGACGAGCACCTGGTTGAAAACGTGCTGCGTCCTCTTCAACAGACCATCGCGACCAAGTAGCCATTCAGTATGTGCCGGCGGGGCGTCGCGGCGAGATTACTCGGCGGTATCCAAATAGGGATCTTGCCCAATTTCTCGTTGCATTTTGGTACGCTCGCGTTCGTGATGCAGCAGCATCATTCGGTCGCGGAAGTGCTTGCGTTCGACCCGTCTTTGAGCCCTGCGGATTAGCTTGGCCAATGAGTGAAACGGCCCGGCTTTAGAGCGTCCCATTTCCGCGAGTTGATCGGCCCGTTTGTTCCCCAAGCCGGTTCGCAGTATGTCGTCGTCCAAAGACAAGTATTGGCGATAAGACCCTGGATCGCCCTGGCGACCACAACGGCCAATCAGTTGTCGGTCAATTCGCGCGGCATCATGGAGTTCGGTGCAGATGACATGCATGCCGCCAATCTGCTTGATGTCCGGTGCCAGTTTGACGTCGGTACCACGGCCGGCCATGTTGGTCGCGACCGTAACGCGTCGGTGTTTGCCGGCCTCGGCTACGATCTCTGCTTCTCGTTCCACCTCGTTGGCGTTCAGCACGTCATGCTCAATGCCAGCCTGCTCGAGCATTTGCGAGAGAATCAAGGATTTATCGATCGAGCGCGTTCCGATGAGAACCGGTCGTCCTTCGTCATGGAGCTGCTTCACCTCTTCGACAACGGCCTCAAATTTCTGCTCCATCGTCCCGTAGACTCGATCGGCCAGACGCACGCGCTGGGGTGGCCGGTTGGTCGGTACGAGTACCACGGGCGTTTTGTAGATCTTGCTCAGTTCCGGTGCACTGGTAGAGGCGGTTCCTGTCATCCCGGCGATATGGCGATATCGCTGAAACAGGTCCTGGACTGTGATGCGAGCCGCCTGGCCGGTAGGCACGGAAACTTCGATTTCTTCCTTGGCCTCGATCGCCTGATGAATTCCATCTCGCCACTTGCGACCTTCCGCCAAACGACCTGTAAACTCGTCGACGATCACAATCTCACCGTCGCGGACGACATACTGCCGATCCAGGTGGAAGTCACGATGAACCTTGATCGCCCGCTCAGAATACTCGTAGAGGTCAACCAGCGATACCTCGCGCATCAAATCTTCGCGAGGCAAGCTCCTGACGAGCGCGCGACCGCGACCGGTTAACTCCACTTTGCGCGAATCCTCTTCGAGCGTAAAGTGCTCGTGATTCTCAAACTCGGCGGCATGCGCGGCCGCCCAGCGGAACGTAGCGATGACAGTATCACGAGTTTCGTCACCCAGCGATCCGATAATCAGTGGCGTACGGGCTTCATCGATCAAGATACTATCGGCTTCGTCGACCAGTGCAAAATGCATCGTGCGTTGCACAGGCTCGTCACCCTTGCTGCTCCAACGTTCAGCGCTGCCCTCGCCTAAGAAGTCGCTTTGCATTCTCCCCTGGGCGCGCAAAAGCAGTCGATCTCTCAAGAAGTCGAATCCGAACTCCTTCGCGGTCCCATAGGTGATATCGGACGCGTATGCCTTGCGGCGCTCGTCGGGCGTGCTGTCGGTCAGCACGACCCCCACGCTCACACCGAGTAACTTGTAGATCGGCCTCATCCAATCCGCATCGCGTTCGGCTAGATAATCATTGACTGTCGCCAGGTGCGCTCCAAGTCCGGCCAACGCATGGAGATACAAGGGCAACGTAGCTGTGAGCGTTTTACCTTCACCGGTCTGCATCTCCGCAATACAGCCGTCGTACAAAGCGGCGCCACCAATAATCTGCACATCAAAATGGCGCATGTTCAGGGCGCGCCGCCCAGCCTCACGCACCAGCGCGAACGCCTCGGGTAACAGACTGCCGAGCGGCTCACCACTCATCGCGCGGTAGCGGAGTGACAGACTTTCCTTCTTGATCTGATCTAACGTGAACTCTCGCGTCCTGGACTCCAACTCGGCAACTTCATGCAAGGCCGACAACCATCGGCGCACGCGCAGCTTCGCAGCGCCAGGAATTCGCCAACCCGCCGTGATCTTGGGAATGCTCGGAATCTTGCCACTATCGGGCGGAATGGGCACCTCGGGCGGTGACGGGTCCGCTTGCATCGCAGCCGGCAGATTGGGAGGGGATTCTTGCGGTACTTCCGTTTCGCTCATGCTGTCTCTGACTCTCGAGCAGTTCAGTTCAAAGGAGGATTTGCCAATCTATAGTCTAACCGACCTGGAAAATTCTCGGCCAGTCTGAGACCGGCCCCGGCGGATAACTGGCAACGAACGCGCTGGCAGGCGTCTAAAAAAAGGGGGTTGTTAAATCGCGAAGACTGGGGTGTTTGTGCCGGAAGTCCCTTTTTTGCTCGAAGTACCACCCTTAGCGACCGATCTACGTTTAACGACCCTGACGCTTGATCCGTCTCGCGAGAACCAATTATGAAAATGAAAAACGTACTTTTGTCTCTAACCTTGGCGGGATTGTGCTTCAGTCAGGCACACGCACAAGGAGTCTCCCATTCCCGGCCTGCGGGAGCAGCTCGACACATTGGTGACGGCGTCCGTAGCATCGGTGACACCAACCGCTACGTTGCTACCTCGACGGATGAACGTCCCGAGGCGTTCAAGCCAGACCAGTCCAGTGCCCGGCAGGTCAGCCACAATCGCTTGATTGCTCCCTCGGTGAGCAGCTGCGATACGAGCCTCAGTTGCGGTGCCGGTCGGGGGTCCGCCAATCGCTGGTTCAGCGCCGAATCGCTGTTGTGGTTCGGCCAAAAACAAGCGGCGCCTCCTTTGGCCACGACGTCGGCATCAGGTGTCACTCCCGTCGCCGGAGCGGCCGGAGTGACCACACAGGTCGGTGGCCCCGACGGCATTGACGCCGGTCTACTGCCCGGCTTCCGCGTATCGAGCGGCGTATACCTGGGAGACTGTCAAAAAATTGGAATCGGTGGCCGGGCATACGGTATCTTCTCCTCCGAAGATACTTACAGCATTACCAGCGACGGAAGCACCTCAGTTGGAATTCCGTTCTTCAACCTGCTGACTTCGGCTCCCGACGCCTATCAGGTTGCGTTCACCAACGGAATCGGCACTCTAATCGCTGACGGATCGCTCAACGTCCGCTCAGACCTGGATATGATCGGTGCCGAAGGTTCCGCCTACATTCTGCTGGGGCGCTCGAGCGATCATCGCGTCGATCTGGTTACCGGTTACACTTACAACCGATTGAAGAACTCGATCACCGTTGCCTCCGTTTCGACCGACCGAGACACAGGTAACATCATCCCCGACGGCACGATCTTTGAAACGAACGATCTGTTTGAGACCGAGAACATATTCCACGGTGCTCACCTGGGTGTTCTCAGCTCGGTGGTTCGAAATCGCGTCAGTTTGAGCACGCTTGCCAAAGTCAGTTTTGGAAACATGCGGCAGACCAGTGCGATTCGTGGGTTCACGATTCAAACCGATCCAGGTGGCCCGGTCACGACTTTCCCTGGCGGTGTCCTGACGCAACAAAGCAACATCGGCACGTTCACTCAAAACACGTTCGGTTTCATTCCTGAGCTGGGTCTCAAACTGGGATACTGTGTCCGAGAAAACTTGGAGCTGACCGTCGGGTACAGCTTCCTGTTCTGGTCCACCGTAGGACTGGCAGGCGGCCAAATCGACTCGACAGTCGACCTCTCCCAAGCACTCGGCGGTGCAGCGAGCACGCGTCCGGTGGGCGATTTTCAAGAAGACAGCTTCTGGATGCAAGGGATCGATCTGGGGCTAAACTACACGTTCTAGCGAGACACGTCCGATCAAGCGATCTCTCCGTCGTGTTCCCAAAACCGAAGGCCCAAGTGACCGAGCGTCACTTGGGCTTTTTTCGTCTGCGCCCCTCCGCCGGCCTGAGCAGGATCGCTTAGGCAAACTGCCGGATGGGCTGGACGCAGCATCCGGCCGGGAAACGACTTGCCTTCACCCTGCTGTCCCGCCATCAGATGAATCGCCGCCCACGTTGCCGCCTGAGTCAGCATCCGAACGCCGAGGAAGCCGACCGGCATTCTTCAGGCTCTGGCGAAGCAAGTACTCGATCTGTGCATTCATGCTGCGCATTTCATCGTCCGACCACTTGCGTATCCCTTCCAGAATACGCGGATCGATTCTTAACAAGAACGCATCACGTTTTGCCAAGGGCCTATTCCCGCACGAAACTCACGATCCCGATCGCCTCCGGCACGAGCGGCCAAGTCGCCCGCCGCGCTGTTTCCGCTAATACAGAGAGCCAGTATTCACCACAGGCTGCGTGTGCCGATCGCTGCAGAGTACCACCAACAAGTTGGAGACCATGGCCGCCCGCCGCTCGTCATCGAGTTCCACGATATGGTCCTTGGCCAACTGGTCCAAAGCCATGTGAACCATCCCAACCGCTCCCTCGACAATCTTCGTTCGAGCTGCCACGACCGCTTGGGCCTGCTGCCGCTGCAACATGGCTGCTGCGATTTCGGAAGCGTAGGCCAGGTGACTGATCCGAGCCTCAATCACTTCGACGCCCGCCTTTTCCAAGCGCTCTTGGATGTCGGACTGCAGCTGATCAGAAACCTCTTGAACGCTCTTCCTCAACGAGATTTCGTGGTCTTCGCTATCGTAGGGATGGCGCGACGCCATGTTGCGCAGAGCGGCTTCACTCTGCACCGCGACAAAATCTTCGTAGTCATCGACTTCGAACATTGCCTCCGCCGTGTTCACGACTTTCCAAACCACAACCGCCGAAATCTCGATTGGATTCCCGTCGCGATCATTGACCTTGGAGGGGCGTCCAAGCGTCCGAGTCTTCTTGGATACGATCTGGCCGGCGGCATCCTTCTTTTCCGGCGTCGTGGTGGAGCCAGTTTCAAAGTTGCGAACCCGAAGTGAGATTTTCTTTTTGCTGTAAAACGGATTCACCCAGTAAAAGCCGGACTGCACCACGCTCCCTCGGTACTCGCCAAATAGCAGCAAGACCCGAGCTTGGTTGGGTGCAATTGCCAGCAATCCAAATAGGCAAATGAATGAGCCGACGAAGCCCAGCACCGAAACGGTCACAGCGCATGCTGTCAGCCCGTCGCCGAGTAGCCCCGAGTTGGCAACGCTGGCGATCAGTAGGAGGACGGCCCCAACCATTCCCGCTAGAAAAAAAGCGAGGTAGAACCAGCCGGACGTTGGTTTAATGGTCTTCTCTTGATGCATGTCTTTCCCTTTCAGCTCCCTGCCCAGCCAATGACGGCTTGGCAATCCCACGTATCAAGTGATACCGAAGTGATATCACAATGATACTGGCTTCCCCATTCTTTCCCAAGGGCGCCCAATCCCCAGAAAACGGACAAAATTTCAGCCAATACCTCTGAAATCGTGGTCAATCGGCTGCATGTCAAACTTTGCCGGCTAGGTAAACTTTGCCGAAAACACAGATTTTTCAGATTACGCTAATCTTGCGGCCTGAATGCGTCGATACGCAAATGTGAACCCCCAGGACTCTTCCGTCCCTGGGAGAATTGCAGCCTCTAATCAATCCGTGGAGGCGGCTCAAACGCTAGTTTTGCTAGGGAAGGCACGGCAACCGTGAAGAGACTAATTGCTTCAGTTGCGTTGACTTTTGGGCTCATCGCCTCCACTCCAGTCCAAGCGCAGGATGACCACCGCCAGGGCGCACAGCGATCGGTTCGTACCGCCCGCCCAGGCATTCCCAGTCGCTGGACGGGTAAGCCGTCACAACGCCTGATTTCGTCGGCAAGTCATGATGAGTACGTCACCGAGGGCGAGATTGTGATCGACGGCGACCCCATCATGGAAGATGTTCATCCGAGTGGATGCGACAGTTGCGGCGGAGGCGGTTGCGACAGCTGCAGTGTTAGCGACAGTTTCTGTGGCAGCTGCAGTGCACCCCATCGGTTCTGCATCTGCCTTCCTGCCCATGGCTGGGTGTCGGCGGAATATCTTCTCTGGTATTCGTCCGGAATGCGAGTACCCGTCCTTGCCTCCACCGGCGATGCGGTTGCAGGCGCAGGCGGAGCCGTGGGAACATCTGGATTCGCGTCCCTGTTCGGTGGCGACGATATCTTGGACGAAGACCGTTCTGGTGCCAGGGTTCGGTTTGGCTCCTGGCTGCAACGTTTTCCCGGGTGGGGAATTGAGGGGGAGTATGTCGGACTCAGCCAAGAGACGTCTGACTTCTTTAGTCGCCCTGGGGGAACCGATCCCTTGCTGGCGCGTCCTTACTTTGACGTGACCACCGGTAGCGAAAACTCCGTCGTAGTTTCGACTCCTCCGAACCATACCGGTTCGCTCGATATTTTAGTGGCAAGCGACTTCGATGGTGGGGCTTTTCGCGTCCGACATCAGCTGACCAGCTCGCAGGGCTGTGGATATTCGGAACTCTGTTGTCAGACCATACCGACGTCGTCTCGTTTGGACAAAACCGTCGGCTACCGATTCTGGGAACTCGATGAGAGCATCACCATTGACCATACCAGCGTGGTAGCCGACAACGCGTTTGCAGTCAGAGACTTGTTCTCGACCCGCAATCAGTTTAATGGTGCCGAGCTTGGCTTTCTTTGGCAGGCACGTCGGGGCTGGTGGTCCATCGATACTCTGATGAGACTGGGCATTGGAAACGTACGGCAAACCGTAACCATCGAAGGCACCACCGTCATTACACCACCCGGTGGAGCAGCGGTGACCAATCTCGGAGGCATTCTGGCTCTGCCTGCGGCCAACGGCGGCAACATAGGCAGTTACGAGCAAGATAAGTTCACGATGGTCCCCGAGCTGGGTGTCACACTAGGCTATCAAATGACCAAGCGCGTGCGTCTTACCGCCGGCTACTCCCTGGTTTACTTTGGCAACGTCGTTCGGCCAGGCGACCAAATTGACCGAGCCCTCAATCCCAACCTATTCCCATCGCTAGCGGCAAATCCTACGGTAACTGTACCAAACCGACCACAGTTTAACTTCGTTGAGACCGATTATTGGGTACAAGGTCTGAGTTTTGGAGGCGAGTTCCGTTGGTAACACGGGTAACTTGTATAAGAAATCTGGTTTGCTGGCAGCGGAGCCGAATCGTGTTTGCGACCTAGCCCGTCGGTCAAACGGCATCTCAGTCCACAACGCAACTTGAAATCCAGGGCTTGACCTCCATACCAGGGATGGGGTCGAGCCCTTTTTGCGTTTACTGGCGGTTCCACGGAAGGAGCAACCTGAATGGCTAGCTTTATTGGTCGCCTGCTGGCAAGCCTGAAGAGTCGAAACCAGCTTGGCCGCCGGGCAGCTCGAAATCGCCAGCTCCGAATCGAGCCCATGGAAAAACGCAGGTTGCTCGCCGGCAACATCGCGTCGATCTCAGGAAACGTCTTCACCGACCTTACCGAAGACGGAACCAATACCGGTGACCCGGCCATTGTCGGGACCAATGTCTTTCTCTATCGCGATGGGGGAAACACCGTCATCGACAGTGCCGGTGGTTTGGCTAGCGGTGACGATACGTTGATCGGAACGGCCGTCACGGACTCCAGCGGCAACTACAGTTTCATCAATCTGACCGCAGGCACCTACTTCGTCGAGCAGGCGCCCGCATCCGGTTTGCTTCAAAGAGCTTCGGAGACCTTCAAAACCGTTGTCATCTCCGAGTCCGAGGCAGCGGGCGTCGCCGTCAGCAATGTAGACACTTTCACGACGGCTCAGAGTACGCTGACGGCCGATTCCGGATCGCCGACCGACTCCTCGACGGCGGCCACAGGGGCAAATGAAGCCATCGGCGACGAACGCGACCTGTTGGTCAATTACGTATCCGGCGGCAGCAACGTCACAGCCCAAGTGACCTCGGGCCTGCTCGACGTCCAAGCGGGGCTGGGAACGTCGGGAAACGTGGTCCTGGTCTACGACGGCACCGATAACGACGCATCCACGCTTACGCACAACCTGCTCCTACAAGATCTAACAGCCGGCGGCGCGTCTGCTTTTCATTTTCTGGCGGGCGCTCAAGGCACTGTGACGCTAACCGTGGACGTCTTTAGCGGTTCAGGCAATTTCTCGACTGCCACGATTGCGATTCCTGATACGGGCGGGTCCGGTGCGATTGAAAACGTGAACATCGCCTACTCTTCCTTCACTGCAGGTGGAGGTTCGAACGCTGATTTCACGGCTGTCACGGCAATCCGAATCCAAATCAACCTGACGTCAGGAGCCAATGCCCAATTCGATTTCTCGCAGTTAGTCTCACCCTTTGTCAGTACGCAGAACTTTGCCAATCTGAACCCCATGTCCGTTGGCAATCAGGTGTTCCGTGATGCCAATGCCAATGGCGTTTTGGACGTCGGTGAAAGTGGCATCAGTGGCGTCCAGGTCGAATTGTATAACGACACCAATGGCAACGGCTCCTACGACAGCGGCGTGGACACATCCGCGGCCTCCGCACAGATCACAGACGGTAGCGGCAATTTTCTGTTCAGCGACTTGTTGCCGGGCGATTACATTTTGTTGGTTCCGATTTCCCAATTCGTCAGCGGTCAACCACTTTTCGGCTTTGTGACCAGCCCCAATGACCCGGCTCCTGATCCCGATACGACGGTCGTCAATGGCGATGACAATGGATCACTGATCGCTACGGTCGGCGTGGCGACCTCAGCCGTCACATTGGCCGCCGGCTCCGAATCGGTCGTGGACGGAGACACGGACAACAACACGGATCTGACCGTCGATTTCGGATTCGTCCCGGAAATCGATTTGGAGGTGACCAAAACATCCAATGTCGCGACGGTCACGGCCGGCAATCAGCTGACCTACACGGTCACCGTTTCCAACATCGGAAACGGAACGGCCAACAATGTGTTGGTCGTAGACGACCTACCGGACCTGACTCCTACGGCGCTGACCATCATCTCCGCCACCAGCACCGGTGGAGGGGTCGTGAACCTAACGGGCAACGCGTCGGGTGAGATCGAAGTCGCGTTTGCCAGCCTGGCTGGCGGTCAATCAGAAACGATCACCATTGTGGTCGAAGTCCCGGCCGCAGAGGTGGCGACTACGATGAGTAACACAGTCACCGTATCCGGTGGCGACGGTCTTGAAGCCAGTACCAGCAACAACACGTTCCTCTATGACGTGTCGATCAATCGACAGGCCCTACTGACGCTCACGAAGACAGATACGCCCGACCCGGCGGTTGTCGGCAGCGCTCTGAGCTACCAAATCCTGGTCACCAACACCGGGCCGTCCACGGCTACGAATGTCGTCGTCTCCGACACGCTTCCGGCCGGTCTCACGTTCGACTCGGTGGGCACGACCGCCGGTACGGCTTCGGAAGCATCGGGTGTTATCACTGCGAACATTCCGTCTTTGGCGCCGGGTGCCTCCGCCACGATCACCGTAAATACCACCATTGAATCCACGTTCAGCGGCACGACCATTCCAAACTCAGCTACCGCGGATGCGGACGAAGCAACTCTGGTCACGGCAAATGCAAGCACCTCAGTGAATCCGCAGGTGGACTTGCAGATTACCAAAACGGACAACGCCGATCCGGTCAATCGGGGCGAGCAGATGGTTTACACTCTGACCGTCACCAACAGCGGCCCCAGCGCGGCAACCAATGTCGAAGTGATCGACACACTGCCGGCCGACGTCAGTTTCGTCTCTGCAACCGGCGGAACCGTCACCCCGCCGACCGGAGGCAGCAGCAACGTCACGGTCGCGATCGGCACTCTGGCCGCGGGCGCGAGTACGGATGTGACCATCACGGTAGATGTCCAGCAAAACGCGTCAGCCAGTTTCACCAACAATGCAACGGTTCGGTCGACAGAATCCACCGGGGGATTTGACGTCAACACGTTGAACAACACGACCACCGAAGATACCGCCGCACAATCTACGGTGGACCTGGCCGTTACCAAGGCGGATTCAGCGGACCCGGCCGTTCCTGGAGAATCTTTGACATATACCTTGACGGTCAGCAACACCGGCCCCTCCGACGCTCCAGCGGTGATCTTGGTAGACAACATCCCCGATGGCATTCAGATTACGTCGGCCACGTCCAGCATCGGCACGGTAACCACTCCAGCTTCCGCCCAAGATACGACTGCCGCCAACGCGGATGACCTGACGGTCAACATCGGGACATTGGCCAGCGGCGCCACCGCCACGATCACGGTAGTCGCCACCGTGCTGCCGGAGACGCGGGGCTCGCTGAGCAACGTCGCCATGGTTTCGTCGACCGACACCACGCTCCTCGAACCGAACACCGGCAACAACAGCGTCACGGAGACGACTGTCCTGAACGCGGAGGTGGACCTGCGCGTTTCGAAAACGGATTCCACCGATCCAGTGATTGCCGGCAACTCGCTGACCTATACGATCATCGTGACCAATGACGGTCCTTCGACAGCAACCAACGTCACTTTGAGCGACTCACTTCCCAGTGGCGTCAGCTTCACCAGCGCCACGGCCAGCCAGGGCACTGCCGGTGAGTCCGGCGGAACCGTCACCGGTCAACTTGGTTCGCTCGCTCCCGGCGCCTCGGCCACCTTAACCATCGTGGTCGGAGTCGATCCTGGGACGCGCGGTACGCTCAACAATACTGTCACCGCAACCGCGACGGAAACCGATGCGGAACCAACTGACAACTCGACGACCCAGATGACGACGGTCAATTCGGCCGTCGATCTATCGATTACCAAGGTCGACTCCGCTGATCCGGTGGCGGCCACGGGAACGCTGACCTACACGATCGTCGTAACGAACAATGGTCCATCAACGGCCACCGACGTGATCGTCACCGACAGCCTGCCAGCTGAGCTGGAGTTCGTATCCGCAACGACTACCGCGGGAACCGTTGGCAACGTCGGCAACCAAGTAACGGCAAACGTTGGTACGCTCGCTCCTGGCGCCACAGCGACGATCACTTTGAATACCACGGTGGTCAGCACGGCGACAGGCAGTATCTCCAACACGGCTGCCGTTGATTCGACTGAGACGGACACAGTCACGACCAACAACAGTGTAACGCAGACGACGGACATCGCCGTGCCGGGCAGCCTGAGTGGATCGGTCTACATCGACTCCGACGGAGACGGAGTGCGTGATGCGGACGAAACTGGCATTGCGGGTGTGACCATCTCGCTCTCGGGCACCAACCTGCTGGGTTCGGTTATCAGCGCACAACAGACGACGGACGCCAGTGGAAACTACACGTTCTCCGAACTCTTGCCAGGCACCTACACCTTAACGGAAACTCAACCACGCGGGTTTCTTGACGGTCTAGCCACAGTCGGCACCGGAGCGACTGGAGCGGTCGCTACGAGTAATCAGATCGACACGATCACTCTTGCCAGTGGCGCAGCCGCAGCCGCCTTTAACTTTGGGGAATCTCAGGCAATCAGCATGCGGTTATGTCTTGCCAGTGTCCTGTTCCCGGTCACGACCTAGTGGTCTGTTAAAGCTTAATCTTTGGGTCGGGTAAAGGGGTCAGGAGTCAATTGTGCACAGCACCCGAAGGGCCGTTCCGGCAATTGACTCCTAACCCCTTTACCCAAATCTTTAGTGTTGA
>JANQJJ010000219.1 GCA_028281725.1 Pirellulaceae bacterium | reverse complement strand
CCAGGGCCAGGGCGCCTAGAGCCACCAAGTCATGTGGCCTTGGCAGGCGAGCTCGGCAAGTGGTGCGGCGGCAACTTGAGCCTTCCTGCTGAGAACTTGTCGTCATCGGCAAATCCCGGTCGAGTATTCCGTGCTGTGACATCTGTGAGACCAATTCCCATCAGAGCCTGACCGTTCTGATTATTCGTGGTTGCAGGACAAAATGAAAGCCTTTGGCAAATCGATTTGGGGCCAGGAGAGCAAATCAGGCCGGAATCATGCGAAAAAGTAACGAGTTTGACGTCTGCGACGCGCGGTTTGTCCTACGACGTGCCGCGGGGCAAGTCGCTGGACAGTCCTCATTGGTAGTTACCGCAGGCCCTAGATTTGGGGGGATGGCTTGGCGTATGGAGGACTGCGCCGCCGCATAGGGCAAGAATTTTGCTGCGCAGCCCAACAGTAGTTGCTGCGCGGCGGTTGGAATGGCGACCGGCCCTAGGGGAATTGGTACTGCGAATTATCCGGATCGAAGTCCGCGTCGGTTAGGCCCACATTGAGTTGGACGTTCAAGTATGAGTATTCCTCTTCTAGAGGCGGTGGATCGCCCTCGTTCTTGGGCCACAAGAAAGCGGCGTACCGAAGTGGGATCATCCTTTCGACGTCCACGAATATCTGAGCGATATGAAAATCAAACCCGTCACGTTTTCGCGGATGAACGACTTGAATCAAACGGCACGAGCGATCGCCGACCATCTGGTTTTCGATTACTTCAACGGAGCACGGACCCAACGCGCGATCGCGCTCTCCCTTTTCGATCAGTTTTTCCACCAGGCGGATGAGGCCGATTTCTGTGATCGGATACTTGTTTCCCAGCATGGCCAACGAACCGTCTGGAGCCAAATTCAGACGCAGCAAATTCTTGAATCCACCTTCATGGGCAATCAGCTTGTTGTCGTTCTGGTCCTCAACCCAAATCACCTCGCGTCCGCGCGAAGAACGCGGCTCGGTAAACTTCATATAGGCTGCGAGCCCCTTCCTCTTTCCGCCGGCTTGTAAGGGGTTTCTGACTTTGAGTTCCATTCGAAACTCGGTTCCCAATTTGCCGCCGATTCGCTCACGCTTGACCAGCAGCGCTTCGTAATCAGCGACGTTTGTCTGCATATGGGTCAGCACTTCGCGGGCGAATTCCAGTACGGGATCCAGTGGATGCTGATCCTGGGTTCCGGCTGGCTCCGCAGTAGACGGCGAACGACTTTTGCCGGCGCCTATCAACGGAACGCGCGATGAGACAATATCACTCGAGCCGCCTGCCAGGACTCCAGGTTCGTCCCGGTGATTTTGGTCCGAGGCGAGGGCGGCCAGAGTGACCAGCACCAATAAAACCGCTAACAGCACAAAGGAAGTCCGATAGGCAGACATCAGTCATGGAGTCCAAATTCTGTGGCTTTATCAAGCAAGGGCTGTACGTCTGCTTGCTGAATATGCCTTCCCATTTCAAGCCCTCGCGGTGCGAGAGAAAAGTCGCAGTAAATGTGATGAATGACCAAGCCATGTTCACATAGATCGCGAAAACCTGCAAGGAAGCGCACCGTGACTTCGGGATTGGCCGGATCACGAAACGCGATCGTTCTCTCATCGGTCAACTCGACGTAGACGGCCAATAAGCGAGCTGCGGCATCGAAGGCGGAGTTTACTGCGCGAATCTCAATGATGCCTCGCTGGCTGGCGGCGAACAGAATGGCCTGAGCTTCCGGGGAGAGCTCGGGGACTTCCGAAGCGCTGGCTGCCTGCGGACTGCGTACCCAGCGGTCGCTACATAGCTGAGCGAGAGCCACCAATGCCGGAGCTCCGTTGCCCAGCGCTTCCCAGCTGCCATGGAGATAGTTGTCCACGGGATTGAGATCAGACATAGGGCCATTTCCGGGACAAAACGTAATAAATGAATAGTTATGAAGGATTTTACACTCGCCGGCATTGCGCTCAACACACGCTCACCATCACGCTATAATTGAGACGTCAGTGGTCCACAAGATATAGAATCAAAGTGCCAGACTGCTACTTTGATTGCTTGAAGATACTGCGGGGACATTTGCCCTCCGCAAATATTTGGGTGCCTATCAACTTTAAGAATGAGAAAGTAGGAAGAGGCTGTGATGAAACGCTTGCTCGTATTGCTGGGAATGGGTTTGCTGATGACAAACGTGGTTGCCGAGGAGAACAAGCCGGACGGCGAGGCCAAGGCGCTGAGCTATTCGATGAAGTCTCTCGAGGGCAAGAAGGTCGACCTGAAGGACTATCAGGGCAAAGTCGTGCTGATGGTGAATGTCGCCAGCCGCTGTGGCCTGACACCCCAGTATGCGGGATTGCAGAGTCTCTACGAGAAGTACCAAGACAAGGGGCTGGTGATCCTCGGTTTCCCCTGCAACCAATTTAGAGAACAGGAGCCCGGAAGCTCCAAAGAGATCGCCGAGTTCTGCTCTCAGGAGTATGGCGTGACCTTCGATATGTTTGAGAAGGTGGACGTTAACGGAAAGGATGCCTGTGATCTTTACAAGTACCTGACGAGCCTGGATACCAAGCCGAAGGGAAGCGGCGAGGTGAGCTGGAATTTCGAAAAGTTCTTAGTGGGCCGTGACGGTAACGTTGTCGCACGTTTTGAGCCCCGGACGAAGCCGGATGACAAGAAACTGATTTCCAAGATCGAAGATCAGCTCGGTTCGAAGTAGTGGCCTCCGTCCCGGCGCACCGTCGGCCTAGAGCATCATGTCTTGATAGGCATGCTGCTCATCGGCGCTGGACCCATCGACGTGCCTTGAGGAGATTGACGTAGAGGGCTTTGATGCAAGGTTTCTTACCCCGTCTGTTTTGCGTGTGCGTGTTGGCCGTCTGTTGGCCTAACACCCCATTGGTAGCTCAGGCGGTCGGCGAATCGGATGCGGATCTTCAGCGCCGTATTGGCGTGCTCATCGAGCAATTGGCCGATGAGGATTATCACCGCCGGGTCAACGCTCAGTGGGAACTAGAGCGAATCGGGCTGGCTGCCTTTGAGCAGCTCAGGCAGGCTGGAGACAAGCATCCCAACATTCAAGTTGTCAGATTAGCCAGATACCTGATCCGTAGCCAAGACGTCATCTGGTGGCTCGAGACCGATTCGGTCGGCGTCCGTCGCCTGCTGAAGGACTATAACACCGTCGATGAGACGGCGCGCGAGAGTCGATTGCAGCAGTTGGCTAGCGAAGGCTCCGAAGACGCGCTGCTGGCCCTGTGCCGACTCGCTCGTTTCGAGAGTAGTGAACGCCTGTCGAAGTTAGCCGCACTGCAGCTGATGGAGAAGATATCCAGCCTCCCAGAGCCGCGAGAGGATGCCTTGCCAAGGTCAATTAAGCTGGCTGTCGGCAAAAGCGGACGTCCAGCTACGACGTGGCTTTCGACGCTTGCCGACGAATTGGTCGCCAGTGACAACGTGGATTATCCCGAGCGCTGGAAACAGCTTGTCTGGAAGGAACATCAACTGGCTGAGGCCGATGCCAGCGAAGAGGGGCGCGCCTTGGTGCTCCAGTTTTATCGGTGGCTGGGTGGTTGGCTGACAGCCAAAGTGGACCGAACCGAGGCCCTGGAGATCGTACGGCCGAGTTTGGATCTCGTTCGAGCTCGCCCGTTGCCGATCAGACAGGCGGTGAACTGGGCACTCGACGCAGAACTACCGGAACTGGTGCCCAGTCTGGCCGAGAGATTTCAAGATCACTTTGATCATCAGCCGCAGTTGGCCTACTTGTTGGCGGCGAGTTTTCTACGAACCGGAGACGGTCAGGCCGCGCAGCAAACGGCCGCGAAAGCCAGCCGGATGATCGATGCTCAGATCAAAGGACTGGAAAACGTTGCGGCCGAAAAAAAGGTCGAACTGGAAGCCAGCCAAAGGTACACGGTCGCCCAGTTCCTCTCTGACAGGGGTTTGTTCGCATGGGCAAAGAAGGAGTACGGCACAGCGTTGTCCCTGGACGTCTCCGAGCGGATTGAAATGCAAATTCGCGGCGAATTCTCTTATTTTTTGTGGCTTGGCGGCGAGCATTCTGAGGCGGCGGGCGTTCTCCAGCCGGTCGCGGAAGCCGTGGAGCAGAACCCGAAGGCCAATGCGGCCAACGGCCCATTTCAGTACTTCGATCCGCTGTCCTACGTTTCCAACTACTACTTCTATGAAGGACTCGCTGCCATCGATCGAGGTGACGTCTCGGCAGCGCAACAGAACCTGCTCAAGTCGTACCAGGTCGAGATTCCTGAGCCCAATCCGGATGTCGTGATTGCCATGGGGCAGGTTGCTGGCGACGGGCCCTTTCGCCAACACTTTCAAGAGGCATTCGAGGAAATGTCGCACGCCTACCGCATCCAGGTGGTCAAGGCGGAAGAGGATATGTCCAAGGCGACGAACCGCATGCTGCGGGCCAACGCGACCAAGGAACTGGCCATGGCCTGTAATCAATTGGCTTGGTTGCTGAGTAAATGCAACGCGCATCCTGAGGAAGCGATCGAACTAAGCCAGAGGTCGCTGGAGTTGTTGCCTGACGAGCCAACGTATCTCGACACCCTGGCCCGCTGCTATTTCTCCGCTGGACAGATCCAAGAGGCGATTCGGGTTCAAAGTCAGGCCGTCAAGCTATCGCCATATGAGCGTCAAATGAAGGTACAACTGAATGAGTTCAAGGCGGCCCAATCGAAAGACTCATCGAAACCCGCAGACAAAAAATGATCGCTCCTGACGAACTACCCCGTTTCTTTCGCGTCAGGCAGTCGTTTCCCAGGCCGCGTGTTGAAGACATTGCTGCCAGCGTCCATGACGAGTTGCGCAAGTGCTGTGGTCAGGAACTCGGTGGCAAGTCGGTCGCCATCTCGGTCGGAAGTCGCGGGGTGGCCGGCATTGCGCAGGTCACGCGGTCATGTGTCGATTTCTTGAAACAACGCGGTGCCCTGCCCTTCATCGTCCCAGCGATGGGAAGCCATGGCGGCGCCACGGCGGCTGGACAACTGGACGTGCTCCGCGGTCTAGGCGTTACTGAGCCGAGTATGGATTGCCCGATTCGCAGTTCAATGGAAGTTGAGAAACTCTGTACCGCCGCGGAAGGATTTCCCGTCTACTTTGACCGGCACGCGCTAGAGGCCGACCATGTCTTGGTCGTCAATCGTATCAAGCCGCATACGCGGTTTGCAGGCGAAATCGAAAGCGGGCTGATGAAAATGATGCTCATCGGACTCGGCAAGCAAAAGGGGGCTGAAGTCTACCATCGAGCTATCGTCAATTATTCATTCGATCAGATCGTACGCTCGGTTGCCCAGGTGGTCATTCAGCGATGCAACATCTTGGGCGGCTTAGCCATTCTCGAGAATGCCTACGAGGAAACCGCGCAGATCGTCGGAGTTCTACCCGATGAGATCGAGCAGCGCGAGCCCGATTTGTTGAGGAAGGTAAAAAGTTGGATGCCGCAACTTCCGTTCGATCGGAGCGAGTTGTTGATCGTGGATCAGATCGGCAAAAACATCTCGGGGACTGGAATGGATACCAACGTGGTCGGACGAAAGCGGAATGATCACGCGGCCATCGCGGGCGAAAAACCCGACATCCATCATATCTATGTTCGTAGCCTGACCGCTCAGACCCATGGCAATGCATCCGGTATCGGACTGGCGGAATTGTGTCACCGCCGAGTGATTGAGACGGCGGATCGACAGGTAACCCGCATGAACTGTATCACCGCCAGCCATGTGACCGGTGCGATGTTGCCGATTGATTTCGATACCGATCGGGAAGCGTTACGGGTTGCTTGCCAGTTGGCCGGCTATATCCCTCCGCACCAGGTGCCCGCGATGTGGATTCGCGATACGCTTAGCTTAGAGGAGGTCGAGTGCAGTGAGTTTTTTTACTCGCAAGCCCGACAGGACTCCGCTCTGGAAGTGCTTTCGCAGCCTAGCCAGCTGCAGTTCGATTCCGCGGGGGATCTGACGGATCGCTTCGGTGATTGAGCCCGCTTCTATGGACGCCTTCCCCGGTTAGGGTGGAGGATTCAAGTAAGTAGCGTCTTTTTGCCTGTTTCACGTTGAAAAACGTTGGCGGCAGACGCCACACGTCCGCGCGACTCGCACTCACAGGCAAGTGCTTCGGGCGTGGCATGAGGCCTGCACGGCTCAGCGGATTTGGCGAATGGCCCGCGAGAAGTCGGGTGAATCGGAGTACAGGCGGGCTGCCAAGTTGATC
>JANQJJ010000170.1 GCA_028281725.1 Pirellulaceae bacterium | reverse complement strand
GTGGACCTACACCGACGGCCAAAAAGCCGGCATCCATCACTTTCAAATCCTCACGACGAACGGAGAGAAGGTCGTCGGTCCCGTTTTGAAATAGAGGACAACACGAATAAGCCGACAACCTGCATGCGGCTCTTTGGCTTGGACAGAGGTCATCGCGACCGACTAGAGTGAGGCCACTCGCTTCGACGCTGAATATACCTCGGCCTAGGTGCTCAAGTGCTCTTTCCAACTTGCAGCTATGTCCCCATTCTTGTGTACAACTCAGCTACTTCGTGCCACCCGTAATGCCCGGGCGGCGTCTAGGGCTGAGGCGGTATCCGAATGACAGAAAACCGGGCGTAACTTGCCTCCGGTTTCCATGTCGTCCAGCGGTCCGCATAGCGATTGGAGGTCGCGCTCACCGCACGCAACTCTGCACGTTAGTCCGAGCGAGCGGTTGATCAAGCCGACGCAGACGTTAGGGAACAAGCGAATTGAAGGCAGTGGCACACCCAATTCGCCCGCCGCGGGCAAGCTTTTTCTGTCTATTTGTACGGCGACTCGGCTTCTTACCCCTAGCGCTAACTGGATCTGGAGCCTAGATCGGGTGGTAAGGTCCGTATGTTGATGAGCTTTTTGCCGGCCGCAGGAGTGAGAATCTTGAAAAAACGCCACGAGATGGACACCGAGGAGCAGGCGCACCGGTTAAAAAGGAGGTGCGCTGCGCGGGAGAGGCTCCCTGCCGCACCATCTCAGGAATCCATAATCATGAGAGCCACGATGTTTCCTAGACGAACCTTGCTAACCCTTGCCCTAGGCCTGTCGCTCAATTCGGCGTTCCTCGCGGTAGCAAGCAATGAGAAGCTCGATCTGCCGTCGCTGCAAAAAGAAGTCTTGCAAACGATCGACCGCGTCCGCCCCGCTGCTGTCCATATAACGGGCCGTGGGTCGGGTTTTAGTGGGGTGATTGTCAGCCCCCAAGGCCACGTGCTGTCCGCTGGTCATGCCGTTACACCAGGAGCTTCCTACCGGATCACTCTGCCCGACGGGCGTCGTATTCGCGGAGTCGGCAAGGGGGCCAACTCTCGAGTCGACTGCGCGCTGATCAAGATATCCAACCCTGGCGCGAATCTCCCCTACGCACCAATGGGCGACTCCTCGTCGCTCGAAAGGAATCAACCCTGCATCGGACTGAGCTACCCGGGCGGACAGAGGGCTGGCGTGGAGCCAGTAGCGCGATTTGGTCGTGTCGTTCGCTCAGTCACCAGGAACGGCATGCTGCAATCTTCTGTATTGATGGAGCCCGGTGACTCTGGTGGGCCTCTGTTCGATCTGAACGGCCACGTAATTGGTATTCACTCCCGCATTGGCCGTTCAATGAACCGAAACTACGAAGTTCCCATCAACGTATACCGAGACTTCTGGAACGAACTCAACCGAGAATCGCGGTTTGTGGAGTCCGGCCCTCCAAGGCCAATTCTCGGCGTGCGGTGTTCGATTGCCCGCAGTAGCAAGGACCGGCGTACGATTGAAGGGCTCAAAATCGACATGGTCGGAGAAGAGACGCTGGCGTCTAAGATCGGCATCCAAACCGGCGATGTACTGTTGCAAGTGTATGGCAGCGCTTTGAAGTCGAAGAGGGACCTACGCAAGGCGCTGGTCGCCGCGCGAGACCAGGGCGCTGAGACAATCCAAGTGGATTTGATGCGAGCCGATGAGGCGATCAAGCTGGCCGCAGACTTTGATATAGAGCGAGAAGGCGCGCCGGAAGTACCGCTGCCAGAAGAGGACTATCCCACTGCGACTAAACCACCGGAATTCACTGAGGCGGTGAGCCTGACGCAGCATCTGGCCGAGCTGGAAGCTGAACTGGATGATGCGTGTGTCGAGATCATCAGCGAGTTTGGGAATACGGGTTCGCGTTCTATCGTTGGCACTCGCATCCGGGGAACCGAGTGGGTGGTCAGTAAGAGCTCGGCCGTCGGCCAAATTCCCACAATCTTGGTCGATGGTGAATCTCTACCTCTCAGTGTTTTGTACCGTGACCCTGCAGTTGACCTCGTGCTGCTAAAGGCCCCCTCAGTGCAGGAGCATGGAATTGAATTCGGCGCGGGGGCGCTCGAACATTCCGTCGGCGCGTTTTTGCTATCTCCGAGCCACGACAGTGGAGGGGTGGTTAGCATCGTCGGCAGTCCAGCGTTCCGTTCGCAGCAAAGATACAGCCGCGGGTACCTCGGTGTCGTGCCGAAGACTTACCAGAAGAATAAAGGCGCACTGTTGAGCGAAGTCACGAGAGACGGCGCCGCGGAACGAGCGGGTCTGCATGCTGGTGACATCATCACCAAACTGAACGATACCATCATCCGTTCACAACGAGACATGCGTGCCTTCTTGTTCAAGGTTGACCCGAATTCAACCATTTCGGCAACGCTTAGGCGCGACGATGATGAGTTAACAAAATCAATCACACTGGATGCGCCGCCCGAATACTCAGATCATGCGGCAGATCAAATGCCAAAGAGCAGCCGTCGCGATGGGTTCCGCGAGGTCTTTACGCACGATGCCGATCTTAAGCCCGACGATTGTGGCGGACCGTTGTTTGATCTCGATGGCAGTTTCGTCGGACTAAATATTGCCCGTAACAGTCGGGTACGAAGCTACGCATTGCCTGCTGAGGCATTGTGCAATTTCGTTGAGCAGGCTTCCTCTAAGACATCCAATTGAGCGCTTGGTACGAATAGATTGCGAACCCAAAGTCGAAACGAATAAACGATCGCTGGA
>JANQJJ010000155.1 GCA_028281725.1 Pirellulaceae bacterium | reverse complement strand
TTCGGGTTTGACTGCTTTTTGACCACCCGCGGGTATCAGGTAGTTGACGGGAGTGTTCTTGAAGAAGTTGAAGTTGGCGTTGTGACCTGTTTGGTCGCTGTTGAGCACCTGGATGGTTTGTCCCGGGCGAGCGATGAACACGTGGGGGACAAATATGCAGCCTCGATTGTCGAGCTCAACGGGTACATCGGGAGCCTGTCTCTGGCTGTCTGGAATATCCACTTTGCTGCGTCGCTCATCCAGGAAGATTGCCAAGTTTTGAATGCCGCCATCTTCTCCAACGAGCATTTTTTCCGACAGGACATCGAGATTGGCACAGTAAGCGTCTTTACTGGCGTCGATTTTCTCTCGAGCAGGTGGTTTGCCGCCGTAGACGAACTTGGCTCGTAGCGTCGCAAGTTTTGACTCAGCTTGAACGTAGTGAGGCAGGTCGCCTCGGGCTGGTGATAGGGCGGAGGGGTCAGCGTCCGGTTGGGGGTCGGGAGTGGTCGAGTCGCTCGACTGGCCGCATCCGAGTATGCCCAACAAGCCTGCTAGGGTAATAAAACTCATTAATTTCTTCATGCTTTTCTCCGCGAGTTATTCTGGTCGGCCCTCACAGCGCCCAGGTGAATTGGTAGCACCTGGCAAGGCCGAGACAAGTTTTTTTGTTTTGACAGACGTATGGTCCTAACCGCCACGGTGTAAGTCAAGGAACCCATAGTAAAACCAGGAAGGGGCGCAAACCGCACCGGCTACAAAAATAGCCTGGTTGGGGTGGGAGGTTCTGTGCAATCTGCGAATTCCGATATTGTACACGCCAGCAACGACATTTCCCAATGGAGCCGCCGACGGCCTGGGCTCGGTTTCCCCATTTTTCCCTATAAAAGAGGGGCATGGGGCGGGGGACTGAGGCAACCCGATGACGCTGCCGTGAACCTGACCCAGCAGTCACCCCCCAAAGTCCATTGTCGCCGACCGCTCCGCCAGAAGTATTCGTTGGACCTGGTCAATCAAGCGGGAGTCACCGTCACGACAACCGCCTTGAAGGCGGGAGTCTTTGACTGGGGGTCCAAGGTGCGAGGTACCAGCACGTTGGCTTCGGGGTAATACATGAGCGCATTTCCAGGTTTGATGTCATCGAAGGCACGAGCCAAATAGCCGGACAGCTCGCCCACTTCGCTACGCACCGTCACCGGTTGGTCTCTGCCCAGCCCCAAACGCTTGAGGTCGTCGGGATGCATGAGTACCAGGTCGCGACGTTCTTGCCCACGGTACAGGTCTTCCTCTTCATATACAACGGTGTTGAATTGTCCCTCGCTACGCACGGTCATCAACCTCAGTTGCTTGTCTCCAGTCCCGGCTAGATCGGGTAGCTCATAACGATGCAAGACCGCTTTTCCATCCGGTGTCGAAAACTTGGGCTCATGGAACGTCCGTCCGGCGATCTGAAACTCGGTCTTCGTTTGATCGATGTCACGCAGCGGGCTGTAGCCGGGTACCACGGTTGCAATCCAGTCGCGAATCGTACCGGCTTGCGCCATGTCTGCCCACGAAACAGCTTCGGAGTCACCGACAATTCGCTTGCCGATTTCCGCGATGACTTGAATCTCACTACGAGGACCCGGCAGGCGCGATTTGCCACCGTCGCTGAGACGAACAAAATTAAACATCGACTCCTGGGTTGTCGGTTGCGGTTCTTCATCGCGAGCAAGAACAGGCAAGATCAGAGTTTCATCGGCCAGTGCATGAACGTGTCCGGTATTGAGTGTGGTGCTGAGCGTCCCCAGCATTTGGAGATTGCTGAGTGCCTCGCGAGCATACGTGGCATCGGGATTGGAGCCGAACAGGTTGCCGCCCAGGCAAATCCCTGCCTTAAGTCTTCGGTTTTGCGCCTCCTCCATGCAGGCCATCGTATCCAGGCCTGGAGTCGTCGGGAGTCGCAACCCATAGTGGTTCTGCAGTCCGTCGAAGATGGCATCTTTCAACTTGGGGGTCACGCCAACCGAGCCAATGCCTTGCACATTGGAGTGCCCGCGAATGGGCATCAGCCCGGCGCCCGGGCGGCCCGCCATGCCACGCAGCAAGGCCAGGTTGACAATGGCCCTGACGTTCTCGACGCCATGCACGTGGTGCGTGATGCCCATCGTCCAACCGAAGATCGTGGCCTTCGAGTTGGCGTACAGCCTGCCGATTTCTTGGATCTCGTGCCGACTGACTCCACTCTTTGACTCGAGCTCTTCCCACGCAATTTGGCTTAGCCACTGGAAGTATTCCGCCGAATCACGGCAATGATTGTTGACGAACGATTCGTCGACGGCACCTTGCTCTACCACGGCTTTGGCGACTCCGCTGAGCAAGGCCAGATCGCCGCCGATATGTGGCTGGAAGATGTGACTGGCAATTTCGGCGCTAAACAGCATGCTTCGCCAGTCGCTCGGGATGCGGAACTTTCGTAGCCCTAGTTCCCGAACTGGATTGATCACGATGACTTTGCCACCCCTGCGTCGCAAGTGGTTTAGTGACGTCATTAACCTGGGGTGGTTGCTGGCGGGATTTCCACCAATGATGATTGCCAGGTCACTGAGCTCGAGATCGTCGAGCGTCACCGTAGCCGTGCCGGTACCCAGGGACTGATTGAGGCCCACGCCGCTGGCTTGATGGCAATAGTAGCTGCAATTGTTGACATTGTTGGTCCCGTACAGGCGAGCTGCCAGCTGGAGCAGGAAGCCAGCTTCGTTGCTGCTGCGGCCGCTGAAGTACCAAAACGTTTCCTCCGGCGACAGCGACGCGAGACGTTTCTCAATACGCTCCAGGGCATCGGTCCAGGTCGTCGTTTTGAAATGAGTCGCTCCCCGCGTGTACAAGACAGGCTGGATCAACCGCCCGGACGTTTCCAGTTGGCGCGGCGTCCAGGTTTGCAACTCGGCGACGCTGTGGCGCTCCCAAAAATCGGCCGTAATCGCCGGTTGCATGTCGGAGGTCATCGCCTGAATCGACTTTTTGCAAACCTCGGGAAAGGAGCCGCGTTCGTTGACCATTCCACCGGCCTGACCACCCATTCCCAGGGCGCATGTCTTGCACGCGTTCTTACTCCGCAGGGCCTGGTAGAGCTTCCATATTCCGCCTGCTTCACGGGCTTTCTTGAACGTGTATCGAATCGCCGCCCAGCCACCGCCATTATTAACTTTGTGCATTTCTTGTCATTTTCTGGTTGTTCCGATGCTCTTCAGATCGGGCGCCTTCGCGCCGGCGATACACGCCGGTCCGATGGATCCGGTGGCCACGGGACCACCGCCGAGGAACCCTCAATTATGTCTCAACCGAGCCGGTGTCGTCAAAGCAGGGTCGCGCCAGAGGGTTTCAAGGCATGGCAATTCATCCTACAATCCGGAGCCTACCGCCGCAGAGCGTCTGGCGGCGTGATGGACGTGCCATCCGCCTGCCCCATTCGCGTTACGCTCCATCGGGCTCAGTGCGCAGCCCTTGACAACCGTTCTTTTCGATCAATGAATCGCAAATGAAGATACTCATCATTGGCAATGGCGGCCGCGAACACGCGCTGGCCTGGAAGATCCAGCAGAGCTCCCGCGTCAAGGAGGTTTTTGTTGCGCCGGGCAATGCCGGTACCGCACGAGATGCCGTCAATGTACCCATCGCAGTGGATGATATCGCCGGCTTGGTCCAGTTCGCCAAGTCCGAAAAAATTGATCTGACTGTGGTAGGCCCCGAAGCACCGCTGGCTCTGGGAGTCGTCGATGCGTTCGATTCGGAGAAACTGCGAGTGTTTGGCCCGACCCAAGCGGCGGCCCAGCTGGAAAGTAGCAAGGCTTTTTGCAAGAACCTGCTTCGTCAGGCCGACGTGCCGACAGCGGACTTCCAGGTCTTCCGCGATCCGGATGATGCCATGCGGTTTATCAAGGGGCGTTTTCCAGGCGAACGGGATCGTTGTCCTGTCGTCGTCAAAGCCGATGGTTTGGCGGCCGGCAAAGGGGTGATCGTGTGCAAGCGGCGCCATGATGCGCTCGAAGCCATCGATCGCATTGCCCGGCGCAAAGAGTTTGGTTCTGCCGGCGTGCAGATGATCATCGAAGAACGGCTTGAGGGCCAAGAGGCAAGCG
Source organism: Pirellulaceae bacterium (assembly GCA_028281725.1). Lineage (GTDB taxonomy): Bacteria > Planctomycetota > Planctomycetia > Pirellulales > Pirellulaceae > Aureliella. Next base: position 5,502 of record JANQJJ010000155.1, on the reverse strand, counting down.
TGCTGGCGATTACCGATGGTCGTACGATCTTGCCGCTACCACCCGCCCAGGATCACAAGCCTGCATTTGATGGGGATACAGGGCCTAATACGGGTGGCATGGGGGCCTACTGTCCGACTCCCATGGTGGACGATGCGCTACTGGCCTGGATCGAAGAGCACGTCCTGGTGCCCACGGTGCATACGATGAAACGCAATCGGAAACCGTTTCGCGGTGTGCTCTACGCGGGGCTGATGCTGACGCCGCAAGCGGGTCCGAAGATACTCGAGTACAACTGCCGCTTTGGTGATCCGGAATGCCAGCCCCTGCTGATGCGTCTGAAAAGTGATTTGGTCGACATTCTCGAAGCAGTCGTCGATCAAACGCTCGATCAGATCGATCCTCCCCAGTGGGATCCCAGACCAGCCATCTGCGTTGTGATGGCCAGCCAGGGATATCCGGGTGACTATGAGAAGGGGCGGCCCATTACCGGTATGGATGCGGCTGACGAACTGCCGGACGTCAAGGTTTTCCATGCCGGCACCCGACTCGACGGCGATACGGTTTTGACCGATGGTGGTCGTGTGCTGGGAGTTACCGCGCTGGGCGAGAGCATTTCCGTCGCCAAGCTCAACGCCTACACGGCAGTCCAAAAAGTGCGTTGGTCCGGTTCGTGGTGCCGCAAGGATATCAGCGACAAAGCTCTGCAGTTTATGGAATCGCAGGCCGCCGAGTTGTCGTGATGCTGGGCGGGCAAGTCGCCTCTAATCTTTGCCGTAGTGCTTGACTTGGTCCCAATACCATTCGAACGGTTTGACGTGAAAATCGGGGCTATTGTCCAAGTCATGGCACTCGAGGCATTTGTCACGAGCCTTATCGAGTGGAAGGATCATCTGTTCCCGCAGCTGAAGCAGTAAGTCATTGTCCGCTTCCAGGTCGCCCAATTCGGCCGCTGCATGTGTGCCACCTGGACCATGGCAGTTCTCACAACCGCTTCCGGTCAAGTGGGAAGAGACCTCCAGGTTCAAGTAACCGGTGTCGTAGGGATAAAATCCCTGCGGATTCCAGCCGGTGACATGACAGCTAATGCATTCCGGATCGAAGTGCCTTTGAACTCCACCGCGATCATTCGGTGGATGCACGATCGATTCGGTGGCATGGACGTGAGGAGAATTCTCCCAAATCTCGTACGCCGTTGTGTGACAGTCACCGCATGTCTCGCTACCGACGTACTTGCGATTCGTTGGATGGGAAATCGGGTTGATGCCCAGTCCATCGAAGCCGGCGTCTTCGAGTCGCTGCTGGTAGAGTGCAAACTCATCGAGCATGCGCCGCGAGTCTTTAAACTGAGAGGAAATAGCGATCTTCTGGTAGCGAACCGGATTCTCGACGTCGTCAAACAGACCGACAATGCCTGCGTACATCCCTTTGACGCCGACTTGAACCATCACAGCGCTGGAGCCATCGATCGGTTCGGGCCGAAGAGTTGGCTCTCCGAATCCTCCCGCGGTCACCACGAGATCCAGGCCCGGTACCTGCCGAGCGATTGCGGCAGACGCTTCGATCGACGCATGCGCCAGTAGGACGACGTAATCGCAACCCGCCTCCTGTAGCTGGGCCACAACCAAGTTGAGTTTCTCCACGGGGTCGAAAAATTCAACGCCATCGCTTTGAATTTCGGACTCGAACTCGCTTCCCAGGACGGCCGTGATGCCGATCTTGCGCCCACCAGCGTCTACGATCCGGTGGCTGGGAAAAAACGACGGATCGAAAATCGTGACATTGGCAGACAGGAACGGCGATTGATTCAGACCATCGGAACCCGCCAATTGCAGCAACTCAACGCTGGATAGCTTGAGGTCGTCGATGCCCAGGGTGGCTGCCTGATAGCCCATCGTCTTGAAGGATTCGACGGTGGTCTGGAATTTCAACTCAGCTTGGCGGCCAATCCGTCTGACCTGATTTCCAACATCGATCGGCACCACGTCCCAACCACGTTCTTTGAGCTCGGTCAGCAGCGTGTCTCGCCGAATCAGTCCGCCATTTTGATTCTCCAGGCCGGTACAGCCGCACGGTTCCAGGTAGCCGTGTTGTTGCCCTGAGACAAACAATACGGCTTGAGGTTGTGGCCACTGGGTGGCAATCTGCTGATTCCGATCCGCTTCGCTGGCCACATTGGCGCCGCTAGGCAGAGCGGCTGGCTTTCCTGATGTTTTTTGGGCAGAGGCGAGTGTCGGTGTGCCTTCCGGAGCATCGATGGGCGGTAGGGGATTCTCGTCAACGGCGTCGCCAAGTGGTTTGCCGGATGCATCAGAGGTAGCGGCATCAGGCGACTCCGGTTCGGAACCGCCCAGAACAATCAGTCCGTCTTCATTGACCGCATGGGCATCGAGTTCCGGTCCGTCGTCATCATCGGCATGACGACCGGCGCTCGCCGCGCTGGCCGGAGCATCTTCGGCTGGCTCGGCCGGTTTGTTGGCTACGGCAGACGGGACGTTGTTGTCACAGCCGGTGAAGCTGGTCGCGAGCAGTATGAGACTGATTGTGCCCAGTCCGAGTGTGCCCAGTCCGGCTGGAAAGCGAACATGCTCGCCCACTGTGAATCCCCTACCATGAGTGAATGAAGTTTGGTGTCTAGTCGGTTACCACCATACGTACGTAAATCGGTATTTCCCGAGCAATTTCGTGGTTCGTTCTGACAAGGACCTTGCCGAACGAATCTTTAGAGTTACCAGGATAATAGGCTTCTGGCGCACCCATGGGAACCTCGAAATGGATTGGGAACGTCGTCCGCCGCCGGCCTGTTCGCGGCTCGCCGATCCGGACGTTGAGGGATTCGGCAGGTTTTACGGATACGATTTCCGGTACGATCGAATCGCGCTGGCTACCTTGGATCGCCAACATGACGGTCACCGAAGCACCTTGGCTAGACTGGACGTTGCCAAGTTGGACGATACTCAATTTCGCATTGAAAGAGTCGCCACCGAACAGTGAGATGTCTGAAACCACATGCGCCTCGACTGGCACATCCAGGCGGCCAACGTCGTCGCCCTGGTCGGTAGAAAACTGAATTCGCGAATTTAGGGGACCGATGGGCAGGCCGGGCTGAAGAGACAGCGTGACCTCGTAGGCTCGCAGGGCCTGCCTGTGTTTGGGGAATTTCGCTGGATCGACATCTACCTGTTTGAAATCAATCTTCACAAATTCAGCCGTGTTCTCGTTTGTCCATAGGAAGTCTGTCAGCGTCTCTGATTTTTCGAGATACGAGAATACGTGAAAGACCCGGGTGACCCCTTCCGATGCCGGGACGTCGTCCAACGCGATGAATCCTGGTTCAACAACGAAGCTGTCTACGATCTGTCCCCTGACCCTCAGGCGAACCTCCGTATTTTGCGGGTCGGTGGTGATCACGGTCGCGGATTGACCGAAGTCGGCGATGATCGATTGGGCCGTCCAAGTCAGTTTGACGACCGTCTGCTCGCCGGGTTGGAGGATCGATTGGTCGAGATCTCCCACCGTGCATTTACAGGTGGAACCGCCCATATCGAGATTCAGTGGTCCCGTTCCAATGTTACGAAAGATGAACTCTCGGCTCATGGTTTCGCCATGCCGCATGGTTCCGAAGTCATACTCCGTTCCGCCGATGACCTCCAGCTTGGGGCTGCCGCCGGTCTGCTGCTGTTGCTCCAATTGTTCCTTGGTGATCTCGCCTCGAGTTTCTGCCATAGAGACGCGAGAGCCCGCAAACCGTTCTTCAAACCTGTTCGAGAAAGATGAGGATTGCATGCGTCCCAGTGCGAGACCCGCGATAGCGGCGACAATGACGGTAATGAGAATTCGGACCATGATTTAAGGGCTTTGAGATGAGTTATCCGGCAATAGTAGAAGAAGATGGGCTCCAACGTTAACCTGCATTTTTACGCAGCCAATTGGCCAAAGGTTCTGCGGGAACCCAACGGGAATTGTTATACGGTAGCTCCGCACCCTCGGGCAGAAACGGCAACCATATTAGCTGACTTTCGAGCTTTTTGTCGGCGTGGGGGGTCTGCTCGCTCAATCGCCATGCCTGCTGAAGTTGCTCGCGGCATGCCGCCCCTCGCCCCAGAAGCGCGCTGGCCGACGCCAGCTGGACTCTCAACTGGACGCTACTAGGGTATCGACGAACCGCCTCAGAGTAGAGGGAGGCTGATTTTTCCAGCCATGGCTGCGGGGCCAGGCCTCTTCGGTCAGCCGCAGCGGCCAAATCCAGCATGAAGTCGCCGGCGATTTGCCAGTTCAAATGTTTGGCTGAGTCCGCCGCAAGCCAACGCTCCAGAGTCGCGGAGGCCTCGGTAGCGCGGCGGCTAAACAGCTCCGGAGGTGACAGTTCGGCCATCATGACCCGTGTTTGGGCCAGCGAGCCGATGGGCGCAGTATCCAATGGGTCGGCTTCGATGGCAGCCTCTGTTAGCGAGAGGCGTTCCTGAAGACTGCGTGCTCTTTGGGCCTGCTGGATTTGTGCCCAACCTGTGGTCACGGGCTGCCAGCTCTGGATCGCGAAGCTTGCCAGACCGAGCAAGGGCAGGGCAATCACCCCCCAAACTCGCAGGCGGGATGCAGGAGGCCGTGTCGAACGTCTTGCCGGATCGCTCACCGCTAGCAGGACGAGCAGCGGGACGGCGATGCCTGATGCCTGCCAAGAACCGCTGGCGAGCAGGCAGACGACGATGGCCACCGCGGCGGATCGGCAGCACCGCGAGCCTTCTTCAGCGAGCGTCTGAACCGCCGGCCACAAGAGCAGGCCGATGATGGCAGCCGCTATCCAGCCAATGAGGGTTGCCTCGAGATCGAGGCCTGTCAACAACGCGACCAGCACCCCGCACACCACCCCGCCCAACGCGGCTCCTCGCAGCAAACTAAGCGACAGCGACTGGTCCCAGACCGCCAGACCGCTGAGCGGGAAGCCGGCCGGTGCTCGCTCGTCTGCGTGAGCCGCTAGCCCGGAGCGAAACAGGTTCTTGGCGATCCATAGCACGACCACCAACGCAATCGGAATCGAGAGAGTCGCGGCGATGTCCAGTGGCCAATTGTGGGGATCCGCGATCGTCTCACTGGCAATCTCCAGCTTGTATCGCGGATAGTAGCTCTGGAAGTTGCCTAGCCCGACGCCAAACAATCCATGGTCCCGGAGCAACGCGAGCGTCGCTATCCAGTATTCCAGGCGGTAGGCAATGCTCTTGGGAGCTTCCAGCAGTACCAGTCGATCGTTGCGAAATAGCCAGACCAATCCGGCGGCACCTAAAGCGACGACAATCCCACCGCCATACCCCAGCTGCTTCGACGGTCTGCCGCGACCGTTGCCGGAGAGCCCTCGCCCACGTCCGGCTAACCAGCTGCTGGCCGCCCAGTATCCCAGGGCCACCAGCACGGCGACGTAGGCGGTTCGACTTCGGGTGAGAAACCAACAGATCAGCATCACGCTCAGCGCGATCGCCAGAGAGGCAAGCAGCGGCCAGGCGGCCGGTGAACCGGCGCGGCCTGCCT
>JANQJJ010000150.1 GCA_028281725.1 Pirellulaceae bacterium | reverse complement strand
GAGCAAGGCGTTGCCAAGACTGTAGTTAAAATTCCTTTGAAGAACGCTCCTCCGTGCCCTTCCTGCTCCATCAACTCACCCGATTTGCTGGACATGGCGAAACCAGGAATCGGGATCTCCCAGACTCCCAGGAAGCTCAAGGCCATGGCAAAGATCAACACGGCCATCGGAACCTGGAATTCGATCCGCGTGAACTGCTGTCCCCATCCGAAAGCATCCCCAGCCAGTTTGGCACCCACGTTGGCTGCGGCCAGAACCAACATGACGGACAAGATACCGGCTACATACGACAGGTTGAGAGTCACGACGCGCGAGTGGTTGTTGCCGGACTGATTGACGAAACTCATCAGCTTCAATCCAATCACGGGCAGCACGCACGGCATGAAATTCAGGATGAAACCGCCGGCCAACGCGGCGAATACCATCCAGAGTTCCAGCCCCAATCCGGCCGCCTTCTTAGGCGATTCCGCCTGACCCGGCTTGTCGCCGCCGCCAAGATCGTCAATCCAACTGGTCAACATCGGCGCCGACGCGACCTCCTGATACTTGGCCTCGGCAAAGACCATGGCGGCCGGCTGAGCCTGCGAGTCGGAGCCGACCATAAGCGCACCGGAAATCGCCGTTGCGTTCGGTGGATCACAGCTCCTGTCATCACAAGTCATGAACCCCAGCAGCAACTCAATCGGGTACTTGCCCTCCTGGGCATCCGCCGGAATCGAGATAGGGATTTTCCACTGGACCGATTCGGCATAGTAGGCGATCGGTTCATCCTCCAGCCGCCTATCGTACTGAATCTCGCCATCGGCCGCGGGCTCTCCGAATTTTAGCCCGGACTTCGTCTTGGCAACGATCAAGGTGCGAAAAGCCGTTTCGTCATCGCCGGCGACGAATGGGTAAACGTGGTAACCTGGATCTATCTTGGCAGTTAACGTAAGGACGGCCGACTCGCCCGGTTTCGCCTGAGCCGGTTCGATCGCGGCCGTCCAAACAGCGTGCGTTTTGTTGGCCCGAAACGATTCGACTCGTTTGCTCTCTCCGTAGAAACCGGCAAAACCAGCCTGGATCTCTTCACGTACCGGGACGCAAGCCCCGTCGGTCATGCAGACCTGGCCATCGACAACCAGCTTCAGGCTCGGTTTTTCCGACGCGATATCCTCGTTTAGCTCGATCGGCGCGAGCCAAGTGACCTCTCCATGGTGCTCTTCGATCGGCAAGCCTGGCCATACGTCGTATTCGCTCACATCCGGCTTGTGGTCGGGTATGAAAGGACCGGCCAATTTCACCGATTCGCCTTGGATACTGAATTTGGTCGGCAAGGGGCCACCGTCGGGCTGGGAAACAGAGTACATGTGCCATCCATCGGCGATCGACGCGGTGACGCGGACACGTCCCTCCCGGCTCCCCTTTTGAAGTTCATACGAGGCTTCAAACGTTGCATTCTTCGCGGCGCCGCCGGCAGCGGGAAACCCAAAGCTGCCGAACTGGCCGCCGCCCTTGCCTTTGCTTTGGGCCTGGACGCTAGCGGGCAATGCCGCCCACAGTGCCATCAGCAGTGTCAGGCCGACCCGATGGATCAGCTGCGATTGAACTAGCATGCAAGTCATCCTTACGATTTGGTAGAACTCTGGCATTCGTCGACAGGACTAAAATCACCTTCCTATCATGCCAGACCATGCCACCGCATGTCTATTCTGGAACTTCGGAGTATATTTACGCCCATTCTGTTTGATCGGTCAACGCAGTCTGTTTGATCCAGCCTTCCGGGACCCACTGAAGACCGGTGCGATCCACCCCTAGAAGGATGGATCGCTGCCACCATTATGTGAGGTGTGAGACACTATGCGACTCTTCCTACCAATAAGTCTGTTCTGCGGCCTGGCCCTTACAGCATCATCGGCGATTTGCCAGGAGTCGGCTGGCCCAAAATCGAAGTGGATTCAGCTATTCAACGGCAAGAACCTAGACGGCTGGACCCCCAAAATTCGATATCACCAGCTGGGTGAAAACTACGGCAACACCTTTCGCGCCGAGGATGGGCTGCTCAAAGTTCGTTATGACGCTGATAAATACGAACAGTTCGACGAAAGGTTCGGCCACGTCTTCTATGAACAACCCTACTCGCACTACCGGCTGCGTGTTGAATACCGATTCGTGGGAGAGCAATGCAGCGGCGGCCCCGGATGGGCTATTCGCAATAGTGGCATGATGCTGCACTGCGAAGATCCAAAACTGATGACAGTCGATCAGGATTTCCCGACCTCCATCGAACTTCAGTTACTTGGGGGCAATGGCCGGGATTCCCGCACGACCGCCAATCTGTGTACGCCCGGCACCAATGTGGTCATGGATGGCAAGCTGATCAAGCGGCATTGTACCAGTTCGACGTCCAAGACTTACCATGGCGATCAGTGGGTGACGGTCGAAGTCGAAGTGCGAGGCTCCGGGACGATCCGGCACATCGTCGATGGTGAAGTCGTTTTGCAATACTCCGAATCGCAATTGGACGAGCGTGATGAGCACGCTCGGATGTTGGCTGCCAAGCAGGGAGGTTTGCTGCTGGAAGGGGGATACATCTCGCTTCAGTCCGAGAGCCACCCCATTGATTTTCGCAAAGTCGAATTGTTGGTCTTGGACGAACAGTCGCCCGACGTAAAGTAGCCGGCGGCAACCTACGTAGGTACCTGTCGCATTAGCAAGATAGTCCAGTCACAGATAGCCACTGGCACTCAGCAAGCTGACACGAATTAGCCTACGCGGCGCCCCATTTTCAAACACCAATCCTCCGACGCGAAAGGCAACCGCTCTAGAGCACGGCGATGGAAGACTTGACTGAACAAAACCACAATCTGGCACCGAGCCGCAGCTTGCAAGAAGCAACCGAGCGACTGGGGCTGGAGATTCCGGCTGCCTCTGTGGAGAAGCTGCAAGCCTATTGCGAAGCACTCTGGCACTGGAACACGAAAATCAACCTCACTCGACATACCGATTTCGATCTGTTCGCCCGCCGGGATCTACTCGACACCGTCCGGCTGGCGGAGCTGTTGGTCGACGGGGAGGAGGTGCTGGACGTGGGAACCGGCGGCGGCGTGCCGGGTGTCCCCCTGGCGATCCTGCGGCCCGACCTCACGGTCAGCGTTTGTGACAGCGTCGCCAAGAAATCTCGTGTTGTGGACGACATGGTTCAAGAGTTAAAGTTGCCCATCGCAGTCCATGCGGCGCACGCTCAGGTCGTTCTGGAGGATTTGCGGTTTCACAGTTTGGTCACGCGAGCTGTCGGCAGCATTTCCCAGCTTTTGGGCTGGCTAGAGAAGCATTGGCTCAGCTTCGATCGTCTACTGGCCATCAAAGGTCCGCGATGGGTAGCCGAGCGGGGCGATGCTCGGCACCGCGGCTTGCTGGCCGGAATCGAAATGCGGAAGGTCGCCGACTATCCGATGCCAGGAACGGACTCCGAGTCGGTTATTTTACAATTCAGTAAAAAGAAGGACACTTCTCGGTGAAGTCCACCACACCAGCGGCTCGTGCCGAAGCTCCTGCCTTGGCACGCCTTGTCTTCGAGGCTCCGCCTCGTCTGCGATCAGTCATCTGTCACTCCACGGCTCGTAGCCGTGGCAGGCAGAGCCTGCAGTCACTCAGTTACCAGGCGGAGCCTGGTAAGCAGATGGTGGCGCTGACCGAGAAGTGCCAAAAAAAGAGGAAGTGATGCTCACTCTGACACCCGTCTAGCGGAGCGCACCGCTTCGCTGAGTTTCCCCTAGTTCAGCGTCAGCCGGACCAATACGATTCACTCCAGTTCATCGTCTCGATTGCTTTTTCCCCAAAGTCGCTTTTCTCCCCGAAGGATTCCATGTCAGCATACTCCCTCACCCACCTGAAGCTGCTGGAGGCCGAAAGCATTCATATCATCCGCGAGGTGGCCGCCGAATTTTCCAAGCCCGTGATGCTCTATTCGGTCGGCAAGGACTCCTCGGTCATGACGCATCTCGCTCTCAAAGCGTTCTATCCGGATAAACCGCCGTTTCCGTTTCTGCATGTCGATACGACGTGGAAATTCCGACAGATGATCGAGTTTCGCGAGCAGTACGCCCGGCGGGAGCTAGGCCTCGATTTGATGGTCCATATCAACCAAGAAGGCCGGAAGCTGGGAATCGACCCGGCAGAAAATAGTGAGAAGCACACGGAGGTCATGAAGACCGACGCCTTAAAACAGGCGCTCAGCCAGTTCGGATTTGACGCGGCTTTTGGCGGGGCCCGGCGCGATGAAGAGAAATCTCGCGCCAAGGAACGTGTCTTCTCGTTTCGCGACAAATTCCATCGCTGGGATCCCAAGAACCAAAGGCCGGAACTCTGGAATCTGTACAACACCAAAGTCAATCCGGGTGAGAGTATTCGCGTCTTTCCGTTGAGCAACTGGACCGAACTGGATGTCTGGCAGTACATTCACCTTGAGAAGATTCCCATTGTGCCCCTCTACTTTGCCGCCGACCGACCGGTTGTCGAGCGTGATGGTACGCTGATCATGCTCGACGATGATCGACTGCAATTGAAAGAGGGTGAGAAAATCGAGACTCGCCAAGTCAGATTTCGGACGCTCGGATGTTATCCGCTGACCGGTGCGGTTGAGTCCGACGCGACCACGTTGCCGCAAATCATCCAGGAGATGTTGCTGGCCAAGACGAGCGAGCGTCAGGGACGCGTGATTGACCGGGATGCCGGAGGCGCAGGCATGGAAGAAAAGAAAAAGCAAGGATATTTCTAGACGTCCGGCCCCGTGTGGGCGGCCGGGCTCGGCGGCTGCGGAGCGCTGCGAGCGGGCGTTCGGCTGCTCGGGCGTGAGTCCTGCCGAGTTCGCATCCAGTGATGCGAAACGAGCCTGAAGAAAACAATCGATTCGACAACAACCCAACAAGCAACGCCGTAAACTGGCCCGGATTCATCGCGGCCATCAACGCAAGAAAATACAGACATGAGTCATCAAAGCGACCTGATTGCAACCGACATCGATGCCTACCTTGCTCAGCACGAAAGAAAAGAGCTTCTTCGGTTCATCACTTGCGGTAGCGTGGATGATGGAAAAAGCACACTGATCGGTCGGCTGCTCTACGATTCGAAGATGCTCTACGAGGATCAACTGGCCCAGTTGGAAAGTGAATCCAAGACACACGGTACGACCGGCGGCGACTTCGATCCTGCGCTCGTGACCGATGGTCTCAAGGCGGAGCGTGAGCAAGGCATTACGATTGATGTTGCCTACCGCTACTTCTCCACGGCCCGGCGGAAGTTCATCATTGCCGACACTCCCGGGCACGAACAGTATACGCGGAACATGGCTACCGGAGGCTCTACGGCCGACTTGGCGGTCATCCTGATCGACGCTCGGCATGGCGTACTGACTCAAACCAAGCGTCATAGCTTTATTGTCTCGCTGCTGGGGATTCGTCACGTGGTGGTCACGATCAACAAGATGGACCTGGTGGACTTTGGGCAAGATCGTTTTGACCAGATATGTGCCGAGTACCGCGAGTTCGCGGCGCGGCTGGATCTGCCCGAGTTGCATTTCATTCCGATATCCGCCCTCGGTGGAGACAACGTGGTGGAGCCGAGCCCGCATATGCCCTGGTATCGCGGTAGCACGCTGATGAACATGCTGGAGACAGTCTATATCGGCTCAGACCGTAACTTGGAGGACTTCCGTTTTCCGGTGCAGTACGTCAATCGCCCGAATCTGGACTTTCGCGGCTTCTGTGGCACGATTGCCTCGGGCATCATCCGGAAAGGCGATGAGATTATGGTCCTGCCGGCTCGGAAGACGAGCAAGGTCAAGAGTATCGTGACCTTCGATGGCGAAGTAGAGGAAGCGTTTACACCTCAGTCGATTACCCTGACCTTGGAGGACGAAATCGATTGCAGCCGAGGAGACATGATCGTCCGTCCGGGCAACGTGCCGAAGGTCAGCTATGATTTTGATGCCATGCTGGTCTGGATGAGTCCCGAGGCGATGGTCCCGGGAAAGACCTACCTGTTCAAGCACACGACGCAATCGGTGCCCGGTCAAATCGAGTCGTTACGTTATCGCGTGGACGTCAACACGCTGCACCGCTCTCCGGCTCCCGAGTTGCAGCTCAATGAGATCGGGCGCTGTACGATCGCACTCAGCCAAAGCCTGTTTTACGATTCTTACCGCCGAAATCGTTCCACCGGTGCCTTTATCATGGTGGATCGCATTAGCAATGTCACTGTAGCGGCAGGCATGATCACCGCTCGTGAGCCCGACAAGAAATCCAAGCCGGCGCCTTGGGAAATCGAGCAGTCGCAAACACCGTCACCGTCGAAAGAAGTCGAGGTGGTAACCAGCCAGGAGCGGCAAGCCCGGTTGGGACAGTTGCCCGCGACGGTCTTGTTTACCGGACTCAGCGGCAGTGGCAAGACGACCGTTGCGCGCGGTGTCGAACGGGCTCTCTTTGATGCCGGTCGCACCGCCATTGTTCTTGATGGCGAGGATCTGCGTCGCGGGCTCAGCGGTGACCTCGGTTTTTCGTCAGACGATCGCTCAGAGAACTTTCGGCGTTGTGCCCAGATGGCCCGCCTACTCAATGACAACGGTTTTATCTGCCTGGCGGCATTGATCGCACCGGATGAATCGGTGCGTGCCAAAGCTCGTGAGCTGCTCGGCGAAGAAAAATCAATAACGGTGTACTTGGACGCACCCCTGGAAGTCTGCCGTGATCGCGATCCACGAGGCCACTACGCGGACGCCCAGGAAGGCCAGATGCCGAAATTGCCCGGCGCGGGTGCGCCGTACGAACCACCCACCAACCCCGACCTAGTGCTCAAGACAGACGAGTCGACCGTCGATGAGTGTGTCGAGCAGGTCGTTGCCCTCCTCCGCGAGCGCAAGCTGATCCGCTAGACTGTCTCATTCGGAAAACGGGTAGCCCGGTCGGTGCACACCCGGCTCCGCCCACCAAGCAGCCCTGGGGTGTCTTTCCAAGTGGCCGTCAGGTGAAACAGTTGGGCAGCTGAGACGGAATGATAGAGATGTCCTCAGCCGCCCGGCGGCATCGCCCGCGTACCGGCGACTGAAAAACAGGTTCGCAGAGATTCTAATCCCGTAGATCGAGGCCGGAAGTACGATAGACCATGAGACCCATTAAGAAGTTGTTAGCGGCCAATCGCAGCGAAATTGCGACACGTGTTTTTCGAAGCGCCCACGAACTGGGGATTCGCACGGTCGCAATCTACTCTCATGAAGATCGCTTCGCTTTGCACCGATTCAAGGCGGATGAAGCGTACCAGATTGGCAAGGCGGGCGAACCGATCCGTTCCTATCTGGACATCGACGGCATTGTTGAGCTGTGCCGGCGCTACGACATCGACGCCGTCCATCCAGGCTATGGTTTTCTGTCGGAGAATCCGGAGTTCGCCTTCGCGTTGGAGGAGGCTGGCATCGTGTTCGTCGGCCCCAGTGTGGCCGCTCTCAGGCAACTTGGCGATAAAGTCTCGGCTCGTGGAATTGCCATCGAAGCCGGCGTGCCTGTTTTGCCGGGCAGCAGCCAGGCCATAACCAGTCTGGAGGAAGCTCGGACACTTGCCGCTTCGATGGGTTATCCGGTCATGCTCAAGGCGGCCAAGGGAGGCGGCGGACGTGGGATGCGGATGGTCGACTCCGAGGATGCCTTGGGGCCAGCGCTCGAGTCCGCCCAACGCGAGGCCCATAGCGCGTTCGGTAGCGACGAAGTGTTCGTCGAGAAACTGGTGCGCCACGCAAGACACTTGGAAGTTCAGTTGCTCGGCGATGACCACGGCAATCTGATTCATTTGTTCGAGCGTGATTGTTCGGTCCAGCGCCGACACCAAAAAGTGGTCGAACTAGCTCCGGCTCCCAACCTGGATCGAAAGATCGCCGACCAACTGCATCAGGCAGCCTTGGCCATTGGCAACGCCGTCGGCTATCGAGCAGCCGGCACGGTCGAGTTTCTCTACGATACGGATGAAGAAAAGTTTTACTTCATTGAAGTCAATCCGCGTATTCAGGTGGAGCACACGGTGACTGAAGAGGTCACGGGTGTCGACCTGGTTCGGGCTCAGATCCTGGTATCGATGGGACACCAACTCGGGGATACGGCAGTCGAGTTACCGGTGCAACAGGATATCCAGGCAACGGGATTCGCCATGCAGTGCCGAGTGACGACCGAAGACCCGGCCAATCAATTCCGCCCCGACTACGGTCGCATTACGCACTACCGCAGCGCCGGTGGTCTGGGGATTCGACTCGATGCGGGCAGCGCGTTCAGTGGCGCGGTCGTGAATCCGTTCTACGATTCGATGCTGGTCAAGGTAACCGCACGCGGTCGTACCTTGCGAGAATCCTCCGCTCGCATGGAGCGATGTCTCCAAGAATTTCGGATACGCGGCGTCAAGACCAATATCCCGTTCCTGATTCAGTTGATCGGCAACACGATCTTTTTGGAGGGAAGGGCCACAACCCGGCTGATTGATACCACTCCGGATCTGGTTGAACTTCCTCGGCGCCGCGACCGGGCAACGCGATTGCTGAGATATCTGGCCAACGTCGTTGTCAACGGCAACGAGCTCGTCAAGGACCGGCCGGTTGCCACGCGGCGAGAGCCCGCTCCGGTCCCCGCGGCGGTGACCTCCCAAGAGCTCCCCAAGGGAACTCGAGATCGTTTCCTGGAACTCGGCCCGGCCCGGTTTGCGCAGTGGGTTCGCGATCAGCGAACGCTGCTACTGACCGACACCACCATGCGAGACGCGCATCAATCGCTGCTGGCAACGCGGGTGCGGACCTACGACATGCTGCAAATTGCTGAAACGTACGCCCGACGCGCGCCGGAGTTTTTCTCGCTTGAAATGTGGGGGGGCGCCACCTTTGACACGTCGATGCGTTTTCTGAAAGAAAGTCCATGGCAACGTTTGACTCAGATGCGACAGCGCATCCCGAACATTCTGTTTCAGATGTTGCTTCGTGCTAGCAACGCGGTGGGCTACACCAACTATCCGGACAACGTTGTCAAGAGTTTCGTCAACGAGGCGGCTCAGGCAGGTATCGATGTCTTCCGAGTGTTTGACGCGCTGAATTGGATCGACAACATGCAGGTTGCCATGGAGGCGGTCATTGAAAGTGGAGCCCTCTGTGAGGCGTCAATCTGCTACACCGGCGATATCCTCAATCCCGGGCGGCAGAAGTACGATTTGAAGTACTACGTCGATTTAGCCAAGCAGCTGGAAAAGCTGGGAGCTCATATGCTGGCGATCAAGGATATGGCCGGCCTGTGCAAGCCCGAAGCCGCCCGCCTGCTGGTACGGACCCTGAAGCAGGAAATCGGAATTCCGATTCACTTCCACACGCACGACACCGCCGGTATCCAGGCCGCATCGATTCTGGCCGCGGCCGACGAGGACTTGGATGTTGCCGACGGGGCGCTATCCTCCCTGTCAGGCGGTACGTCCCAGGTGAACTTGAACACGCTCGTCGAGGCGCTGCGATTTGGTTCACGGGCCAGCGAGCTGTCGACCGGCGCGCTGACTGAGCTATCTACCTACTGGAAAGCCGCCCGAGAATTCTATTTGCCGTTTGAAAGTGAAGCCCTGGTAGCCGCGGGAGACCTGTACGAACATGAGATGCCCGGAGGACAGTACACCAACCTCTATCAGCAGGCGCGGGCGCTCGGATTGGCCGATCGCTGGCCGGAAGTCTGTCGGGTGTACGCGGATGTGAACCAGCTGTTTGGCGATATTGTCAAGGTCACGCCCACCTCCAAAGCGGTCGGTGACATGGCGCTGTTTATGGTCGCCGGCGGACTGTCAGCCCAGGATGTGCGGCAGGCCGATCGCGATCTGGCCGCCCCCGCATCGGTCATTGATCTGCTCAGTGGGATGATGGGACAGCCTCCTGGTGGATTTCCAACCGAAATCCAACAAGCCGTGTTGCGCGATCGGCCGCGAGTGTCCGGGCGTCCCGGAGCCTCGTTGCCGCCTGCGGACTGGGAGACCACGCGCACCGCATTATCGGGTCTGCTCGGCCGCGAGGCGACGGATCGGGAATGCGTCACGCACCTGCTTTATCCCAAGGTCTACGAGGACTTCATCGAGCACCGCAAGGTTTATGGCGACGTCAGTACGTTGCCGACGCCCTACTTCCTGTACGGTCCCAATACGTCCGACGAGATTGTCGTCGATATCGAAGAAGGCAAGCGGCTGATTATCCGCTTTTTGGCGGTAGGAGAACCGAAACCCGATGGCACGCGAACCGTCTTCTTCGAACTCAACGGACAGCCGCGAGAGATTGAGGTGATTGATCAGTCACTGGACAATGCGCCGGCTCAAGCCGTCAAGGCAGATCCAAACGATCCAACGCACGTTGCCGCCAGCATGCCGGGTATGGTGATTGGCGTTTCCGTCAAACAAGGCGATACGGTTAAGATGAACGACAAGCTGTTGGCGCTCGAAGCGATGAAGATGGAGACCACCATTGCCGCCGCCCGGGACGGCACCGTGGAACAACTGCTGGTCAAATCAGGTTCCCAGGTGGAAGCCGGAGACCTGTTGTTAATCATCAACTAGTGCTTTGTCGACACTAAAGATTTGGGTAAAGGGGTCAGGAGTCAATTGTGCACAGCACCCGAAGG
>JANQJJ010000148.1 GCA_028281725.1 Pirellulaceae bacterium | reverse complement strand
GCAGGGCGCCGGTGTCGGGAGACAACGCCTCAGGAGGCATGCTACCTGGAAATGAGATACCGGGTTCTTGTACGCAGTGCCATGTGCTCGCGGCGGGTCCGCTGAGGCAGGATGCGCCGATGCGCGAGCCGTGGTCGAAATGGAAGAGCGTCACCCGACCAGAAAGTATCAGGCTGTTCACGAAATTCGATCACACTCCGCATCTGACACTGACGTCGATCAACGATTGTCGGCACTGCCACGTGTTAAACGGGGAGCAGACGAGCAGCTTGAACGCGGCATGGACTACGCAACTCGCCGGTGAAGGGCTCGGTAGTGTGGGGCGCTGGCACGATTCCGTCTCCCAGTTCCTCCACGATGAGTTCGTTCCCATGAAACTCTCTCAGTGTGTTGCCTGTCACCGAAGCGGTGGTGCCGAAGACGGGTGTACGCAGTGCCACAACTACCATGTCGGGACAGAAGGATTTGACTGGTCACAAAATGCGAGGCGTTTCCCCTAGGCAGAGAGGTTTCCTGTGTTGACCGTTCTTCGCTCGCGAACAACGCAGTCACCCCGTAAAGCTTACTTTCGCCAGTTGCCCCGCATCGTTCTCCGCGTCTCAGGCCACATCACCAATGGCAACTTGATTCGCTGGTCACAGCAGAGTTATGGGAACTCGGATTGCTGGGTCTTTTGCCCAGGGGACGTCCAATTCGATCAGCAGGAAGCAGTCAATCGAGAAGAGTTGTCCACGCGCGGTGATGGCTCCCGGACTCGCAACGGGCAATTGGAATTCTTGAGTGGTGTTGGGGGCAATCGTACCATCGGTCGCGATCTGAATTGGATCTCCGCGGTGCGTATGGCCGTCGGTGTGCCCATGTGCGGTGGTATTCTCGACGGCGATCAGGCGAGCCGTTATGGCCCGGTATCGAAGGGGCTTGGGCGCTTCGATCACAACAATTCCGTGCGCCGTATCGCCTCGCGAAAGCACTCCTTCGGCCAACGCAGCTTCAGCTCGGATGTCGGGGGACACCCAGGCATCCAACAGCCCGCGATCGCGATCTTCCGGGTAGCGCGTTCGGACGGCCCCTCGCCGCCCGGGCCGATCGTCTGAGGGGCGTTTTAGTGGAAACGAGTGTACCGCCTTCACGTCGCGCCACGCCGGGATGTCAATGCACACGGAAAGCTCATAGAAGACCCGGCATTTGCTACCTTCAAACGAAGCAGGCGCGTCATCTGGTATCTGTACCTCGACTTCGAACGCATACTCGCCCGGCTCTAACACTTCGTGGTCGCCACCGCCGCAAAGGGTCGCTAGAGCGTCGGCGATGTTGCCAAATGTCCCTTTCCGTTCTTTTCCGGAAAGGGTGTAGTCGCGCCTGACGATGTCATGGTGCTCCACGGCGGTCTGTATCTGCGTGCTCTTGGTCGCCGCGTTGTACATCGCGTAAGTCGCCCTGGTTTCTTCCACACCACGAAACGTCGCGTGGAGGCCGCGCATTTTGAGCGGCCGGTCGATCGCGATGACGATGGGAACTTTGTGCGTTTGCCCGGGAGCGAGCTGTTCGGCTGAAGGTTGGAAACGGATCTCTGCCATAAAATCTCCGGGTCGTAGGCCCACGAGGTGCAAGAAAAGGAGAAGCCAAAGGGATTCTGCTTCACTCCCAGGGTGCGTCGAACGGGTTGTCTCGCACGCATCCGCAAACGCCCACTTTGATTGGCACAAGAGCGACGCAGCTAAGGCGCGAAAGTGGTCAACATCTCTGCGGAAACAACTGTCCTGGTTTTTTGGCACTCAGCTGGGCCGGTGGTGGAGCTGGGGATTCCCTTACCATGATGCTTTGCGAAAGTCCATGTTCCGTCTGGACCGATCGCGGGATCCCCGTTCACCATATCCAGGGCTGAGTCAGCCAGGCCTGCCAGGTCCAACCGGCTGGTTTGGCCAGTGGCAGTGCGGTCCACCAAGGTAGATCGTCCAGGTTGATTGGGTCGACGGATTGAACTGGCCTCAGTTCGCTGGGGTCCGGAAAAGCCCACCCTTCCGACGGCTTGCCCAGCCCATGGGCCGCTTGGTATCGACGATGGTGTTGCTCAAGCCAGAAGAGTGTTTCCGTCGGTAGGCCGAAAGCCAGAGGGCCTGTCGCGCGTTGCAGCTGTCTCTTGGCTCCAGAGAAATCTTCACGTGCGGCCATGGCAACGGCAAGATTGTGATGGGCTGCCGCACTGAATGGGAACAGGTCGGCGGCGCGGCTCCAATAGCCCTCCGCCAACTCCCATTGGCCGCGGCGGGCCGCTGCAACGCCTCGCCGGACTCGCCAGGCACCGAGCTGGAGCCAAGGAACGGCAAGTCGGACTCGTTCCTTCACCACATAGGGAGAAAGGGACTTCCACGTCTCGCGAGCACTGGCAGAGATCAGCATCGCAGTTTCGTCATCAGTAGCGATCGCGAGATCCGGATACTGCTTGGCCGCATCCTGACTTCGCAAGGTGAACGACTGCGCGCCGAGGGTCTGCGCCGTCTCGACATCGATCACCCGCCAGGAGAGTAGGAGGCTCGCGCCGGTTAGTTCCGGTTCTTCGCGTCGCTGGAAGAACAACTCGTTCATATTGGTCGACTGGTCGGCGGGCGGCTCTTCGGCGAGTTCCACATCCGCTGCGAGAATCTCACCCTGAAGCAGAATATCTGCTCCGGCCGCGCGGGCAGCATGGATGGCTGTCAGATCGCTTGTGAGCGAAGCAGTCGAGACTAGGCGAATCGGCGAGCTCTGGGCAAGCTGCTCCGCGGTAATCATCGCCAGATCTGCCCGCGCCACCGGGCGTTGAGCCAGCAACGATTCTTCGATTCGTCGGGCAAGTTCCCGGTTGCCTGCGATGGGCGTCAGTGCGATGCGCGCCCCAGGTGGACTGGTAACTTGGGCTGGCTGCCAGGAGTGGATGGGGGCTGTTAGGCGGCAGCCCGGCGCACCGCAGACCATCAGCCAAAGAGGCAGCAGCCAGCGCAACGGATGCATCGGCGAGCTTCTTGGGTGATGCGTCGGGGCGATGACCAGCTGCTTTGCTCGCATTGGAAACCAAAATATGCATCGGTAGCGGATGAATCGACGTCAGCGATAGCAAGTTAACCTGCGGCAGGTCAAGATGTTCCTGGGAACCAATCTCGGCGCCGGTGCAGGAACGTACTTTTGAGGAATGTCGAGATGGGGGATTCGTATCGCAAGATTTGAGCGAGCGGCTTACTTAGGCTAAGTGCCAAATGGGGGATGCCTGATCGAACTGGAGGAGAAAGTGGCACGAGCAAGGACGCTCGAGATTCGGTGACGATGGACGATGGCGCGCAGAAAAGTTCGAAGAAGGCGTGGCCGCTTTGACTGCAATGAAGTACCGTCCAGAGGGGCCGTCGAAGGACACGAACTTTGCCGAGATTGGGCAGTTTGGGCACTCGGTTGGCCGCCATCTGGCCCGAACAATCGACGGTCGGTTGACTGACCAGCATGCTGGTTCGTTTCAAGATCAAGCGTCTTTTCCGACCTGCCAAACAATCTGCAGTTAAGTCAGTGTTGAGCAAGGTGCTCTCACCATAAGCTGCGTAGGCGAAACGCTCCTGCACACCGACGGAAGTGTTGACTAGCACCGTTACATCGAACCTCCAAGGCCTGCTGTGTCCTCGCAGGCTTCCCTTGGAAATGGAAAAAGTCTAACTCAGTTACTCTAAAACACCTCACGATTACCACCAATCGCCTTGGCGACGTTCTCATCAAAATCGCTGTCTTTCAATTCCGATTTTGCTTGCTTGGCTATACTGAGCGCCTCTGCATTCCTGTCCAGTGCAACGAGAACGACAATCAACATTAGCGATTCACGTTTGAAATTTGTATTTACAAAATCAGGCAGCTGCGAGTTGCCAGAGATTTCGATTCGCTTTCTATCTCTCCTGTAATCCTGCAAGATTTTTTTGAAGTCTGCTTTTGGATTAATATAATCTTGAAAATGTCGAAAGACTCTTCCGCAAAAAACGCGTCACGACCAAACCGAAACAGCTCTTTCCCCAGGGCCTCATTGCCTTCCTCAAGCTCCCTAAATAACTCGACTGTAAGCTCCTGTTCGTTCAGCACACGGTTTATCGCCACGTATTCTCTAAAAAGAGCAACGATCTTGTCAGCTGAAGCTTTGATTTGGCCACACGTTACCTCTCTGACTTCTTTGAGTTTTACCAGCGCTGGACTATAGTCTTTGGCAAGATCAGCCCAGTCAGCCACAGCAAATGACAGTCTCACAGCATCAAATGCGGGATCTTTCTTTGCACCCTCTTGGTGAAGCCAGAGATACTTTAGAAGAGCTGTAGCATAATCACCAGCGTCGCGGTCCTTTCTGGCCTCAGTTAATATTTCCATTGGATTGGCGTTGGCTGGCGGTGCCCACTGAGTCGCGTGAGTAGGTTCTGGAAAGATCATACACAACCCATTCAACGCGATTTTTAGTGCAACCGAATTCATCGACCATTTAGGCATCGCAGATATCTTCTGTTAAAGATGGTTTTTGAAGTCGCATGCCTTTGCCTCGACTCAATCCTTCTTCACAATAAACAACTTCATTGCCTTGCGGTCTAAAACGATCGTGTCTGAGGAAAGTGCGAAAATACTTGCTCTGTTTTCAGTGCCTCTCCTGAGTTTCGCCTTCACATCAAAATACTTCCCCAAATAGTGTACAGCTTCCTCCCCATGACGTTTGTAACGAGAGCCGAGATCCTTGACGAACGGCACAATAGCACTGGTTTCAGACGTTGAAAGGCAAAAAAGCCAAGGGGAATCGCCAACAGGGATCGGGATCACATAGTTCCCCTTCGCACTGTCATAAAGGTCGACCGCGAACGAAAAAGGATTGTCGTACTCCTTTTCTCCAAGGTTGATTTGCCCTTCTCGAATTCGAAATTCAACGGTTGTATGTGGCAACACCCTAAGCCCGACCCCCCCGGCGATCCTTTCAATGTCAACCGGATCTTTCGCGCGGCTCCTTAAGCGCGACGCGCGGCTCTTTAACGGTGAACTGCCGCGTGTTATTAAGTCAGTGGAAAACCGCTTTCCATCTACTGCCATTTGTTTTGGCAGGGGTGCGAGCACATCATCAACCCCAGCACCGGAACCGGTAGAGCGTAAGATCTCCGCTCCCGCAAGCGTATCCTCGTAAACTACGACACCAACAGATTCAAGGGCAAGCACAAATGGATACGTCCGTCCGCCAGCGACCTTGACGTCGATTAGAGGTACTTGTAGATCCCCTCCCATCGTGACAATTCTTCCTTGCCCCAGCAATTGCCCAGGCACACCACCAATGGCAAAAAGCATGATGGAAATACTGAACAAAGCCCACCGCTGATTGTACTGAAAACGAGAAACGTTCAACCGCGGAGTCTGAATAATGAAGGGAGTGTCCATGAAATTCGGTCCATCACGGCGCCATGGGAGACAAATCAGAAAAAATAAGGGGCACGATGCTCAACTGGTGCGAGCGTTCACGCTTAATATTCATCGGCCGAAAGCTCGAGTTACTGCCGAGAATTCAAAAAATGGATCTTCATCGCTGCACGATCTATAATCACAGAAGTTGAATCGAACGCAAATATGGAAATGTAGTTTTGAGCATCGGTAGTGACGTCGACCGTCGGCAATACCGAATTCGAAAAATCCAATTCGGTTTGGCTGCCGATCCGTTGGACCCCCCTCGTCAACGTTTCTGCGAGTACAGGGCTAATCGTAGTCTGACCGACCGTTTTGAGGCGGAAAATCCAATTCGATTCACCGACCGGCAGCAAAGTGGAATAATGCCCTTTAGTTCCATTGAATAAGCGAAATGACTTGGCAGAGAGTTGACTTGGCATGCTCTCGTGCACTTTAACCTGATTTTCTATGAGATCGAATTCAATTATTGGGTGCGGCAATGCTCTCAATCCGATGAATCCGGTCAACTTGTCGGTACTCTTATGGCGTTCGCGCGATGGATCTAACACGGGCAAATCCATGAGTCCCACCAAGTCAGGCGAAAACTCCGTTTCATCATTTAGCGTAAAAGTTACATCCATTTCGACCAATTCGGCCGGCTTCCCGCTGTTACCGCGAACGTTATGTGACCGCATAAACCGAATGCCTGCGCTTGTGTCACGAAACACGACAACACGAGCCATTTCAATATTAATTACGAATGTGTGACGTAATCCGTCGCTACAATCTACGTGAACCACGGGCAGAGATTTGACCAGACCGATTTCCGTGATCGTGCCCACAGTTTGTGCCCGAACCGTGTCGACGCAAGTGAACAATAGCAGCCAGGCAGATAGGGAAACAATCATCTTCCCCACCGCTCGCAAAAAAAATGGACTGCCGTACTTCTCCGACTCTTCTAACGAAAGTGTGTAATGCATTCGACTTTGATTCCTTCCACCGATTTCTCTAAGAACGCATCAATTACATCAAAGAATCCACCTTCACCGACTCCGCTTTCCGCTCCTGATCAGCAGGTGCCGCAGCAGCGGGCTTACGACCTTTGGGCGTTCTTTTCGGCACCGATTAGACTCGCGTATGTCACTTGGTGGACCGTCCGCCGTGAACAGTTGATGGCGCAGGTTACATGCCAAAGCTTGCGAAAACCTTGTGCCGAACAGTATTGCGGCTGACACCTTTGATCTTCCCTATTCCAAAACAACTGGACATGTCCTGCCGCCTTTCCAGGAGCTTGCGACTCCAGCCTGCCAGTAGACGATTCGACAATTAGGGAGAGTATGAGAAAGCCGTCTCAATTGACTCTCCGAGATACAATTCGAAGAAATGGTTAGAAATCGCAGTTTGGGGATATCAACAAGGTATCGCAAACAATCCTCCGTGATCGAAGTATTTTCCAAGTACAAGATTTCGAGGTCGCAGCATTTACTTACGAGCTCCGAAATATCATTATCCATGATGTTGACTTCGCGAATGTCAATGGCCTGTAAGTGTCTTAGAGCGGAAATCTTCCGGACAATTTCGTCCGGCAAGTGCTCTATTCCAGACAACCTTACGCCTATTAGTTTGAACCACGGAACTTGAAATCCCCATACACTATACCCACCTAAGCGTTTAAGCCTGCTAGAAAAACGTCTTTCGAAAAGGTACTGACTGATCATGGCTTTTCTATCGGCTACGGCTACCACTACCGCGTACAACGGGAGGTACGCCACCAGCTCCGCCCGCACACATTAAGTCATGCACAACTAGGCAAATCTCAGCGGTTGGCTTTGGGGTTTTGGCGTGCCGTACGTGGTTTTGATCTGATTGTGTACCGTGATGGTACCACCTATATCGCGATCCAAACCATGGTTGCCTGACATCAATATCTTCTATTACTCGAAACCAACTTGATTTTCCCTGGAAAGCCCGAAAGTTTGGCTCGGATCAGATCAAGCAATTCCTCTGCATACTCGTAGCTCTCCTTCGTGTGCGCCTTTACGGTGATTTCTTCGTCTCTCACCCAAGCACAGCTGTAGTAGATAGTCACATTCAGCAGTTGGGTTCTATCTGAGAAATCGCTCGAATCACCTCCGGATATTGCACGCTGAAGAGAAAGCGTCCACGTTTGGTCTGAGAAGCCGAGTGATTGGCTACCTTCAAGACCAGTGCCATTCTTGGAGATATACTCGTGTCCATACTGACTTCTCAAAGAGGCTACGAGTGTGTCAACGTAGCTCACAAAGACCAATTCGATTCTTTCGATGGTCTTCGCGAACGTCCATCTTCTCTGCAACTCCTGCGTTGAACCGGCTACAAACAAGGCGACCAGCATCGTTAGGAGCAGAACTCGTCCGATAGTGAGCCGGAGCATTCGAGAGGCTAGGGAACGAGCGTCTTGTCGTCTTTGCATTTGCATTGCCAGGTCAACGTGTGGACACCCGTCGCGTGCTTCCGAGGGAGTCTTCGACTTCACCTGTTCTGACTGCGCATATTCAACTCCTGCTGTTTAACCTTAAGTAAATCAATCATTTCATCAATCGTCATTTGCTCGGTAGACTGATTCAAGTTGTAAAATACTAAATTTCGCAACAGCGCGCCGCGAATCTCCGCTAGGAAATCGTCTTTCTCCGTTTCAGAAGCAATCTCCTTTAGCCTTATTGCTGCATTCGCAACAATAATCTTGGGATCTGCCTGAGTGCAAGCTACTGCTAGCTTCAACCAATGAGCCTCATCACCATCTGCAATATTGCGAGACGCTGAAGCGAGCGCGATACATATCGAGTATCTTTCGTATGTACTGCGAGTCCCCGAATTCAACGCGTTTTTCCAGTCGGAAATCGCTGCGGTGATGTCCCCACAACGAAAAGACTCGTCCCCGCGGGCGCTTAGAACCATGGCCCGCAGAGATCCAGATGAAATCTGATTCAGCAGAGCGTTTAGTAATGTCATACGTTGCTGACGGGGTTGCTGAGAGATCCATTGGAATCTGCGATATACTTGTTCTTCGTTCATGTTGTTGGGCACTTGTACTCCGGCCAAATCCCTCTTTGCGTTGGAACTCCGCCGCCGTGCTGGCATTCACGGAAGCACGCTCCACAGTCCTTGTACTTTCCGAAATCGGGAATATTCCAGTCGGGTTGCTTAGGATTTGCAAGGCACGCCTGATACCTTCGCTTCACATTCATCCGGGCCCTCGTCCTCATTTGGTGGCCCCTGATCTGAAGGCCAAAACCAGTTGCACAATTTGGTTAGCGTAGGCTGGACCATCGTTTGGGTACCGACATACGGGCAGTAGTAGATTCCGGTCCCAACAGCAGTTCCACCTGCAACAGGCAATACGACCGTTTCCAACACGCCACCAACAACCACAGTCCCGCCCGTGGTTCAGCATTAGACCCGGCTTAGTATATTACCACTTCGTTGGCTCGAACTGGCATCTTGTCCAACCGGCGGCCTCAAATCATGGATGTCAGAGCTCGGCGCACGCCCAAAAACTTTGCTGGTGTTTGGAGCTGCTGGGGGGGGGCAGGTTGGACTTCATCCGGCTCTGGGATCGACCAACGGGAAGAGCTGGAACAGAAGACTGGCAGAGATGGACCAGAGGAATCGTCCCTGCTCTCGTCGAGCACTTTCCTGAGCCTCAGACGGATGACTCGCGGATGAGTGAGACCAGCTCGGACGTACTTATCTTTCCGGCGTGGTCGGTGCCTTTCAGAACGCCGGACATGAGTTCCCGTTTGGACGCATGCAGGGCCAAGATTTGTTCTTCAATGGTGTTCGTCGTGACTAAACGATAGACGGTTACCTTCTTGTCCTGTCCAATGCGGTGAGCGCGGTCGGTGGCTTGATCTTCGGTGGCAGGATTCCACCACGGATCCAGGTGCAGTACGTAGTCGGCTGCGGTCAGGTTGAGTCCAGTTCCGCCTGCTTTGAGCGATATCAAGAAAAGCTCTCCGTCACCTTGCTGGAACGCGTCGATGGCTTTCTGGCGCCGAGTGGCAGGTGTTGAGCCATCCAGGTATTGATAGTTGACCCCGGCTTTGTCGAGGGCCTCCCGCACCAGTGCCAAGTGCTGGGTAAACTGGCTGAAGACGAGAGCACGATGCTGGTTCGTTCGCAGTTCTTCGATGATTTCGAGCAGCGTATCGAGCTTGGACGATGATTTTTGCCAGCGTTCGTCGCATAGACGCACATGGCATGCGAGTTGTCGCAAACGCGTCAGCCATGAAAGGACTCGAATGCGTTTTTGCTGCTCATTCTGCGGAGCCTGATTGTTGGTCAGGTCAGACAACGCCGCTAGTCGAGCTGCGTCGTAGCGTTTTCTCTCGGCGGCGGACAGCTCGACCGTGCGGATCACTTCGGTTCTCGGTGGTAGCTCCCTGAGTACCTGGTCCTTGGTCCTACGGAGGATGAAGGGCCTGACGACGCGGCCGAGCGCATCGAGCCGATCCGCGTCGTGGTTTCGCTCGATGGAATCGGCAAAACGTGTGCGGAAGTGTTGCCAGGACCCGAGCAGTCCGGGACAGATGATTCGCATCAGACTCCAGAGTTCGCCGAGGTGGTTTTCCAGTGGCGTTCCAGAGATCGCCAAACTCCAGTCCGCGTCGATCCGCCGCACAGCCTGGCTGGTTTTGGTGTTGAAATTTTTGATGTACTGCGATTCGTCCAAGACCAACGTGCCCCAGCGACGCGAGGCAAAGCGATCTGCGTCGCGCTGCAAGAGCGCATAGCTGGTGATGACAAGATCGCCGGTTTGTGCCGCCGCGATCAGACCATCGCGGTCGTGATCACGATAGAGGTAGGGCCGAAGTGTCGGTGCAAATCGCTCTGTTTCTCGGAGCCAGTTCGTACCAACACTGGTCGGTGCCACGACGAGCGTAGGGCCCTGCTCCGCTCGGTCGATCAAGACCGCCAGGGCCTGAACGGTCTTTCCAAGTCCCATGTCGTCGGCCAAGCAGCCACCAAGTCCCCAATAACTGAGCTTGGACAGCCAGCGGTAACCTTCCAATTGATAATCTCGCAACTGTGCCTGAAGTGCTGCGGGTGGTGACTCGGGGATGCCCGACAAATCATTTAGCCGACGCGTCAAGTTGCGCCACTTGGCATCCGCCTTGGCGGAAATGTCCTGCCCCAAATTCTCTTCGACGATCAGTGTACTTGCTCGACCCACCTTGAGCCGTTTGCCGTCCGGCGTGGAGACATCGTCGATCGCAGCCAGACGTCGGCGAAGCGCGTCACTGATGGTGGCGAACTGTCCATCGCCCAAAGGGACGAAACGGCCTCCTTGGCGAAGCGATGCCAGGAGCTCTGCTAACGGGACCCGAAGGTCTTCGAGAGACAGCTCACCCGAAAGGCCGAACCAATCGCGGCGGCTGGCGAGTTGGACTTTGAGGGCCTGGGGTGTAATCTCTCCAACCAATCGTACCGGTTCACTCTCTGGCCAGCATACCGCAAGCCCCTCGGTGCGGAGTTCCGCGGCACGCTGT
Organism: Pirellulaceae bacterium; assembly: GCA_028281725.1. Taxonomy (GTDB): domain Bacteria; phylum Planctomycetota; class Planctomycetia; order Pirellulales; family Pirellulaceae; genus Aureliella. The sequence continues at coordinate 19,918 of JANQJJ010000148.1, read as the reverse complement.
AGGAGCGCGAGCACGTTCGGAAGATCCTCCACGATCCAAGTGTACGGACCGTCAAAGGCGAATTCACCGAGTTGCAATTGTTCGATCAGCTGCTGAGCCCGGTCGACTTCAGCAGGCAGGTCGCGTACGAATTGGCAACGACCGGTGGGTGTGGAGACCGCGATGCACGCCGGTTCAAACCCCGGCACCGGCGCGTCCGCGACCGCCTCGCAAGCGATTCTCAACTTGGCAACGAAGCCGGCACTCTGCTGAGGAGCCAGGTGAAGTTCGACCGTCGGTGGAAGCCGGACTTCGGGACCCGCCAGAGATTCCGGTAGGACCATCGCCAGTGAATGCGTCGGCTGGGAACTGCCTAGCGTGTCGGCGAATCGCTGAGCTGAATCCAGGCTGAGGCAGGCGCCCCGCCGCTGGGCCTGATGGACTTGGTCGAGGAGCTGGACACCCTGCTTGGGAATCGTGAAATGACAGAAACGATTGCAATCTTCAAAATCGGCAAAACCAGCCACAGCGTCTTTTCCAATCGGTTTCAAGACGGTGATGGAGTCGAGAGGACGGCCATCGAGCAAAGCGGTAGGCCAATAGAATCCGTCGCGTTCGATGAAGGAGATACGAGGCTGGGCGCAGACGACATCCACCGGAGGAGAGCCTGGGCGATCCCAAACGAAACGCGGATGGTTTTCCAATAGGCGAACAGCCTGCAGGAAAGGACCGGCTTGGAAAACGTAGCCCTCGGTCGCGGCATGCACCAGATTGGCGATCACCGCGTCGTTGGGATCCTGGAAGGCCGCACCCGGGACAGTACTTTCGATGTCTCGAATCAATCGACCGGCGGTCCAGCCCCCACGTTTCTTCGGTTTCTGCAGGTAGCACGAGATTCGGTACGCGGCCTCATAACCGATTTCGTCCTTGCTGAGCCGCCACTGGATGCGAGCCTCTTCAGAACGTGTCTCCACGTTGGCTGGCAAATTGCGCTCCAGGTTCGCAAGCAGTTCGTCTCCGAGTGCTTGGCCATCGCAAAAGACAGATTGCAGCCACCTGGCGCCTCCGCGAGCTCCGGTGAGTCTCTGCCTGACCAAGTTCAACGCAGCCAACACGTGGTTGCAAACCGTCGAGCCATAGCCTTCTTGGCTGCAATCGCATCGGAGTTCCAGGTCGAGAACAGGCTGCCCTTTGGGTTCGACACCATCTTGAACAGCGCGCAGCCAGCGAGGGTTCAACTTCCAAGTCAGCTCGGTGGCTATTTCATCGCCGGAGTAGTAGCCCCGATACTCCAGTTCCAGCGTGAGGCAGCCGTCGGCCAGCAGCAGGCGCGGTGGCTTACTGCAGGCGAGAGTTCTCAGGCCACTGAAGCGTGACGCTGCGTACAAAGCCGGCCGAGGGATCGCTTCGAGCAACGCGCCTGCAAGAGAACTGGTGGAGGCTGGTGGCCAGGAGAGAAGAGAGGTTGACACGGCAGCGGCTTCCTTTCGCTCATCGCCCATCGCGATACGTGTTGAAACAGATTCACTCTGAGTGGCACACTGCTCTAGAGATGGCTCACAGTGTGATCAGTTATGATCGTGTTCGAAGTCCGCTTAATGTACTCATGATGGATAGAAGCGTCGACCTCCATTGACCGCAATGCATTGTCCGTTGACGAACTGAGCTTCGTCGTCGGCCAACCAGCCAATCGCCTTGGCGACGTCTTGAGGTGTACCCCAACGATTCAACAGCGACTCGGCTCGCGCCCTTTGGTTCCAGTATTCTCCGGCGGCACCTTGGCCCCAGGCTGTTTGTATCCAACCGGGAGCCACGCAGTTGACACGAACGTCGGGCGCGACGGACAGGGCCAGCGCCCGCGTAAAGGCCGTGATTGCCGATTTTGCCGTGCAAAACAATTGTCCTGGTTCGCCTTCCATACCGAGCCAGGACTGATCCCAGCCGACGTTAATGATGGAGGGGAGCCCGCTAGTCTGCCCACGCATGCGATCGGCCACCAGTCGGCTCAGACGAACGGTTCCCGCGACATCCACGTTCCACAGTGTCGCCAGCCGCTGTTCGAAGCTCTGCTCCTTGACCACCGTGGTTAAGACGTCCGCACCGGCGTTGTTTACCCATACTTGGACCTGTTCTTTCCAGGCAAACGCGGCGGAAACCAGTTGGCGACACGATTGGGCACAAGAGATATCGGCAGTGATACAGCGCAATTCGAGACTCGAGTTGGCTTGCTTGATCTGCAGTGCCGTTTGCTGGAGACCTGTTAGGTTGTTACGGGCATGCAGGACAATCGAGTAGCCCCGCCGGGCGAGCTCGATGGCTGTTTGCTGGCCGATGCCAGAGGAGCTTCCGGTGATGACGGCGATAGGCATAGTGGAACTATCGTTGACCGATTTCTTGAATGCGTGCTTTTACGGAGTCCCAGTGTAACTGCTTAAAGAATCCGGCGGGAGGTTGCGGCCCGCTTGCGCCGGGCGTAGGGACGACCGGCGCGTCGCCAGGACAGGCGCGGAGTGCCCGAACACAAAAAGCCGCGGAGATTTCTCTCTGCGGCTCTTCTTACTGACGTGCCGGGTGTGGCAATCAGATAGTTGGGCGTCGTGTCGCTAGTTTCTAGTAGACGCTACTAGCACCGGTGTCGGGATTGCCGGCCATGTGGAAGTGATTGTGGTCGATATAGATGACCTCCACAGATTCTTTATCTTCGAGCGTGTATGGTACTGGCCAGCCGTTGATGGTTCGTTCCGTGTAGTAAACCGTGCATTTGTAGTGAGCGTGGTGAAGGCTCGCCATACCGATCAGCGGAATGAAGCGAGGTGGATCAACATAGTCGGCGATTTTTTCTTTGACGATCTGGACGTTATCTCGTTGTTTCTCAAATAGCAGAGGGATCCCACCCCGTACCGGATTTGCCTTTTCCAGGGCTCGTATCACTTCATCATCGCTAGGCGGATCCAATGCAACTGCGGGACCGCCGGCCGTGATCGGCCCGATGATCGGTACCCGTTCGTATCGTTCGTGGACGTGGAATTCCAATTCCTCTTGGTCTTGGAAATACGGGCTAACTGGAACCGGAATTCCGAAAGGACCCAGGTTAACTCCGTTGGTGATGCCTACACAACCAGTAGCCCCGAGGAGGCTGACGGAAAGTAATAGGCCGAATAGTGTCTTGTGGTATTTACACGACATCGAACGATCCCTCGTATCGACTTAGGTTGCAAGAGACTCAGTGCAAGCCCTACTGCCCACCCGGCGTTCCATGCTGTTCGAACTCATCGCGGCAGTCTGGACTGGTGTCCAATGTACCATACGAAGAGAACTGGGCTACTTGTCTCCGATCTACATGCTATATCGTTGTTAAGGTAGGCAGAACTTGCGGGTTTTTCGTTTTTTGCGTTCGGAAAAGTGCGCATTAGGTGGTAGGCGAGGCGTTTACTAGCCCTTTCCCGCTCGGCTCTTTGGAGTGACGGCCGTCGCGCGTTGCCCGAGGAGTTGCCGACGAAACGAAAAAGGCCCGAGCAGCATTTTGCTGGCTCGGGCTCTTCGTGACACATCAAGCGTGGAGGGTCAGACCACGTGTGTTTCTCTGCGCCGGCTTTAGCCGGAGATTCTCATCTGGAGTGGCGTCCTGACTTGCTAGCAAAGTCCTTACTTGCTAGTGAAGTCAAGGTACCAAAGGCCATCATCCCATTCCAAGGAAACCTTTCGCCATCCAAGGGGTACTTGGGGATATGGATAGAAAGGTCCGATGTAAGGCCATGCCGAAGGGCTGTACTGCTTGGGATAGGTGACTGCTGAATAGTTTGGGTAAGCAGCATAGCTAGGCCAAGCGTAGGATGGCATGTTCGGTTGATCGTAGCGAGGTGCTCCGACACCGTACTGCGCGCCAGCACCCTGCATGGGAACTGGACTGGAAACCATGCCGCCGCCCATGGACATGCTAGCTAATCCCGACGGTGCGAACGCTTGGGGCGTCCCGCCGATGGGAACTGGCCTGCCGGCGTTCGGCATGCTGGACCCTTGAGGAATGGGAGCGGGAGCGCCAACGGCCGGAGCGAGTCCTCCGGTTGAAACCTGGCGAACTGGTCCGCCGTGAGCCACCACGATGTCGTCGATGACGCGAGCCACGCCACGTGTTCGACGAGCGATATCCAAGACATGGTCTTTCTGAGTTTGGTTGGCTACCTTACCGCGAAGCCATACATCACCGTTGACGGTGCTGACATCGAGCTCGAATCCGCGGAGAGCGCCAGCCGACTTCGACTGTTGCAGTCTGGCGATCAGGGAGTCGGTTACAGCGACGTCGCTCGGCGAAGGCTGTGAAGACCGTTTAGGCTGCGAGTTAGGCTGCGAGCTGTTGCGCGAGGTCGAAGCCAATTTGACTTTCGGTCGCGAAGCCGGCTCGAACTGGGGTTTCACCTGCCGTGGCGGTTGGCTGTTGCGAACCGTCAGTTCGTTGACCAGGTTGGCCTCGCCCACTTCCTTGGTCGCTGCTTTGGCAACCAAGGCTCGCTGGGCACGAGAGGCGACTTGACCGGTCAGATAGACGATGCCATCCTCCACCTTCAAATCGATGTCGAATCCTTTGAGATTGCCGGCCGCCTTATGTTGTTTTAGCTCGGCCATCAGACTTTGGGCAATTTCACGATCGCCACCGAACGCCCAGGCAGGCATTGTGGTGGAGACCGCAGCGATTACCACGCCAAACAAAAATCGTCGCATTGGAAACCCTCCTACGAATCACGGTCGAGTGTCCACAATCTGGCTTCCTGCCTCAGTTCCAGGCGCCTTGCCGTGTGAGCAAAGCCTGTCCGGTGGCAGAAGGTTTGCGGGAGATAGTGGTGCCCCAACGTGTGTTTGATTCGCAACATGCGATCACCACAGGTTAGGGAAAAGTAAATCAGTTGGTGCCTGCGGCCTGGAGGGGGCCTTGTACAATGAGAACGCACGGACCAATCATCCTGATCGTCGCGGCGTTATGCTGCGAGTTGATCGATTGGTCTTGGTACGTCCATTGCGACAAAGATTGCCCCCCTTGTACGCAGTTGGACTGGCGACCACCAGCTGGCGCGGACAATTAGCACGCTGCCTACCCAACAGGCTGCAATTCGTGCGGCATTGACCGTGTCAGTGAGGGTCTGTCCGGGGATAATTTTCGGCAGCCGGGTAATAGCTCTGGTAGGGTTTTTTCCAATTTTGCCGGTCTAAACAGAAAAAACAGCGTCAAGGAGTGTCGCTTTTGAGCGACCTGCTTCCGGCTTGTTGGATCACGTTGACTTTGCGGGTTGTACGGCCCGGCTATCCCACGGCTGCATCGAGCGTCTCTTCCCGCAGCAGCTTGTCCGCCCGTTTCGCCCCACCGGTCGCGTGCAAAACGGCTCGCTGCCACCCGTGGTATGAGGTCCGTCGTCACACGACCGAGCAAGGGGACCAAGCTCTCTACCACCAAAACCGGAAGACAAACAAAGCAGCTGGAAGACGAGCTGTCAGCGGCGAGGCGGTTTTCCGAGACTGCGAAACCAGCCGATCAGACTGAAAAAGAGCGAGCCGCCGATCACGAGAACGCCGGCAATCGCTCCAAGACGCGGTCGGATGGTCATCAGCACAAGAACGATGATGACTCCCACGAGCAGCGATCCACGGAGTCGTTGCCAACCGAGACGTTCCAGCTGCGGTGCCGCCAACCAGGTCAGCCCCAGAACGAGAGCGACTTTAAGTAGAGTACCCGAGACGAACGTCCGGCTGCCGTCATCGATCAGCGGGAGCCATGCCAGCATTAGGCCGCCAACCAGGAAGACGATTGCAGACGAAGCCAACATCAGACGTTGCCACCGGCCATCTCCTGAGGGCAGGTCGCGGGAGTGGGTTTTGCGGTCGTTCATGTGTCTATCTATCGGATGCTGGCGAGGGCGGAATAGTCGAACTCCAGAGCGCGAGGCACTTAGGTCCGCCCCAGGCCTTCCAGCCAACGCAAAATCTGATCTTGGGGGAGCGCTTCCCATTTTTGGGCGTTGGCCTCATTGGCGGACAACACCGATACCGCATAGCCGCTTTCTTTTAAGATTGTCGCCGACTGGCTCAGGGACTGTTGATCGCCGACGAGCAAGAAATCGACAGATTGCAGGGGGGCATTCCTCTCACGCAATGCGAGCCTCTTAAGCTCAGTGCCTATCGTGGCCACACCGCTCACCCGCTTTCGCTCCATCGCCGCCGCGACAAGAGCCATGCGCCCGCCAACCCCCAGTCCACCAATGACCGTGCGCGACTTGTCGATGGCGTAAGATTTGTCCATGCGGCCAATGACTCGGCCGGCCAATTCGACCTCTTCGCGCGACCATGCGCGGGCGTTCCCGGAATGAATGACAGCCACGATCCAGCCGTGATCTCGCGCAAAGCTCTCCCAGAAGTTCTTTGTCCTGTCTTGATCCAGTTCGCCTGGCTCAGGAAACAAAACGAGTAACCCGAGTTCACGGTCGCCGGAAAGTGGCGGAATGATCGCGAAGGACTTGTTCGGAAAATCGCCTAGGGTGACCTCGACGATCTCAACCGGCATGGTTTCTTGGATTCGCGGATCGACCGGCGGGAATGCGGCAGGCAGTTCGTCTGGCCAGGTCGTCAGTTCCACGTCCAGTTGGCGTGTTTGCCCCTCATCGGCCCTGATCTCCAGACTCAGGGGCTGGTCGAGTTCCGCCACGGCTATCCGGCCGATCAGTTCTTCCTTGGAAGTAATCTCCTGACCATGGCACCGGACGATCTGATCGCCGACCTGCAGCTCGCTTCGACTGGCTGGAGATTCCGGCTCGACGTGAGAAACACGGACGCCATTACTCTCGGTCTCGGCTAGCCTGACACCGAGGTAGCGCCGCCGATAGATCGGGATTTCCTTAACCAGTTCGCATTCCATTTCGATAAGCCGTCCGTCCCGCGAGACAGCAAACGGCAACGACTGACCTGCGTCGACCGGTCCGAGAGCGTGCCGTAGCTCGGCGAGCAGCTCGATCGGTCGGCCGCCGGCCTGGACAATCACATCGCCAGCCTGGACGCCCGCTTTGGCAGCCGGTGAACCGGGGGCGGCACCCGCTACGCGGACCGGTCCGGCAAATTCATTTTGATCGGAGGCCACGATGCCCAACTTGCCATTATGAATATCTTCACCGGCCTGCATCCGCGGAAGACGACTGAGGACGTCCTCGATCGGAATGGCGAAGCCGACGCCAGAGTCATACAGCTGGGAACTATCTCCTTCCAGGAACGCGCCGGGAGAGATCGGTGCCAGGATACCGATCACGCGACCCGACAGGTCGATCAGCGGACCACCATAGTTAATCGGAGAGATCTTCGCGTCGGACTGAATGGCTTTGTCATAAGCCCTACCCAAGGCGCTGATGATACCGACCGATTGGGACACATGCCGCCGGTCATAGGTTTTGCCAAGTGCGATTGTCCACTGGCCGACGACCAGATCCGACTTGGGCGCCGTCTGAGCTACAGGCAGGGCCTCTCCTACGTCCACTTTCAACAGCGCCAACTCACGACTGGTGTCGCGGGAAACGATGCGGGCTGCCACCCGCGTTTTGTCCGGAAGAGTGACCAGGATCGAAGCGGGTTGTTGCCGGAAGCTGAATAGGCTGGAGATGATCCAGCCGTCCGCCGCGACAATCGTTCCCGTTGTAGGACCTTCCGCGATCAACTCGTCGCCAACGCGTTCGAGACCTCCAAACGTCTCGATTTGGACAACGCTATCGGCTACCAGCGCGACTGCGTTACCAAACGCGGCTTGCTCCTTTCTTAGCAGTTCCTCACTGTCCTGCGCCAACAGCGCACCGGAGCCGAATGCAAGCAGGCATACCTGCCAAAGATACAGGATACGGACCAACGTGGGTAAGCGATTCATGGAAACTATTTCTCGGAGACTCATTGAGGCGACAGGACGATTTCCTTGAGCTCGTTGCGGCGCTGTACGAGTAGAGCAATTTCATCGGACCGATCAATGTACTTGAGCTCCGACAGGAATGCTGACTGGGACGAAACACGAACCGAGTTGATGAACAGAATCAGGTCATCATTCTTGAGCCCTGCCTGATCTGCGGGAGAGCCCGGTTGTACCAGATCGACAAAAGCGGGAGTCTTGGTGAGCACGTTGGGAATCAGGGCAATACCCAGGACGTTGAGATCCGCCGGGCGATCGGCGGCTTGGCGTCCACTGGCCGAGCGATTGATGGACTTGCCGTCCAGGATGCCCCTGACGGACTGGCGTAGCTGGCTGATGGGGATCGCATAGTTCAGCCAAATGTTGGCGCTGGAGTCTCTGAGTTCTTTTCCTAGCATGCCCAACAACCTACCGTCGAAGCTAGCCAATGCTCCTCCGCCGGCCCCCGGGTTGTTGGTCATCGCGTCAATCACATAGACCGGTCCTTGGTAGACCGATTCGAACGAGCCACGCCGCGCGTTTAATTCTGTCTTGGCCATGATCACCCCTTTTTGGATGCTGGCCATTTCATTCCCGGTGGCGATACCGTACAGATTGCTAAACGCCAACACGCGCCAGCCAACCTCCGCTTCGACCGCCTGGGCAAGATCAAAGTAATGGTCCGTGGGCTGGTTCGTAGCGAGCACGGCGATCTCCAGATTCGGATCGATTCCAACGACTTCCGATTCCATCCGCCTGCCGTCACTGGTGACCGCGATGACGCGATCGACGTCCAGTACCGTGCTCCACACCGTCAGGACGTGCCCCTCGGGTGAAACAAAAAAACCACTTTGGTATGAGTCTAGACCTGCAACGCCTCCGGCTCCGTAGAGTTTGACGGTTTTCAGTTCAGTACGGACGGCAACGTCGTTGACCGACCCGACGCGGGCCGGTTCGGCCGATCGACAGGCCTCGGCGGCGCAGAGTACGCCCAGCCATACCGCAACCGAGGGTAGCATTCCCGCTGGAAGAAAATTTCTCACTGGACGCCCCCCTGCTCTTCTGCCTCCGGGCCAAAAGTCACGGATTGGATGCTTAGCAACAGCATGGGCTCGGTGCCGTATTGCAGGCGGATGCGAGTTGGAAAACGCAGCCCCACTTTTTCGTCGGTGGTCTGCTCCTGATACTGATCCATGTAGACCTCGACCGGATCCTGTCCAGCATCACCAAAGATTTCGACGAGCGATACTTGTTCGGACTCGGGGGCTACATAGAATCGAGCGGTGGCATCATACCACAGCGATTGCAAGACCTCTTGCCGCGGCTGACTCGCCAGGTCCGTGGCTGATGTCTGGTAGACGGGAAGCGTGCCCAGGTAAATCGTATCCCCCAACTTTTCCGGCCCCAGTTGCAGTAGTTGTTTCAGAGCATGTAAAGCGACCAGCAATCCACCTTCGCGCCTGCTGGAGATGATCTCCGACATCGCGTCACCGAATTCTACTTCGATCGATCTGGAACCAATCTGGATACGACCGGTGTGCTTATCGAGCAAGATTTTGATGGGAGTGGATTCACCGGCAACCGTTCCGGTGAGCGTCCACACGGATCTCTCGGCCGGGAAGTCTCCGAGCTTTTGTAGACGTTCCCAGACGGCTTCTCGGCGGCTGCGGTTGAAGTAATAGTTGGCGAAGCCGGTGCGAGATTCCAACATGGATTCGACGAGCGCCACGTTGGGTTTCCCCTCTGCCGAGAGGTCAGAATTGCCGCCGGCGGGCGAACCGTCAGTCGGGGCTTCCTCGAGCGGCTCCTGAGCTGGTTCTTCATCCGGTTCTCCTTGCTCCGGTTCGGCATGTCCCGGCACGACTTCGCTGGACACAAGATCCGTCAATTGTTTCTCCGTATGAACGCCAGCCAGTCTGACGAGCAGCGTCCGGGGTTGGCCGTCGCGGCGGATCTCCAGTGGCACTCGCCAGCCCTTGGGAAGCGTGCCCAGGATGTTTTTGAATGAGTTGGTCGTCCGCACCTCGCGGTCGGCCAAGCTAACGATTTCATCTCCGAAGCGAAGGCCACGCCGGTAGGCGTCACTAGTGCTGAGGATGTTGCTAACCAAAACTCGACCCGCGTCATCGGTCGATACCGTAGCCCCTAGAGTCGCATGGTCCACCAAACGTCCGCTGAGCAACATACCCAGAAAGTACTTGACCTGATTGGCGCTGATGGCGTAACCGACGCCTACATTGACGCGCCCACGTTTTTCGAACGAGCAACGACCGTTGATGCCGATGATCTCTCCAGCCAAATTGAAAAGTGGTCCCCCTGAATTGCCCGGGTTGATGGCGGCATCGGTCTGAATGCAATCGGCGTACTCCAGCAGAGTGCCGGCGGGATACTGGTAGCGATTGGTGCCGCTGACGATACCCAAGCTGACGGTTGGTTGTAGATTCGAGGCAAGCACGAATGGATTGCCTGCAGCGAAGCACCATTGGCCGACGTGGACCTGATTACTGTCGCCAAGGGGCGCAGTCGGAAAATCGTCGCGTCCGAGCAACTTGATTAGGGAGAGGTCTCCAGTCGCGTCGATACCTACGATCACCGCATCGTACATCTTGCCATCGTTCAGCCCGCAGCGCATGTGATCACCGCAGGCGCTGGAAACATGATAGTTCGTCAAGGCATATCCGTCGGGCGTCACGATCACACCGCTACCGCCACCGCCGCCATCAAGACCAAAAATGGCAACGGTCGCGGTCGAAGCCTGACGGATGATCTCGATCCGTTGTTTCTGGGCGGACAGAACCACTGGGTCGATCGACCGTTCGTCGTCGGCATGACTGATGTTGGTCAAGAGCATCGCGTTCAAAGCGATGAACCAGTTTGCGATGTGCCTGTGCATATCCAAATTTCCCAAATGCCATTGTCGAAACAACGGAGAAGACTGCGCCATCACTTGACGAGTCGAAGCTCGTGCCAAAGAACCACGTCGCCCACCGGCGCGTCTGCTTCTGCCTCTACGACCAGTCGCAGCCGTTTGTCGCCTTCGATTGCCAGTGCCACCGATTCGGGCATGCCTGTCGACGCCAGCCGCTTTTCCCATAGGACTTGGTTCTCAAGCCAAACTTGGACGCGGCACGGCGAGAACTTGTTGCCGTCAGGCGCCAGTTCTACTCGGCCAACCAGCTTGCTAAATCCCTCTGGAATACGGTAGGTGGCCGAACCGCTGCCAAAGAACTTCAGGCCTGGTCCGCTTCCGACTTCAGATGGTTTGGAAGCTGGGACCCGGCGAGGGCCAAAGACCGTCTCGGCACCCGCGATCTCAATGCCGAGAGTGAATCTCGATCGGCTTTCGCGGCGAAGCGGCTCAAGATCGGCCAGGTACTGAATGCTGCCGGATGAAAAATCGATTTCCTGCAGTTGACTCAGTGGGAGCTCAATCTGCACTCCACAGCGAAGCGACATGCTCAGTCCCTCACCGCTGGGAGAACTACGCAACCGCGACGCCATCCAGCGGTTGCCGACCGCATCACGCACAATGGCCGTCAGCTGAGCCTCCGGCTGGGAACCGGACGCGAAGAAGCGGAGCCCAGCCAATTTGGCTAGCGGTACGTCAATCGACTGTCCACTGAATTCGAAGCTCACCGCGTCCGGGCTAATACCCGAGATAATGCCTTCAATCTTATTCAGGATGCCATCGGGTCGAAGCAGGACGACCATGTCCGCGGTAATCCGCGACTGGACGATCGCACTCCACTGAGTCTTCTGTTCGTCTTCGAGATCCCGAAACTGAGCATCTAGCAATTGACGCGTGGGGATCGTAACGCGAGCGCCGCTGGCAAGCACCAGGGATGCATCCTGGCCGTCGCTCGAGAACTGCGAACCCGAGAGGCGGCTTCCGTCCCGGAGAGTCAGTCGAACGGGCGCCTGCCTTTGGTCTGGTGAGGGAGAGTTGTCAGGAAAGCGAACGGTGACCAGATTCTCTAGTGCGATGTCCAACTGCTCGGACCCGCGCTGGACTTGTAGCGACTCAGGGGATAGATGTACCAATTCTGCGCGGTAGGCGGGCAGCTGAGTCTGCGCAACTTCGACTGGCCAGACAACCAAAAAAGTGAGCAAGGTGAGTAAATTTGCAATGCACATACTGGGTATCCTGGAGTCGTTCTACGCGTCGTTCTGCAAAGGACCTGGGGCGTAGTTGGTTGGCGACAGCCTGCCCCGGCGGCGTGCTCATCGCAGCTGGATCATCTCCGTGAACCCTCAGGGCGGGCCGAGTCTCCCAATACCATGATAGGCCCAATTGCCAAGTTGGGGGCGGTCATAGTGGCCGCTTAATCCAACAATGGAAAATCTATGGGGTACGTGTTGCAAGAAACGCCGGTAATTGGTTAGATATAGCCCAATCGGGCAGGTGAGGCTTGGCTCATCTATTCCCAAGATCGACGAGGCCGTTGTTGAGGTCTTCCATCCGGAGAGGTGGCTGAGTGGTCGAAAGCACTTCATTGCTAATGAAGCGACCGGGTCAAACCGGTCCGCAGGTTCGAATCCTGTCCTCTCCGCTTGCACGTAACATGGGCCCGAGCCCACGGTCTGCCTATCGGCGGTTGCCATCGCCTGCCAGGCTGCCGAGATGGGGCGTTTGAGTATCCTCGCGACCCTGGCGCGCAAGATCACCTCCCCCAGGTCGTCAGCCGGCAGTCGAGACTACGGTGATGCCGGGTCTCTTCCGCCGATCCAAGGGCCTTCCAAATTCTGATAGTCCGGCTCGACCAACTTGGATCCCTTGTCGCCAGCGTGCCAGCCGGGGATGTGAGCGGCTTCTCCACGCTTGGCCGATCGCTGTTCCCACCCCTTGGCCCATGAGCCATCCGCTTCGGAAACCGACATCGTCTGGTCGTCGAAGCGATAGATCTTACCCTGACGGTAACTGCGCGCTCCCAGATTCACTAACACAACGGCGGCGGCACCCAAGTCGGGCTGGTTGTTGCACAACTGCGGAGCGTTTGCCTGGATCGCTTCGAGCCAGTTCTCGAAATGCGCCCGGTTCAGATTGGACGGTTTGTCCTGCTCGGGACGAATCACCCTCGGTTCGTAAGGCACCTCGCGCGGGCTGACGTGGGTCACCTGCGGCCGTTCGGGTACAAAAGTGAACTCGTCGAAGTTCGCCTTGTTGCCGAAAACGAACGATCCATGATGTCCGCGAATCAATTGCTTCACTGGCGTCTCCGACGACGCCATCGTGGCGGTGACCAGTCCCTGGACCCCTTCTTTGAATTCCGCGACCACCGTCGAGACGTCCGGCACCTGGCGCCCGTCATACTCCAGGTAGATGCCGCCTGAGCCGGTCACGCGGGCAGGATAACGCAGGCCGGTTGCCTTCATCATTGTCGTCGTGCGATGGACAAACAGGTCGGTAAACATGCCTGAGCCGAACGGCCAAAAACGACGCCATTGGGCAAACACCGCGCGGTCGAACGGAATCTCTGCGGACAACCCTTCTTCGACGCCCAGAAATCGTTTCCAGTCGATACTCTTGGGAGTCATCTGCGGGGTCAGTTTGTAGTACCGCCATTGACCGATGTCCGAATTGCGAAAGTATTCGGTCTGGTACATCAAGACCTTGCCCAGGTAACCCGCATTAAGCATCGAATGGACCTTGTTCCAGAGCGGTAGGCTGGTCGATTGCACGCCGACCTGCATCACGCGGCCGGTCTGTTTCCAAACCTTCACCAGCTCGATCGCTTCTTCGACCTGCTTGACCATCGGCTTTTCACAGTAGACGTGAATCCCGGCCTGCATGGCTTCGATGGCCTGCACTGCGTGCCAGTGATCCGGAGTGCCGATACAGACCGCATCCAGATTCTCTTTCGCATACATTTCGCGAAAGTCGATGTATTGCGCCGGATCGTTTCCGTTTTTTTCTTTAATGAACTTGGCAGCCCGCTGGCGGTTTTCGTCGTACACGTCACAAACGGCGACTAAATCGACCTGCCCGTCGTCAGCGGCAATCTTTGACAGGCTGCCGACGTGCGCGCCGAAGCCACGCCCCCCGACACCCACAAAACCAACACGTAGGCGCGAGTTCAAGTTGGACGCTAGCGAACGTCGGGATGCCAAGGCGATCGAACCGACGGTAGCGGCAGCAGTCGAGACCTTCATAAAACTGCGGCGCGTGGGTTGGGGACTACTCATGGGATCGGGGCTCCATTTTTGGGGTGGGTCGAGACCTGTAGAATTCTCTGGCTTGGCTCCACCGGCCTGTGGTGCGGTCCATGTTCCTTCTGGATTTTTTCTAGCCGGGATAAATGCCATACTAGGTGAGAAGAATATGATATTCCGGATGAGGCGTCGGCGCAGGCCGAAACGAGCTCTGCGCAGTGCTCATCGACAAGAAAACCAAACAAAACTCACCGAGAAACTATGATGCGACTTCATACCCTAACATGGATGGCATTCGCTGCCTCTCTGGTGATTCCTCTGCAACGCCTGCCAGCCGACCAGCCAACGCAACCGCCCAACATTCTGTGGATTGTCGGCGAGAACTTTGATTTGGACTTCGGCTGCTACGGTACCAAAAACGTTCGCACACCTCACGTGGATGAACTGGCCCGGCAAGGCGTTCGCTACACTCATGTTTTTTCCACCTCGCCCGTTTGTGCGCCGAGTCGTTCCGCGTTCCTGACCGGCATGTACCAGACGACCACCGATACGCATCATATGCGGTCGCATCGCAACGATGGCTTTCGCCTGCCAGAAGGCGTCCGTCCGCTCACGCATCGTTTGCAAGACGCGGGCTACTTTACCGCGAACATCAAGACCATCGGGCCGCGCGAGGTCGGTACCGGTAAGCTCGATCTGAACTTCACCAGCGAGGGCGCCATCTATCAGTCCGAGGACTGGTCGCAGCTCCGGCAACGACAACCTTTCTTCGCACAGATCAACCTGCCCGAGGCGGAGTACGACATCTACGACCGCAAGTCAGCCGAGAAGCCGCGCGTGAAGTGGGTGGGGGAACAATGGCATCCGCAAATCGCAACTGCCGAAAACGTCACGCCTCCACCCTACTACCCCGATCACGAAATCACTCGGAAAGAATGGGCGCGCTACTTGAATTCCGTTTCAGGAGCTGACATCCGCATTGGCTGGATTCTCGAGCAGCTGGAACAGGATGGCTTGTCGGATGACACCATCGTCGTGTTCTTTGCCGATAATGGTCGACTGGAAGCTCGCGGGATCCACTGGTGCTGGGATTCCGGTCTCCATGTCCCGATGGTGATTCGCTGGCCCAAGAACTACCCAGCGCCACCCCAATATGAACCCGGCAAAGTCAGTGACGAGCTGATCAGTTTGATCGACTTGACGGCGACGACGCTGTGGATGGCTGGAGTCGAGACGCCCGCTGTCATGCAGGGGCGCAGGTTCTTTGGCGAACACCTGACGCCGCCTCGCGAGTTTGTCTTTAGTGCTCGCGACCGAATCGATGAGACGCAGATTCGATTGCGGAGCGTGCGCGGCCGACGATATCACTACGTTCGCAATTTCACTCCTGGCGCCGGCTTCTCGACATTAAACCGTTACAAAGAGAAGTGCTTTCTCGTCAAACCGTTGATGCGCGAGTTACTTCGCGCGGGCCAGCTGACCGGCCCTCCGGCTGAGTTGATGAAGCCTTTCCCAGATGAGCAGCTTTATGACATCCAGGTCGACGCCCACGAGATCAACAACCTTGCCGGCTCGGCAGATCCTCAGCACCGAGCGGCTCTGATTCGCATGCGGGCCGCTTTGAGTACCTGGATGGCGGAGACACGGGATCGAGGCGCGATCCCTGAGCCTGCGGAGGTGGTCGCCCCTTTTGAGCGGGAGATGCACGACTGGTTCGGAACACCAGCCTGGTACCAGTTGTACAATCCACCGGAATGAATTGCCCCGGCCACCTGGTCGCCGACCGGTGCGTTTCCAATCCACGAAATCGTTGCTCAAATAGAGCGGGGGGCGACGCACCTCGGAACGGGCCTGCGCGCTCTAGCATGTGACTCGCATGCGCCGCAGCCCGCGCGTCAGTCGCTCCAGGGCACGGGCGCGGTGGCTGAGCACCGATTTGACCGCTGTACCGAGTTGAGCGAATGTCTGGTGGTATTCGGGAATCTCGAACAGTGGATCGTATCCGAATCCACCCTCGCCTCGGTATTCTTCGGTGATTCGTCCCCAGCATCTCCCCTCCGCCTCCAAGTGGATCTGGCCTTCGGGGTCGGACAGCGCGATGGTACAGATGTAGTATGCTCTTCGACGTTCGTCCCGCGCCGAGGAAAGCTCGCGCAACAACTTTTCATTGTTTTTCGCGTCCGTGGCATCCGGATCGGAGTATCTGGCAGACAGGACTCCAGGCGCCCCTTTTAAAAACGGAACACATAAGCCGCTATCCTCGCCGATCGTCCACTGGCCAAGGTGCCGTGCCTGCTCTGTCGCTTTAAGCCGAGCATTTTCAATGAACGTCGTGCCCGTTTCGTCCACGGTCAGCGCGTTCTCAACGTCTGCGAGCGACTTGAGCTGCAGGCCAAGTGGCTGTAGAAGGTGTCTGAGTTCGCTGCACTTTTTTTTGTTATGGGAACCGAGGACCACTCTCTCGGGTAGCGCCGTCACGGAAGAATTCGTTGCTTGAGTGTTCATGGTGACATTAGAAGATACCGGCGCAGCGGAACTCGTCAATGCATCGGCGCTCCTTTGGGGGAGTGCACCGCTTTCGCAGGAGCCGGATACGCAGAACGGATCGGCTGACTCAATCCGCCCCAAACTCTTGGTACTCAAGCCCGCTGGTCACTCGGACTGTAGCGATGTTCCGTCGGTAGTCCGAGCTGCGTGGGCTTCTCCATTCGCGGCGGCAAGATGGAATGAAAACATGTTCTTACCGCTGGCCTACTTGTCCGGCGGTCACTGCTTGCTCGAATGCCATGGCCGGCTTCAAACTGTGGGCATTGTCGTAGGGAAATGCATCTTCAGTCGTTTCGCACTCCAGGAATGCGCACAGCCGTTCGTAACCAGTGTCGGCCAGCAGAGTCAGGTCTTCTATCGACAAGCAATCGTTCGGTCGTGCTGAAGTGAATGCGTCTATGTCTTCTTGGTAGCGCTGGTAGGCAGCTCTGAAGACAGACTCATTGTATTGCGATTGTCCAAACGTCATGGCGCGAAAATACATCATACAACGCATGAATTCCCGTTCCTCGCTGGACGAAGACATCTGCTGATGGAGAAGTTGCAGCCCGACGAACTGGCGTTCGACAGATCGTAACCAGGCGTCGATTGCGTAGTCCCGACGCACGTTGATGTAAATACTATTCGGGAAAAGAGTGTCAAGCTGCCTTAGTACGGTCGGGCAACAGGCCGGGTAGTCCACCAGTCCGCGGCATTTTTCGAGAATCTCAAATTGATAGTCCCCGCGCATCGCCTGTTCGGCCATTTTCAGGAAACGCGGACGATGATAATGGTTAGTCGAACTCTCACCATAGATGAGGCCCAGATGAGCGGTTGGGATGCCGAGCTTCCCCAGCGCGCTCCAGGTGGAGACGGTTGCACAGCGTGGCAACGAGATGACAAATAGCTTGTTGAACTCTCGCATAGCGGACTACCCCATATAAAAATTTGTTGTTAAATCCCCATTAGGCATCGAGGCCAGGGTGTACTTCGGGAGAAAACCACCCATGCGGGTGTATTCAGGGCTGCATTAGAAGTGTATAACAGATTGTGTTTTTTGCAAAATTGGGATGAGCGAAGACGAGCAAGAGCCCTTTTCCCTCTTTTCAGCCTTTTCGTTTTTTGACACGCAATTGAGCAGCCAAGGAGTCACCAGTCCCTTCAGCGATTGAGGAGGTCATCCGCTTTGGCGAACAGCTAATGCAGCCCAGCGATTAGCTGATGGAAGTAGTTCCATCGGGCGCGTCTGCCGCAGGCGACGTTACGATACGACCTACGGCGTGGGCTTACGTACTTGGGCAGTCCAATTCCGAACGAATCCTATCTCCTCCAATTCCTGAGAACGTACTGAAATCAGGTCGTAGCGCTATGAACAATTCGCCGCAACGCAAAGTGTTGCTGTCCGAGAGAATTGACGATCTGCTGGTCGTAACGATCATCATGTGTTGCTGCTGGTCTCTGGTCCATTTGCGCCGCGAGTATTCGAGTTTTGAGAGTGTTCTCCCTAGAGATCGATTGGATCTGCTCGGAGCGGAGTACGACGCGATCGCTAGGGCGATTCGGACCGGACGCGGATTTGCGGATCCATTTGAGGTAACAACCGGGCCAACGGCTTGGATGGCGCCGACGCTGCCTTATCTGACGGCTGGCCTATACGCGATCGCTGCAGACGATCGCGATGTGGTCGTGACCATCGTTTGCTGGTTGCAAGCTTTTTCGGTCGGCCTGACCGCATATATGGTCGCTGCCGCGGCGCGCGACGTGGGCTCACCCTGGATCGGGTATCTGGCGATTATCATCGGCTGTATCATCAACTTCAACTGGCTCTTTCAGCGTACTCACGATGTGTGGCTTTTGCTGTTGGTTTTCAATTTTCTTTGGTATGCAGCTACAAAGCGCTGGGCGAAGCTGTCGAGCACTCCGGCAGCCCTGGCGTGGGGCTCCGCGGGTGGGATGGTCGCACTATGTAGTCCCATCGCTGGATTCACGTGGGCCGGTTTAACAGTGTTTGAGAATTTCCGTGTTGGGTGGCTTAGCCGACGCAGTACAGCGCTGTTCTGTCTGGCGGCATTGACCTCGATAGTCGTCATTTCTCCATGGGTAGTCCGCAATCGCTTGTTGCTCCAGCGCTGGATACCGCTCAAGTCGAACTTGGCTTTCGAAATCTGGCAGGGGCAATGCGAGGATGAAGATGGCGTGCTTGATTCTCAGACGCTGTCCAAGCATCCTTGGCCGACGAGCGGTCATGCGCAACGGTTACGCTTTTTTGAGATGGGTGAGGTGCCCTTTGTTGAAGCATGCTGGGCGCCAACCCGCGCTTCCATTGCCTCCTCGCCGGTGGATTTCCTGGAACGCATAGCGAACCGCTTTGTCGCCGCGTGCATCTATTTCGACCCAACCTTCGTCTCCAACAGAAGCAAGTGGGTCACGGTGGTTGCCCGATGGATCTATTTTTTGCCTTTCGCGTGCATGGTTTTCATTGTGACTCATCATCGTCCGATTGCCGGTGGCAACGCGATGCGGGCAGCGGTGATTTACATCCTGGGGCTCGCACCCTACGTGCTAGTCAGCTACTACCAAAGATACTTGGCGCCTCTAGGCGGTATTCAGATGTTACTGGTGGTCTACGGATTGGTGGGTCTAAAACTGAGGTGGGCGGATGTGCGGAAGCCAAAAGGCGAGGCAAGTTCAACGGAGCCGTATGATGAATAAAGACAATCGGTATAGACAATCTGGTTTTACACTGGTCGAGTTGCTGGTCGTCATCTCGATCGTATCTGTTTTGGTGAGCTTGCTGCTGCCGGCAGTCCAGTCGGCCCGCGAGGCAAGTCGAAGGATCTCCTGTGCCAACAATATGAAACAACTTGGGCTTGCGGTTCAGCAACGCCTTACGCAACACAGGAGGTTTCCCAACAATGGAGGTTTCACCCCGGAATCGCTGATTGATGCGGGAGGAACTCAGCAAGGAATTCTAACCGAGGATTTTGAAGCTGGAAGAACCTTTCGCTGGGGGATTGGCGATCCAGGCAGAAGCGTCCAAGCTGGAAGCTGGGCTTATGCTGTGTTGCCTTACCTGGAGCAGGAAGCGGCCTATCAGCAGGTTGTTGTCAGCCAGACTCAGCCAACCTATCTGTGCCCATCTCGTGCACGTCCCACCCCGGAGATTCCGCAACAGGACCGTCATGGTCGATACGAATCGGCCGGATTGGTTTGGAGTAAAACGGATTACGCGGCGAACTCGAAGGTAGCCCCCAATTTGCCCCTGCATCTTCGACCCGCCTCGATTACGGACGGTCTGACTCAGACGTACGCTATCGGGGAAAAGGCGTTCGACTTCGATGTGCATACAGCGACAAG
>JANQJJ010000094.1 GCA_028281725.1 Pirellulaceae bacterium | reverse complement strand
CGAACCAGGCCGACCAACGCTCATCGATGGAACCGGAGTCGGCTGGGATGGACTGGATCCGACGATCACCGCCGAGCGGGCCGCGATCATCGCCAAGATCATCGACTTCCTGGACGACCCGACTCTGGGATTGATCTTCCCGGGTGGAGTGGGGCTGGACGAGAATCTGACCTACGATCGATTCACGCGCTACGAGGATTACTTCCGCACGATTGGTTCGTTGCTCGGACCGAATTACGGCACCATCAATTATCCACCGGCAGACGGGCAGGTTGCTGACGAGCTGGAAGAGCAAGTGCCGGAAGAGTAATGCCACAATCGTCCGCACGGATGGTGTTTCCGGGTGGCAAGGCTGCGAATGCATCGGCGCTCCGCCAGGAGAGGGCGTGCAAGTTGCCCACCGAGACGTAGTCTGGTGCGTCAACGGTTATCAGCACGAACTCGCTGAAAACCGGCACCGGTCAAAGTAAGACGCTCTAGGGATTGACTGGGGCGGATTTGATGAGGCGCAGGAGGGCGCTGCGCAGCTCGCGGACTTTTAGTGGCATGGCCAACATCATTCGCTGAGGACCGACCCGGGCATTGCGGATGATGAACTGCTGCTTACGGTCGACCAGCAAAATCGCGGGTACGTTCGCCGTGTGCGCATCCTCTCCAAACTGGTTGAATGCGTCGAGCGCGGCGGATGCAAGCTCCGGAGCGCTGAAGAGCACACAATCGGCGGGTGGATCTTCATCGGGTGCAAAACGTGCCAGCGCTCTGCCGGGATCGCTGATGACCAGCACGCGGTAGCCGCGTTTCTTGAGCTTCTCACGAATCAAGTCTTGAAACTCAATCTTGCTTTCGACCAACATGATCGTCTTGTCCGCCCCTTCGGTGGCAGCTTCCTGACTGGCGCTGTCGAGCGGTTTGCCGGCAGCGATGCGGGCCGGAGTCACGGTGTCGCCTGACTCCAGTCGCTCGAGTGTCGTGCGGATATCTTCCAAGGCTTCCGTCGGGGTTTGGTAGCGTTTGGACGGATCAAACTCTAAGGCTTTGTGGACGATGGCGGCGACGTTGTTGGGGACCTCGGGCGCGACCTTGTTCAAGTGCGGTACTTCACGGAAACGGCTGACGTTGAGCCGAGCGAGGCGGTCTCGCGTTTCAGTCAGCGGCGATTCTCCGGACAGAATGTGGTACATCATGCTGCCGAGAAAGTAGATGTCGCTACGGGGATCGTCTTTGCGAACGCCCGTTCCCCGTTCCAGGGCCGCGTAGTCGATCGCCCGCGCGCTCGGACAATCAGCTAGCGCGGCTTCGTTGCTGGTGTCCGCCAGAGCGGCCAGCCCAAAGTCCACCAACTTGGCTTTGCCTTGAGAGGTTACGAGCACGTTACTGAGCTTCATGTCGCGGTGGGTGACACCGTGCGTGGCTGCATACGCGAGACCGTTGGCGATATCGCCCATCAGACGCAACGAAGTCTTGGGTTCGATCTTCTTGCGAATTTTGACTAGCTCACGAAGCGTTTGACCTTCGACGAATTCCATGACCATGAAGGGATTGCGTGGATCCGGATCTACCTCATGGATGGCCACAATGTTCGGATGCCGAAGCTGCATACCGACTTTGGCCTCGCGCATAAACTGCTCAACCTGGATCGGCTCGTTGCGGTGACGACGACGCAGAACCTTGACGGCCGCAATGCGTTTGTTCTCGCGGTGAACCGATCTGTAAACACGCGCAAACGTACCCGCACCGATCAGATACAGAATCTTGTAGTGGCCGTAGAAGTATCCGGTCCGCTCGCCTTTGAAGATACGGTCGACCTGCAGATTGGTCAGCAGTTCCTTTCTTTGCAGAACACGGATCAGGTCATCGCACGTTCCCTCGATAGAGCCAACCTCTGACCAAGCCTGTTCGACTTCCAGTGGTTCTAGCAGACCAAGCTCGACGATCCGCTGGGAGAGTTGTGTGGGTGTAAAGTCAACCATAGGTAAGGGGGAATCGGGGGAATTTCGAAGGGCACATCAGCAGGCCAAACAGTGCAGGAAGCCTGTTGATACTAAGCAAGGAAGCCCTAAAACGCAAACCGGCAGCGTCTTCTGCCATCCTGGGTGTCCGAGTAGCAAAAAAGGCTGCTCGGCCAGAGATTTACCGAGCAACCTTCCTTCGGAGGAGAGATCACAACTGGGCATCAGGAGTGGCTTGACCACTCAGACGGTTCGCCGCCGTGGCGTGACGAGCGAACCAAGTTGTGGGCCGACCATTTCTCGCAAAGATCTCGCTGGAGCAATTGGGTGGTTCCTATTCGCTGCCACCTTCGGTTTCGTCCAGCTTCTCCAGGAAGTCGTCTCGTTCGCGGCGAGTCGCTTCCAGGTCAAAAACCAGGTACTTCATGTCGAGCCGCAGTTGACCAAGGGCTTCTTGGACCAAGGTCAGGATTTTTCGTCGTCGAACGCTACTTTCAGTAACCCTCCGAAGCGAAGGCAGGAGTCGCACGCGATGTTCTACCGGCAGAGCTTCGATGGCTTCGGTCAACTCGAGCAAGTCGGCCGGGATGTCGTCTTGGTCGATTTCGACGGATCGAGCAGATGCAGAACTCATAAATTGGCCTCCGAAAAAGTGAACGGGTCGTCGCTTGTGTGCTGGGTTAGTAAAGCACTGGCGATACCAATTCCCGAGCGAACGTCTGATGATATGTCCTAAGTGCTTTAATTTCAATGACTTATGATAATTGGATTAATCCGGATTGTTTGCCAGCGTTGCAAAATCGCCTCATCGAATGACCTGGAGATTGTCTCTAAGTTCTTCTATAAGAACGACTTACGCGAATAACAACACTCTGGAGGCCCACGTTGCTTTAGGGCAACGTGATTTGAGCCACGGTGTCGATTATCCCTACTCGGTAGCTTGGTGATGGCAAAACACAACAGGAATCGCGGTCAGGGGCGTCTAGGCACCGCGCTGGCAAATGGATTCGTAGCCAAGTCCGCGAGCGGCATGCAGCTCACCCTGGCCAGACGGTTCCCGAGGCGGTATTGCGGGGCAACGGTAGTGGGGGCGCTGGCGTTGTGGCTGGTTTGTGGTTCGCTCGCCAAGGCCCAGCGGATGGATTCCTTCGAGGGAGGCGAGCCGCGTTGGCTGTTGGTCGAGAGCGATTGCCAGGCGCAGCTGACCGACCACCAGATCAGTTTGCTGATGCCGCACGGTGGCCGCACTTGCGAGATGTTCGAGATTGCCTGCAAGCATGGTCAGCTGGCGCTGGTTGCTTACCCGATCGAGCCCTGTGCGGTCATTGACGAGTTTCAGCCGCAGCTCTGGACCCGGTGTAGCAGTGGTCGGATTCAGTTGGGGGTTCGTGTGATCTTTCCGTTCGCGAGGCACCCGGTGACTGGAGGTCGGCTGAATACCATTCTTTGGGGAGATCTATACACCGACACGGGGCAGTGGCAGATGCTGCAGGTGTCGGAGATCGAACGGCGACTGCGGGAGGAGATTGTCGCCTTACGTCAGCGGTTCGGCTCGGATCTCCAACTCGATGGCGAGTATATCGACTGCCTGGTGGTCAACGCGTACACCGGTCCGGGCCGCTATCGCGTGCAGCTGGATGATCTGGATCTTCGCGGCATGATCCCGATGGCGGCGACGGGGAATCCTCCTCCGTCAAACTGGAGGGAAAAATGGCGATGGCGGTACGAAATGCCCGTGCCGGAGGAACGAGCTTGGTCTGCCCCCAATCGCCCGCCTGTTTGGTTGCACTACCAAGGGGAATCATTGCCTTGGGTCGAATCGCTGGGGTTCAGCGGCCTGGTGCTGGATCAATTGCCGAGTGAAAAGCAGTTGCAGCGGATCCAGGATGCTGAGCTGAGTGTGATTTGCCCTCCTCCACCCTATAGCCTGGTCGTCGATCAGGCGGTGTTGCCGGTTATCAAAGGCTGGTTGGTCGGTTCAGCACTCGACGCGAGGCAGGCCGACGTGGCGCGCAGACAAGCGGCGCGCGTCGACACGCTGCCAAGCGGGCTTAGACGACCTCTGGTGGGCGAGGCGCTGGGGCACTTTTGGCTTTTTGGTCGCATTGCGGATGAAGTGATTGTTCCGTCCCCCGATCCGGTTGCGGCGGGTGGATTCGGGGACAAGCTGAGCTGGCTGTCGCAGAATCTAACCACGGTCCGTCGACGTGGCCAGGGATGGGTTTCGATCAACGTCGGGCCCAACCCGGCCATTACCGAGCAACTGCGCGCCGCCGAACGCGTGATGATGGAGCAGTCCGCTACCCCACGAGACATACCCGCCAATCCGCTCGGCTTACGCCATGAGGTGACGAGTGCTGTCGTCGCGGGCGCCAAGGGATTTCTTTTTCGCACATTCAAGCCACTGAACATCCAAGAGGCTGGCGAGCGCGTGCAGATTGCCGCATTGCGTTGGATCAATAACGACCTCACCTTGTGGGGACCCTGGATTGTGGGTGGGCAATCGATGCGACCGCCGACCCTCAGCCGGCCTGACTATGTCGCCGCGGCCTGGAGCGCATCGCAAAGCCAGCTCATTATTGCCCAGACCAGTGCGGACACCAGCCACTATTGCCAGCCGTCAACGGCCGGTAGTCCTCTGGCATTGGAATTGGTCCAGGCAGCCGGAGCCGACCAGGTAGTGCGGTTGACCGCGGGACGGGTGGAGCGAATGGAGGTCGAGAGAACGGCTGCCGGAATCCTGTGGCAGGTGGAACGGCCTGCGCCCATCGAGACGTTCGTGATCCCATCCAATCCGAAAGTGATGGATTTTGTGCGCCGCCGGCTGAGAGAAAGTGCGATTCAGAACGCTGCGGATCAACTCGAGATCGTGTCGTACAATACGGGGCATGCCGCCAGGCTGGTCGCGGCTCGTTTTTCCGAGGGCAATGGCCGCGGTAGCGAAGCCGAGACAGAGCAGCTGCGGCAGTTGGCTCGGATCCAAAGAGAACTCGAACAAGGTTGGCTGGCGTTGCGAGCTAGCGAAGGGACTCGGGCATCGGCGTTGGCCTATGCCGCAAGTGATCGCGTGCAAGCGATTTTGTCCGAAGCCCAACAGGTTGCGACCAGCAATCTGGCGACGCCCCAATCGAGTCCGTTTGTGGTCATTCCGGCTGGGCTGAGTTTTCATTGGCAACTGGCTGAGGCGTGTCAAAGGAGTCAGTGGCGAGATCTGAATTTGCCCGGTGGCCAGCTGGTGGACTTGCAGGATATGTTGCAGGCCGGATGGTCTCAGCAGAGGCGATTGGAAGAACGCGTTGATTTGCGTGTCGAGTTGGTTGGGCCCAGAGAGGGGCATGGACCGGGCCTGCGTTTGGCGGCTTACCGAAAGCCGTCCGAAGAGCTACCCGGAGGCTATGAAGGAGCCTCGCTGAGAGTTCGCAGCGCAGCGGCGAACGTGCGTGCGTGCCAACTCGTACGCATATCGGCGACAGCTCGCGTGCTCCGGGCGAGTGAGGATCCGGCCAGTGGATTGCTCGTATATGACAATCAGGCCGGTCCCAGTTTGGGGCAACTGGTAACCGGTGCGGTTGGTCAGTCGGTGGCAGTCGAGTTATATCGGTTCGTGGTTAACGAGGGCGAGTTGAGGGTGTTGGCAGAGTGTCGAGGCGAATGCGACATCATTCTGGAGTCACTACGTGTCAGTGTCATTGAGCCGGCAACGAATCGGCGGAGCTATGTCACGACTCCCGTCACCCCAGTCCCCGCCGATCGCGTTATCATTTCGGATGAGCCGTAGCTAACACGGCTCTGGAGTTCATGCGCGGCTTGTCGCCCGAAAGTCTGTTTGAAACTTGGCAGAACGCGTTGCCGACCGTGCCAATCAATTCCATCTCCGCTTAGATCGTCCACCCGTGGACAGTCCCGCAAACAAGAGGCGTCCGTTGAGTTCGCTAGATCAGCTTAGAGAAGACGCGTTGGAGATTTGGCAAGCGGGCTTGCAGGCTGTCACCCCCGCCCGGTTGTTTGCCGATAAAGTTCGGTTGGATGGGCGGCTGCTGAGCATCTCTGATTTGCCGGTGGACCTGAGCTGCGTGAGGCGTCTGGTCGTGCTTGGAGCGGGCAAGGCGGCTGCGGCGATGGCTATCGAGTTTCAAAGACAAGTCCTGTCGCATTTGCCGAGCACGATCGAAGTACGCGGGTGGGTGAACTGCCCCGAGGGTACCTTTGAGCCGCCCGATTCCGTGAGCGGGATTCAGCTCTACGCAGCGCGCCCGGCGGGAATCAATGAGCCGACGCAGAAGGTGATCTACGGCACCAAGCAGATACTCGACTTGGCCGCGGACTGCGACGAGCGAGACCTGGTCATCTGCCTGTTGTCCGGCGGTGGTTCGGCGCTGTTGGCCGCACCGCCCGGCGGCATTACCTTGGCTGACAAGCAGGCTGTTGCCAGGTACGTGGCGGCCCGCGGTGGCGATATCCAGCAGCTAAATGCCGTTCGGCGAGTACTGAGCAACGTCAAAGGAGGTGGGCTCGCGCGTACTTGTCAGGCCGGGCGGCTCATTACAGTGATCCTGTCGGATGTACTGGGAGATTCGCTAGAGACGATCGCTTCGGGGCCGACCGTCCTGAAAGCGCCGGCCGATCCCGCGGTCGCGCTGCAGGTGCTCGACGAGCTGCAACTCGCCGGTAAGCCCGAACTGGACAACGTGTTGCGATATCTGAGAGCCATGCGCTCCGGACAAGAGACATCGAGCCATCGGACCGGTTGCCGACAAGTAGACCATGTCATTTTGGGCAACAATGCCGACGCGGTCGACGCGGCTGGGGTGAAGGCGGTCGAGCTGGGCTATCGCTACGTACTGCAGGCCGCCCAAGCGCCCGAAGGCGACGTGTCGAAGCTGGCTCTTGTGGCTGCCGACGCGGCGGAGCAAGTCCTGGGGCAAGACTCGGTCGACTGCTGGATTAGCGGAGGCGAGCCGACCGTCAGGTTGCCAGACACCGGCGTGGGTAAGGGGGGCCGAAATCAGCAACTGGCATTGGCGGTGATGCAGGAGATGTCCGCCCGCGGCTGGCCTGGGTTCCAGGATAGCGCCGACGATTCGGATCAACCCGTCAAGTCCCGGCGCCCCTTCGTGTTTCTTAGCGGGGGTACGGATGGCGAAGACGGACCAACGGATGCTGCGGGAGCCCTATTTGATCAGGCACTTTTCTCCCGCGCCCAAGCACTCGGTCTCGAGCCGCAAGAGTATCTGTCGCGCGCCGATGCCTACTCGTTTTTTGATTCGGCCGGTGGTCTGATACGAACCGGTCCAACCGGCACGAACGTATGCGACCTGCGTGTCGCGCTGGCAGAGAGGCCGAATTAGTTCGAGCCGCACGCGCCTGGAGCGTGTCCAATCAACATGATCGTTGCTCAAGCGGGCGAAACGCACGGCACCGAACCAACTGCGCGTTCCAACGCAAGTGACTCACGTTCTGGGGGCAAACGGGGTAGTGATTGACCTGTCCTGATGGTTGGGGCCCCTGCCCCGCTTGTTCTTGGCGGATTGGGAGGCAGCTCCACCACCACGCGCCCGTGGCTCGATCGCCGCGCGTACCTTCGGCGGGCTGACCGAGGATTGGGGCGCGGGATGGTTTAGAATTTTGGTCGTGGCTGCCGCAGGAATTCGTTCACCGTGGTGGGGTTTTCCCGAGGTTCTTCGCGCCAGAGCCAGCCCAGCGGGCCACCGCCGGAACTCTTCCGCTGCATGTTCTGCGGCTGATAGCCTTGATTGCGTTTGGGGGCAGGAGAATCGAACGGGTTCATCAGGTCCACGGTATTGCTCCACCATCTCTTGGTTGTCTTGCCCATACGGCTCAAGGCGGATTCGGATTTTGGTTTGCTAGAGGAGTCCTTGGAGAACCAAGGAAGCTTGGGCAGCTTGAACATGGATTTGCCGCCGGACCCGTTGAAGAACGAACTTTCACGTATCGTGCTGCCATCGTCGGCAGAGTCGCCTTTGGAGAACGGGTTCCACGAAGCCTTCGATTCTTGGCTGAATCCCGTTGGAGCCAGTAGCAACACTACCAGCAAACTTAGTATCACACCACGTGGTTTCACCGCACTATTCTCCTTTGATATCCCTATCTACCGAGTGGTCCGACGCTCTGGAGAGTGCCGCCGTTTTTGTGTTGCGGCCGCATGGGCTCGATTGTGAGTACTCGACGAGTCATGCCGTCTCTCGTGAGCCAGGCGATCTCCAGTCGCGCGGGATCGTCCCAAAACGGCGGTCTCATGTCGAGAGCATTTCAGCATTGCTAGCGTCCAGTTTGTCGCTGATTGCTCCGCCGGAGGAGGATGCTCCGGCTGCGGAGGCGGGGCGCACTGGGCGCAGCGTTCGGAAACGCTCTGGAAGAGCGATCGGAGGCAAGGGAGGCCGAGAGAGGGGCTTTACTTCGTCGGTGGTGTTTCGACCTGGATGTGCAGTTCGTGAAGCTGTTTGGTTTCAACTTGGCCGGGAGCTTCGGTCATCAAATCCATGGCTCGTTGCGTTTTCGGAAACGCGATGCAATCGCGAATGTTATCCAGTCCGGCAAAGAGCATCACGATACGATCGATGCCGAGCGCGATGCCGCCGTGCGGCGGCGCGCCATAGCGCAAGGCATCGAGCAGGAAGCCAAAACGGTCTTCCGCCATTTCTTCGGAGATGCCTAGCAGGTCGAACACAGTTTGCTGCGTCTGGGGGTCATGGATTCGGATGGTTCCCCCACCCGCTTCGTAACCGTTGATAACCAAGTCATAAGCCTGGGCGCGGCAGGCGTCGGGGCGATCCTTGAGGTTATCGAGATCCTCTGGTCGCGGGGCCGTGAACGGGTGATGCATGGCAACGCAGCGGTCTTCCTCTTCGTCTTTGTCAAACATCGGGAATTCGGTGACCCAGGAGAAGTGCATTTGTTTGGGATCGTAGAGCTTCAGCTCGGCGCCGAGTTGGCGGCGTAGGCCGCTGAGTCCTTTGCAGGTTACTTCCCAGGTATCGGCCAGGAGTAAGATCAAGTCGCCAGGCTCAGTCGAGAATTTCGCCTTGAATCCGTCCAATACTTCCGGTTCAACATTCTTGCTGATGGGAGACCACAGCGAACCATCGGCTTCCACCCGAAACCAGGCCAACCCCTTGGCGCCGAAGTCGTTCTTCATGAACTCGGTCAGTTCGTCGATCCGCTTCCTGGAAAACTCCTCAGCTCGTCGCTCGACCTTGATGCCACGGACAAAGCCACCGGCGTCGACCGCACCTCGGAAGACGCGGAATGCGGTCCGCTGGGCCAGATCACTACAGTCGACGATTTCCATGCCAAAACGGAGGTCGGGAGCATCGCTGCCGTACCGCCGTACCGCTTCGTCGTAAGTCATGCGCGGCAAAGGCGTGGGCAAATCGATGCCAAGCAGTTCGTTGGCGAGCTTTGCCATCAGGCCGTCGATCATGTTCAGCACGTCGTCGGCATCGACGAACGACATTTCCATGTCGAGTTGAGTGAACTCTGGCTGGCGGTCGGCGCGCAAATCCTCATCGCGAAAACAGCGGGCGATTTGCACGTAGCGATCGTAGCCCGCCACCATCAGGATCTGCTTGTACAGTTGGGGAGATTGCGGGAGCGCGAAGAAGTGTCCCCAGTGAACGCGGCTGGGCACCAGGTAGTCCCGCGCGCCTTCGGGCGTGCTGCGACCAAGAATGGGCGTCTCGACGTCGATAAAGTCGTTGTCGGCGAAGTAGTCTCGCATCGACTTAATGATTTGGCTCCGCTGCACCAAAATCTGTTGCATCGTTTCCCGACGCAGATCGATATACCGATACTTCAGTCGCAGGTCCTCTCCTGGAAGCTCCTCCTGATTGGGGAAGAAAGGGGGCGTTTTGCAGCGGTTGAGCAAGCGGACCTCGGTCGCCCGTATTTCGATGTCACCTGTAGGCAGCTTCGCGTTGGCCTTGCCTTCGAGTCGCGGACTGACCAGACCCGTTATCAGCGCAACATCCTCGCTTCGCAGCTTCTTGGCCGTCTCGAGCGCCTCGGCGCCACCGTCCGGGTTGACCACGACCTGGGTCTTGCCATAGCGATCTCTCAGATCGAGGAAAATGGTGCCTCCGTGATCTCGCGACTTGTCCACCCAGCCGCACAGGGTGACTTGTTGATCGATGTCGGTGCTTCGAAGCTGGCCGCAGGTATGTGAGCGTAGCAAGGCGAAATTCCTGTTCTTGTAAGATCGTCTGTCTTCTGAATCGTGAAGGCCGGTTGCACGGCGTCAAGACTTGGCAGGCAAGTCGGAGTGCGGAGGCCGTGCAGCCGATTCAAATGGTGCGGATTCACTTGCCTGGGGAGTTGGAAGGAGGGACCAGCCGCCAGGCAGGTGGGGACACGCAAATAAGGCGCAGGCTCAGATTTTAGTGCTGGATCCCAATCCGACTAGCGGATTGGACTGCCGGAGCCAGATGGATTAGAGCTTTGGCCAGAGTTCCGTTGCATACGGCGATTGAACTCAGCCGGATCAAACGGATCTGCTGGGGTTGGATTACCACCGGCGCCGGTGCTCGGGCTGCTGCCGGGAGGCGCTTCGCCTAGCAAAATCCGCAACTGAGCGTCCAGGGCATCCAGTTCACTGATCGAGGGAATCTCGGCACCCTCGGGAAAGTCGGCCAGATTTGCGTCTGAAGCAACCGACGAAGCGGAATCGCCCCGGGG
>JANQJJ010000042.1 GCA_028281725.1 Pirellulaceae bacterium | reverse complement strand
ACCCATCAGAACGTCGTTCGGATCTACGCCGTGGATGTCTTCAATGGTCACCCTTACCTTGCGATGCAGTATGTAGGGGGGAACTCGCTACAACATCGGCTCGATGGTGATGGCCCGCTGCAAGTGCTCCAAGCCGTTCGAATCGCTGCGCAAATCGCTCGAGCACTCGCCGCCGCCCACGCTCAGGGTGTCGTTCATCGTGACATCAAACCAGCCAACATCTTGCTCGAAAGCAACGTCGATCACGCCCTGGTTACGGACTTTGGATTGGCGCGCGTCATCGACGACGCGTCCTCGCACAGCGGCATGGTTACTGGAACGCCGCAGTACATGTCTCCCGAGCAATGCCATGGAGAATCGGCGGATCAACGCTCTGATCTATTCAGTCTCGGCAGCGTTATGTACGCCATGTGCGTCGGTCGCCCCCCATTCCGCGCCGAAACTCTGATGGGTTTGCTACGAAAAGTGTGCGAATCCGCGCCGCGTCGTGTTCGCGAACTGAATCCGGACATTCCCGAGTGGTTGGAAGCGATGATCTCGCGGTTGCTTGAGAAGCAGCCGGACGAGCGATTCCAATCCGCGTCGGCTGTCGCTGACATACTGGAAGCCGAACTAGCTCACATGCAGAATCCAATTGCGGTCGCCATGCCGCCGCGCGATTGGCTGAAACGCTCCATTAATACCTCCACCAATCTCAATAACAAGAGGAACGCTCTCATGACTCTTACTGCCACCGCACTGGTCGCCGCTTTATTATTTACGATCCCACAGACCGGCGATGATAGCGTACCCCAGGATTCGGCAGCTGAGCAGCAGGAAAGCCCCGCCGCGGACAGAGCACCCGCTCGCCCGGAGCAGCTGTCTCTATTCCAGACGAAAGAAGAGCGAACATTTCCGGTACGCAGCGGAGGAAAACTCACCTTAGCGACCGACCGAGGCCACGTCGAAGTGTCCACCGCCGAAATCGAAGAAGTCCAACTGGAAATCATACGAAAAGTGGCGGCCATCGATCAGGACGAAGCGGATCAGATCAGCTCGAAGCACCCGCTGGAGATCACGCAAAATGGGACGGATCTCAAGGTCGAGGCAAAACTGGCGAAATCAATCGACTCAGCCTTAGTTCGCAAGGTAGAAGTGTCCGTCAACGAACAAAGGGAGGTCCAAGTTGAGGTCCTGCGCGAGGTGAAAGTGTCTAACGAGGAAGAAGCTGACCAGATCAACGTTCAGCACGAATTGAAATTCTCGCAGGACGACGCCGATCTGAAGCTTGCGAGGAAGATTCAGAAACCAGCCAAGCTGGACCAGATTCGCGGAGTTACTTTTCTTGTGACCGTTCCTAAAAAATACAACTTGGACGTTTCGACTTCAGGAGGACACATACAACTGGGCGATCTCCAGGGAAGTGTCCTGGCCCGAACCGGAGGCGGCCAAGTCAGCGTCGTGGACGTCGAAGGAGCCGTTGACGTAAAAACGGGTGGTGGAAGCGTCAGCGTAACGAACGTCGAAGGGACCGTTGACGCAATGACGGATGGTGGGACCGTGAGAGTGGCGAACGTTGAGGGAGCCGTCAACGCGATCACAGGTGGTGGAACCGTGATGGCAGAACTATTGACACAACCGTCGGAGGATTGGCTGCTAAGAACGGGCGGCGGTAACGTCAAGGTGCAGCTATCCGAGGAAATCGCTGTGAATGTCCGAGCGCGGACCGGTGGTGGACATATCAACGTTCCATTTGCGACTCCCGACAACAAGAAAAGGCGGAAGCGAAATATAGAGGTAGCTCTCAATGGAGGCGGACCTCTGCTAACGGCAGAGACAGGCGGCGGCAACGTCACGATGCAGTATTCGAAAGAGTAGTGCGACGAGTTCGCGCCAGACGTTCAGCGACCTCAAACGGCTCGGGTCCCATAGCGACCTAAACAGCCGGTCCGCGGACCGTACCGGGACGCTCCCAGCGCGGCCAGACGTCGAGACACCTTGCGAAGTCGCTCCCAGGACGTTGTGTACCGTTTGGCATTGCCCATCTGCAGCAAGATAGCCTAGCCGACTACGGGAAGCCGATCGCAAATCGGCAAACTCTCTCGCGGGCGGATCCTGGCGCTGGCCCCAAAGCGGCCTCGTGCGCGGCCGGCATTCGGTTGATGTGGACGTCGCGGGGTAGCGCCAGACGCCCGAGATCCGCTAGCCAACAAGACAGGAGCAGGACCTATGGTTGTGCACCGGAATCCCAGGCCGTTGCAACACGTCCGGTACTCGTCTTCCACGATTGCTCTGGCAAGCGGGCTTGGCTTGCCGTTGGGCAGTCTACTCGCGGTCGCCTTGCTGATCGCGCTTTTTCCTGGCGATAGGCTGCCACTTGCTA
>JANQJJ010000033.1 GCA_028281725.1 Pirellulaceae bacterium | reverse complement strand
CGCATGGGTCGGGTCCATATCCGGACTCTCGCCATGCTCATCGCCAGGATGCTCGGAGTCATCGCTCGCCTCTGCGAGGTGAACTTCACCTTCGTCGCTTACCTCCGCTGCCGGGTTGGAACCGGCTTGGTCTTCATCTGCTTCCTGCGCAACTGCCGCGCATGACAGCGAAAAAAAGCAAGCCAGCACAAGCAGAGACAAAAGCGACCGGTGCAACGTGACCATCGTGCGGTTACCTTCAGTGCAAACGAATTTCTAAGTCTTAACTTGGGTGGAACTCGGGCGGCTCGGTTCTGCGTAACCAAGTCCGCTGATCAAGCTACTGGTTACACACGATAACGGCGAAAAACGCCAGACCTTCGATCAGAGCGGCTGCAATGATCATCAGGACTTGGATCGTTCCAGCCGATTCAGGTTGACGCGCGACCGATTCAACCGCTCCCTTGGCAAGCAAGCCGATTCCCAGACCGGCACCAATCACGGCCAGTCCAGCACCAATCTGAGCAGGCATGCTGAAACCGCCTCCTTGAGCAGCAGCAGGTGAAGTCATTACAAGAAACAGGCCAACAGTCCACAATGCTGTGCGAACGGCTTTAATCACTGAATTGTCTCCTCAAAGGACGAAATTAGGTGGTTTGAAGTGTAAGCAAACTGGTTTGAGCGGGGATTAATGGTGGTGCGTCGCGCTGCCCACGAATAGAGCAGCCAGCAGCGTGAATACGTAGGCTTGCAGGAATGCCACAAACAGTTCCATGAAGCTCAGTACGGTGGTGCCGAGGATGGCCACGACCGACAAGGCGGTCCACGAACCGGCGTGCATCGTTTCTGTGGCGGCGTGTGCCCCGAACGCAAGGCCCATAATTCCGAGCAGCACCAAGTGACCGGCAACCATGTTGGCCAGAAGTCGAATGGCCAAGATGGCGTGCTTGATAAACAGCGACGCGAATTCGATCAGCCAAACCATGGGTACGATGACGACCGCCATGTACATCGGCAAACCGAGCTCCGGGCAGAGATTCTTCAGGTATCCCAACACGCCAAATTTCTGAATGCCGAGGTAGGTACCTACCAGGAAGACCACCAAAGCGAGCACGGCGGTGACAGCAAACGAGGCCGTCGGTGAGCCGACCCAGGGCAACATGCCCATCAGGTTGCATCCCAGAATGAACAGGAAGATGGTCCAGAAAAGTGGCATGAATTTGGGCGATTCGTGGGGCTCGATGCCTTTTTCGACAATGTCGGTCTTGATAAAGGTCAGGAAGCTCTCGAGCAGGTTCCAGGCTTTTCCTTTGGGGGCTCCACCATCTTTGATTTTTCCGGCCAGCCAACGAAAGACCAGCAGCATCAGGATGGCTACCACCACCTCGATAATCATGTACCGGGAGATGGCAAATCCGGATTGAGCTTCGTACGCATTTTTCAGCGTGGCCAGCGGCTGAGGGATAAAGACTTTGCCTGAAAGATGGAAGTTGTATTGGGCCAGTTTCTCTTCGGACCAGTCGCCGCGCGGACTTTCGAGGTACTCATTGAGCACTTCGCGATCATCCATGCGTTGTCGCGCCTCAGTCCACTCGGTTAGCTTGTCCGGGCTGTTATAGATATCGAGCATCCATTCGAATTGCTCGCTGGGAAACTCCGCCAGATAAGTTTGGGCCGGATTCGTGGAGTCGATCTCTTGCTGCTGGACCCAAGTCGCAGCGTCGGACTGAAGTTGGGCTACCTCATCCTGAACGTACTGATCAAACGGGCGACCATGGCGACGTTCATCGGCGTGCTGCCAATGCAACCAAGCCTCTTTCGCGTGCTCCAGAGCATGTGGACTGGAGACGATCTTCGACAGCTGATCGATAAAACGATCTGCTTCCCAATCCTGATAATCGGCGTCATTGCGAACAGCCCACGCGCCGACCTGATCGGCTAACTCGGTCGGCGAGTCATAACTAACGCGCCACAGCTTCCGAGGCAAGTCGAAGTAGTAGCTGTCCTTGATGTGCAGAAGGTCGGAAGCCATGCTGCCGTTGCTCTAACGTGAAGGGAACCAGACAAGAAAAGGCGAGTCACGAATCCTGATTTCGCTTGACATCTTGAATTAAGAGCCATGATTCTAATGGTAGCGCAACGAAATAACAGGCCAGCAATGTGATGAGAAAGCAATTTCTTTCACCACCCTCCCAGAAGCCGAGCATCGCCAAGGAGGGCAGCATGACGGCTAGCCGCCATCCGATAACCGCCAACTGACTCGCCGGGCCATTGGATATCAGCCTTCCCAGCCATAGCGGCGGCAGGCTGCCAACGAGCGTTACCATGGTCGCCACGACCACGGGATTGGCTAAATCGGTGCCTGCGTGGCTAAATGTCGCAACGTAACAGATGCCCCCTGTGCAGGTGATCGCAATGCTCAGAGCGATGGCATTTCCAATAGAACTCATCGTTAATTTTCAGCCCGGGCCACCAGGCTACCGACCGAGGCCGGAAGATCATGGCCGGAGGTTGGGAGCGTCGGAAGTTCGAAACGGGAGCCGGGAACCAGGCACCTATCTCACTTTTTTGCGGCGGAGTCCCTCTTCCACCTGACGCGAGATATCTGGGTCTCTTGGCTCGGATGGTTCGTCATCCGTCGGAAGCGGCCTCCCACGAGCTGGCGGGCTCATGTGTTTGGCCAGTACGACGAGGGCGGTCGTTCCCAGGAGCATCCCGATGAGGAACCCGATGGGCGTCAGCACCCGAGTTCCCATGCGCTTGTCGAGTACCGAGCCGAGGAGGCCTGGAGCGATCATAAAAAGGATCACGGCGATTGAGCGAGATAGCCACTGCGTGGACTGCGCGAGGTAAAGTCGCTTGCTCAAGGTTCACCTGCAGTGCTATCAAAATCCCATTCACCGTCACTCGACACCCGCATTGTTCTAACTCGGTCCGATTCCCATTGTCAACGAATCCCAAGCTGGGGAGGCCCCTGCGTGACCACCTGGGATGGGGATGGGAAGTAAATGCCGAAGTTATGAAAATACCACCTTTGGTTTTGTTTGGTGGTTCATTATCCCCTTGTGCCGATTTAGTGGGGATTTCGTTCTCTTTGGGCGTTTTTCCGTTCGCAGTCGCCGATAGGGTGCAAATGTTCACAATCTAGAAAAAATTGGTTCCCCTTGGCATACTATTAATGGCGGTTGAGGTGCCATAACTGGCCGGTGGATGATTGATGATGATTAGTACGTAAGTACCCAAATAGAGATCGGGTGCTGTCCGGCGGCGCGACGTTTGCATTCGATCGGAATAGGGCGGGCTGAGCTAGCCAGTTGTGGCTTCCCAAAAGTTGGACGTTTCGTCCAAGAGCGTCCCTGGAAGTCCGCTGAGGTGAAAACGAGAATTTGATCCGGAGTCTGATAAATTGATTACTACGGCCGACCTGAAAACTCAAACCAAGGCAGATTTGGCGAAAACGGCCAAGCGGCTTGGCGTGCCTGGTTGGGGGGCAATGCGAAAGGACCAACTGGTTTCTGCGGTCGCCAAGGCAACCAAGGCGAAGCTGGCTGGGAAGGCAACGAAGGTCAACGGGCGAGCGTCGGTCGCCAAGAAGGCCGCTACGACCAAGAGATCATCCGGCCGGACCAAAGCAGGATTGGCTTCTAAGACCAAGAAGGCGACGCCACAAAAGACAACCGCTAGACGATCGGCGGCTTCGCCCAGAGGGACAGCATCCTCCAAGGCGACAGCATCTTCCAAAGCCACAGCGTCTTCCAAGGTTTCCAAGAGTCGTGCCGGTTCGAACGGGACCGCCAAAGCGTCGCCCGGCAAGTCGTCTAAAAGCAGTCGCTCGGCGAAGTCGACCGGGAAGACAGTTGCCGCGAAAACTGCCGACAAGGTCAAGCCTAGGAAGCTGTTGGAAAAGAAGAAGGCTGCCAAGAAGCCGCAGAAGACACCTACGAGTCCCAAGGTACTCAAGCGGATTCGCGAGTTGCAGCTGCAGCGCGATTCCAACAAAGATGTCTCTTTCCGTCCCACGCTCGTGCGTCCTCCCGGAGCATCCGAACCGATTTGGGAGAAGGAGCCTCAGAAGGACCGCGTCGCCCTGTTTGTGCGCGACGCATATTGGCTCCATGCCTCCTGGGATATTACTCGGCACGCGATCGAGCGCGCTCGGGCGGCGCTGGCCGAACAGTGGCACGGTTCAAAACCAGTGGTTCGTTTACTGCGACTCGACGACGGCGGAACGACGACGACATCGGAGACGGTCGAACGGGACATCGAGATTCACGGTGGACTGCGAGATTGGTACATCGATTGGCCCGGGGAGGTCGCCAATCTGCGCGTGATGGTCGGATACCTGTCACCGGCAGGACATTTTCATGCCATTGCGAAAAGCAACACCGTGAGAACTCCCGGTGCGGGAACGCAGGATGCCGTGGATGCCCACTGGAGTGACGTGGAGTCCGAGAGCGAACGCATCTACGCGATGAGTGGTGGGTACGATCGCGAGCGGGAAACAGCCGAATTGAAAGAGGTTTTGGAGGATCGATTGCATCGTCAACTCGGCGCCCCGGCACTGGCGCAGCTTGGCGCCCAGGCGAGTGGACCGTTCCGTCGACGTAACGATTTTCATTTCGATATGGATATTGAGCTTGTCGTCTACGGTTCGACCTTACCCGATGGGTTTCTTACGCTCAGCGGCGAACCGGTGACTTTGCGGTCCGACGGAACGTTTGTCGTACGTCTGCCGTTCCCCGACCGCCGTCAGGTACTGCCGGCCGTCGCCTGTTCGCGCGATGGTGGCCAGCAGCGAACGATTGTCGTTGCGGTCGAACGCAACACCAAGATCATGGAACCTCTGGACAAAGAGCGGGATACAGGTGAATAAGTCGCAGGCGCCCCGCGAGCTTCTTGGGGAACCGAGCGACGAATTGCATGCTTGCGTCGAGCGCTTGGTCGGATGGTTTGATCCGGCCACCAGCTATGCCGTAGCGCTCAGCGGCGGAGTCGATAGCGCCGTCGTGGCGAAGGCAGCCAGGCTGGCAACGTCCGATGTCATAGCCGTTACAGGCCGCAGCCCAAGCGTGGCCGAGGTCGAACTGCGGGATGCTCAGCAGTTAGTCGACTCGATCCAAATCCAGCACGAGACGATTGCGACTGGCGAGCTGAGTAATCCGGAATACCAGCGGAATGACGCGCGTCGTTGTTATCACTGTAAGACGCAACTGTTCCAGGCCATCCGAGCTCGTTTTCCGTCCGCCACCGTGCTGACGGGAACCAATCGGGATGACCATGACGACTATCGTCCAGGACTGGGCGCCGCACGCGAGGCAGGAGTGCGTGCTCCACTGGCCGAACTGGGGATCGGCAAGGACATGGTCAGGAGATTAGCCGCCCGGTGGGAGTTGCACTTGGCTGATAAGCCGGCGAGTCCCTGTCTGGCGTCCCGTATTGCTCATGGCGTCGAAGTCACGGCGGAGAGACTGGCCATGGTCGAGCGAGCCGAACAGATGCTGCGCGAGATGGGCCTCGGTCAGTTCCGTGTCCGTTTGCAGGCAGACGCCCTGGCGCGGATCGAAGTCGCTGACGAGGCCATCGCGAAGCTGGCCGCACCAGCGGCGCGCGAGCGCGTCGTGCAAGAGTTCAAGAGAATCGGATTCCGGTTCGTTACCTTAGACTTGGAAGGCTTTCGCAGCGGGTCTCTCAACCCGGTCTTCGATATTCAGCGCACGCCAGCTAAGCCTGCCGGTGAATGAACGCCTCGGCGCGTGTGCCAGCTTGCCCGGTGGCGATCAACCTCAACGCACGCCGCCTTGTCCAGCTCCGATGGTGAGGCCGGAACCGACCTGCGAGAATGGGAAGATGCCGTAAGCACCGTCGGTAAACACCTGTTGGACGAAGTTGTCGAAGAGCTTGATCGGTGTAGGCGGCACCACAATCAGGTCTCCGTCGCGAAGCCATATCTCATCCGCCGGTGTAGGGACTCTACCCAAGTGCGCGCCGCGAACGTCCACGCGGGTCGCGATCAGCCTCCAATCCTCGGCGCGACGGAAGATGACAATCTCTCGCGTATTGGCACCCAAAATCGTTCCCTGAGCCAGGGCCAGTGCTTGCGTCACCGTGGTGGGGCCAAACATTTCATATCGACCGGGCTCAGTGACTTCGCCGAAAACGAAGACAAAATGTTGGGCCTCCCGATCTAAAATGGGCTCTATCTCCAGACCTTCGACGATTTGCTGATACCGCAAGTTGACTTCGCGTTTCACTTCATCGAGCGTCATGCCCTGAACGCAGACCGAACCTAGCTTGGGTAGCCGGAGGGTGCCGTCTGGATGCACCGTATCGACAAAACTTTGACCTCCGATACCCGCTCGCGCGTCGACCGCGGAGCGAATGTCTTCGAGCAAGGTGTTGGTCTTGATGGGGATGATGTCGATGGCGGGATTGATGATCTTTTCTTGGTAGGCGATTTCCAGATTGCGACGCAGTTGCGGAATGGTTAGTCCGGCCGCCCGAATCGGGCCGATCAGTCGCGAGTACAGCATCCCGTCGGGCTGGATGACAACACCACGTCCTTGAGTGACGTCACCGAGTTGAATCGATGGGTCGGTCAGCGAGTTGATTTGGAGTTCATCTCCGACGCGAAGTGGAAAACTGTCTGAGAGAATCTGCCGTGACAGAATGTATACAAATCGCAGCTGGTCCCCCACTCGTACTCGGTAATCGATCGTTGCGGGCAATCGCACCGGTCCCAAGTATTCGCCGTGGGCAAGTGGCTGGAAACGATAGCGATGTAGATCTCGCCAATTCTGACGATGACCTGGTCGGTTGTCAGCGCAGTCAACGGCAACGGTGCACGGCTGACATCGACCCGGCGTAACCTGCGGCTGCGGTGGTAGGTTGCAGACCGAGTAACCACAGCGATTGATGCCTCCGGTTTGGGTACCGCTGAGCTGAACTGGCCGTACCGCAATACCCGGGCCTGGAGCAGGGGCCTGAACACCGGGACCGGGAACAGAGGCCTCCGGCGCGCCGAGAGATGGCGCATGGGGGCCCGGAGGCGTAGGTTGTTCTGACGACAGCTGGGCTCGCAATGAAGCCTGAGGGGAAACAAGCAACACTACGGTCACAACGGCTAGGTTGATTTTGGGCTGATGCATGGGGGTTGTGTTTTTGGGGAATGCTTGTTGCTAGTAACTGACTGCCCTGTCATGCCTGACGGACTAGTAATTCGCTGCCGCTCCCGCGGGATTCGTCGCAGCCTGCACCAGGCCACCGTGCTGCGGGCTAGGACCGCTGGCATAGGGGCTCAAGCCTGCGAACGTTCGTGGGTCTACTTCGACGACAGGCGGGATATTTTGCGTTTGCGGTCCCGCCTTGGGGATCGCCGAGTATTGCTGCATGGCCCATCGGTGGGTCGAAGTGTCACCGAGTCGGCGGCTGGCCTCAATCAGGTTTTCCAGTGCAGCGACTGAATGTCCAGCACGGAGCGAGTGAATCAGTGCGTCACGGGCATCCAGCGGCCGGTCCATTTGCAAAAGGAGGTAGCCGAGTTGGTTGGCGGCCAACGCATTTTCGGGCGTGACCGCATAGGCAGCCTGATAGTAGGTTACAGCCTTCCATCGCAGTGCCTCCGCAGAGTTATCGTTATCCGTTGTCGAATCGGCTTCGGCTTGGAAGACACGGCCGATTGTATAAAAAACTTCGCCGGCCCAAGGATGGCCCTGCGCGGCCTCGGACATCTTCTTTTGAGCGTATAGCCGGTAGTGTTGTGCCGCCGTTAGCGGGGAGACTTGAGTGACATCTCTGTCTTTTAGGATCGGCGTCTCGTGCGACTGAATCAACCTGCGAAGCAAGCCGTCGTCGGTGGTCAGACGTTGCGTCATCGAAAAATCCTCCGACTCCGCCAACGCTCGCTGGGCAGCGTTCCAAGCCGGTTCGCAGGTGTATTGGTTGCTGTTCAAATCGAGCATGCGTAGCAAGTGGAGCGTCGCTTGCTGAGCTT
Source organism: Pirellulaceae bacterium (assembly GCA_028281725.1). GTDB lineage: Bacteria > Planctomycetota > Planctomycetia > Pirellulales > Pirellulaceae > Aureliella. The sequence goes on along the minus strand of JANQJJ010000033.1, from coordinate 6,540 downwards.
CCTCGCGCGCTGAGTAGAATGCTCCGCGATAAATCAGCGACTCGCACCGCGTGATGTGTTGGCTCAGCTTCTGCCCGACGGCCTGCCAACCGGGGGGCGTTTCGACCAGCTCCGCCGGCGACTGCCCCTCTGGTGGGAGGCGGTCTCCGGCTAGGATCTGATGAGACACCAACGACGCCAGCGCGGCCCTAGGATCCTCCTTCTCTTCCGGTTGGACGAGACTCGTTTGGGGATCTGTCGGCGGGCTTGCCAGCGAAGGGGCGGCCGATCGCTCGGCCACAAATGACGGATTGACCATTTCCAGTGGCCGCGTGAGCGGGACCACCCGGTCGTTGCTGCTGCTGTTGCGGTTGGTATTCGGTGTTCGAGAGGACGACCCGCGCGCGACCCACTTTAGCTGGCCCTGCGCTGCCGGCAGCTCGGATGCTGCAGGCCCAAGGGGGCCGACGGCGCTGATCCCAGGATCCTCAGATGGAGGAAGTGGGGTGGAAGAAGGCGTTGCGGGAACCGGCTGCGATGCCTGTTTAGCTTCCTTGGATTGGTACTTTGGCTGCACGATGAAACCATCGCCACCGGCCGCATCAGGCAAACCCAAGCATCCAAACGCAAGGACTAGCGTGACCCAGGAGTTAGCACGTTTACCAAGTTCCATGGCAGACCTTTGATTTCCGATGCGGGTGGTGTTTGAGCGAACTATCGCTGGCAGCAGGTCGCCAGCAATGCTGGCATTTCACGAACAGCCACTACAATCCGAACGCGGCCTGGAGTTGAAATCGGCCCGTAGAGTTGTTGCATCCAGCCATTGTGGCATGCGTCCAGATTAGACAGCATGGCCATGAGATTGCATTCCGGATAACCGTCACAGCTTATCGACTCAGTCGCATCGGCCAGACTCGCGCATAAAAAACCCAGGTCGATCGACCTGGGTTCGAGTGGCTATCGAACTTTTGAGGGCGCGCTACAGAATCAGTTGCGCGCATAGCTCGTTTCAGCAAACATTTCTGGTTTGCGAGTCTGGCTGGGAAGGCCGATCTCTTCGAACGTCTTATTGAGAGCGTCTTGAGTGAGACCTACCAGAGCGTCGCGCGTGCCACCGGCGTTCAGGGGCCGGCCCATAGCGGCAACGGGCAATTTCAAGTCTGCGTCGACGAGTTTCCGTAGGTAGGAAACGTTATCGATGACCCCCGTGGAGGCGGGCAGTAAGCATGCTTCCGACGTTGCCGACGCGGGGTCGACCCCTTCTTGGCAGTCGGCAATGCGAACGGAAGCCACGCGATCGAGTCCCACCTGTTCCAAGTGAGCCTCGGTTCCGCCGCCAAGATGCCAATTCCAGCTATCGAAGACAACGCTTACATTCTTGGACGTGCAGGCCCGAAATAGGGCCACGAATCCCTCGACATCTTTTACGAACTTGAATTCCTTGTCGTCTGTCTCCGAAGACAACGCGTCGAACGTCAACGCGATTCGAACGTCTTCTTTCCCGAATGTTTCGGCGATTTGGTCAATCCGCTTGCGAATGACGTCAAAGTATTCCGGATAAGGCAGACGATTAGTCGCCGAAGGGATCGTGAGAATGGCCGTCATGGCCTCAGCGCGTTGTGCGATTTCGGCAACACCATTTAGCTGGGCCGCTGCGGTAGCGAACGAATCTTCATCGCTGTCCAAATCAATGGGGATCTCAAAGCCGCCAATGCGCAGTTTGGAACTGACCAGGAAACGAGCCGCATTCTCGAAAGATCCCCGACCGCATCGCTTAACCAAATCGGCCATATCGATGTCGATGCCACGAAAACCGTAAGTCAAAGCCAACTCGATAATCTCGCTTTGCCGGCCTGAAATTCCCAGAAGTCCACAGTTCAGGTTCTTATACACTTATTACTCCCTAAGGGTTGGTTTTCTGACGTTGATTGGCTGAATTGCAAGCCGTTGCTTTGTCCAGGTGAAAATTGCGTTGAATCTGTGGCCTCGGGTGAGGGGACCAGCCCCCCTTTTTTGCGTCGCCGCGCCCAAAAAACTACGCCTGGACAACCCGGTCTGGTCATGCCGAGGAATACTTCTCAGGGGCCAGCCGGCGGCATCCTGGGCCAGGTGCTCAAGTATGCCACAAGGGCGACAAAAGCGACAGGGGATGGTCGAGCTAGCCCGTAAGGGGAGGTTCCAACCAAAGCAGATTTTGATCACCGCAAATGATGTGGCGGAGACGCCTAGGGTGCCCGCTTGCGGAGTTTGCGTTGCAAGGAGCGGCGGTGAATTCCGAGCCGACGAGCGGCCTCGGAAATGTTACCACCACAATCAGCCAGAATGCGATGAATGTGTTCCCATTCTGCCTGGGCGAGCGTGGGGACGTGAATCTCTTCTTCGGCTTCAGGGACGTCGACGTCTGAGCCGCCCCGCGCAAATGCGGTCAAGATATCGTCGGCGTCGGCAGGCTTGGGCAGGAAGTTCGTGGCTCCCAGGCGGATTGCGTCAATAGCGGTAGCGATCGATCCGAAACCCGAGAGGATTAGGATTTTTGTAGCCGGGTTGAGCTTCTTTAGCTCCTGCAGTAGCACCAACCCCGGCTTACCAGGCATGCGTAAATCGAGGACTGCAAGGTCCGTCGGATCCTGAGCGAAAACCGCGATCGCTTCGTCAAAGTTGCTGGCAATCGCCACGCGGAATCCGCGCTCCTGGAAGGCAAGTGCCAAACGGTCGCGCAGCACAATGCTGTCGTCGACCAGCATGATGCTCCGGGCTTCGGCGATTTCCCCCTCCAGCAAGTTGTCTACAGACGTCTGCTCATTTTCGGTAGAGCCCGAATTGTCGATCTCAGTAGTAGTCATTGGCAGGCCCTAGGTGAACGGAGCTAGCAGCCGGTTCGAGGTCAACGCCAAAGCGTGGACGAAAAACGAATGGTTCAGGTAGTTACAGCTTAGCAGATGTTTTTCCTGCGCCGAGCTTGTATGTGCCAGAAACGGGAGGCCCGTTTTGGGGGCATTCGCGATCGGGCCCAAGTAATCCGGCGGCTCCAGCTGCGGGACGACACTGCGGCTAATCGCGCTGCGTCATGATGCCGCGGCAGAGTGTTGCACTCGCGCCCGGCTGCCTTGGCCGCAGCAACGGTTCCTTCCATTCATGGGCCGCCGAGCTAAGATATCGGCCTCACGCCCGGAGGGGCCAATAGCTGGGAAGGCCTGTACCGCGCGCCCGACAGCGCTGAGCCGCTCGTGACCCCGGCGGTCAGCTACGCAGCGTTGGCAAGACGACTTCGGCTGTGGTGCCGTGCCCAGGGCGGCTGGTGAAGTCTAAAGTGCCATTAAGGCGCCGGATGACGTTTTGCGTTAGGTAGAGGCCAAGCCCCATCCCTCGGCCCGGCTCCTTGGTGGTAAAAAACGGTTCTCCGATGCGTTGCAGAACCTCCGGTGGCATTCCGTCGCCACGATCGATCACCCGCAGCCGCCAGCCTACTTCGCACGACTCGGCAATCACCTGAATCGTCGCGCCGGGTTGACTTGCATCCAGGGCATTTTGCAGCAGGTTGCGTATGGCCTGCGCTGCTGCTTGTACCGGCAGCAGATTGCTGGTCGTCTGGGCAGCATCGGAAACGGAGAGTTCTACGCGGCCGGGTTCTCTAAGACCCAGCAACGTCTCGGAGAGAAAGTCATTGATCGCAATCGACTGCAGCTGTTCTCCGGCAGCTTCGCCGGCCGCACTGGTCATGCGATCAAGGATCTGCCTGCAGCGGTCCAGCTCCGAGCGAATCAGCGCGACATCTTTGGTCACCGACTCGGGAACGTCTTGTTTCTCCAAGCCACGGCTCAGCTCCTTCGCGACAACGGCAATGGTACTCAGGGGGGAAGCCAGTTCATGCCCTGCCCCGGCCGCCAGCGTGGCCAACGCCTCAAGCTGGCGATTGCGGACGCGAGCATTTTCGGCATCCTTGAGCGCCTGTTCACGTTGCCGCAATTCCCCGGTCAGAATGGCAATGAAGTAGGTGATTACGCCGCTACAGGTCGCAAACGAAATCAGGAATCCAATCTTGGGAATCGTCCAAATAGGCTCAGCCTCGGTGGAGGGAGTCTGCAAGTTGGCCGAGCTCAGTTCCGCAATGGGCAGCGACCGTACCAGCAGCAAAGTCACGCCCGCTACGGTAGCAACCCAGATTCCCCAAGCCCAAGCAGGCGTAATGATGGCGCCCGCAACCGCAATGTTGACGAAGTAGAACAGCGCGAAGGGATTGGCCATGCCGGCTGACAGGTAGAGCATTCCGGTCAAGACCAGGATGTCGACCAACATCAAGCCTGAGATCACTTGATCGGTTGGTAGGGGATCGGACCGCTCGACGCCACTGCGATGAAGGCGCGCCAGCCAAAACGCGTAAGCTGCGTTGGTAACGGCCGTGATCCCAATCAGGATCAGCAGTTCCGTTGCGGGAAGCTTGATTTTCAGCCCCCAAGCGACGACCGCCATCGTCAGTAGCTGGCCCGCGACTGCCACCCAGCGCAATTGCAGGAACCAAATCGCAGTGTCTAACGTTGGATGGGAATAGACATGGGGGCGGATCAGCGGCGGCAGGTTCATAAGGCGATCCTACTTTTCCGGCAGCAGCGTTCGCACAAGATCCTGGCAACCGAGCGCCCGAGTGGATGTAAAAACCTCTCCGGAGCCGAATCCGGCTGCGGAGCCGGCGGCAATGGCGATGCCACGGACTCGCTCCAAGACATAGTTTTTCTCTGGGGGAAATTGCGTCTGGTAGCAAGCGATGGAGTCCATTTTCTGGTCCAGCTGGTCGGTAATGTCCACGATCAGGTTGGCGCCTGCCCCCGTGGCATGGACCGGTTCGAAACCGAGTTGGAAGTAGAGCTGAGCAGCGATGGTGTGCACGGGCAGTCCACCAAAGTGCTCATCCCATTTGGTTAGCCGCGAGTAGAAGACCGCCGCATCGGTGATCTGCATCGCCTGAAAGTGATCCGGAGATGCCATGGGAGTCTTGTTGCCAAAGCCAATGACAATTTTGGGGCGGTAACGTCGCAGCTCAGTGGCCAACGCCACCCGCGCCTCGAAAGAATCAAACAGGCGACGGTTAGGCATTGACAGGATCTTGCGCATCGCGACGCCGAGCGTCTTGGCCGCCGCGTCTGCCTCAGCGGCGCGGATGGCCGGATCATTGCATCTGGGGGTTGGCTCACCGTCGGTCAAATCGATGATACCGACGTGGTAGCCTTGACTGGCCAGCTTGGCCAGCGTGCCTCCACAGGCGATCTCAACGTCGTCTGGATGAGCACCGACGGCGACGACGTCGAGCTGTAAATCAGCGATGTTTTCGTTCATAGGGCTGGATTAGTCCGGCTTTCTGGCAACAACTAAGAAAGACGGATTGGCCGCTTCGAGCCGGATGGACTCGAGTTGTTGCTGACTACGAGACAGATTGATCATCAGGATCTTCGGTTCACAGGCGAGTGACCGGAGAACCCTTTCGACAGACGTGATATTGTCGATGCTGGCTAAATGGACCACGAGTCTTCCGCCCGTTCGCAAGCGAGACCAAGCGGCCTCAACGAGCGTGGCCACGGCGCGGCCCGTCCCGCCAACAAAAATCGCGTCTGGCGCGGGTAGCTCTTCCCAAGCATCAGGGGCTTCGCCCAGCACCGGGGTCAGATTGTTAACTCCGAAGGTACGAGAGTTTTCAACCAGCAAGTTGTAGTCTTCCACGTCCATCTCGATCGCAAAGACGCGGCCGGCCGGAGCCAGCTGCGCCGACTCGATCGCAACCGAGCCGCTCCCCGCTCCCACGTCCCACACAACACTGGTTGGTCCGAGGTCCATTTCCGACAGAGCGATCACGCGAACTTCGCTTTGAGTTAGCAGGCCACGTTTGGGACGGCTTTGCAGGAAACACTCGTCAGGATTTCCGAACAAGCGTTTGCCTTGCATCCCGGCGGGACGGTCCGGGACGTCGGGAAATCGCACCAGTACCATCACGTTTAAGCTGGAAAAGGATTGACCTGCGATTTCTGATAGTTTGCCGCGCGTTACTCGCTCGTCAGGGGAACCGAGGTTTTCGCATACGTAGGCGGTGAAGTAGTCGATACCCTGTTGCAGCAAGGCTTCAGCCAGTTTGGACGGAGGGTTCTCATCGGTGGTGAACAATCCGACCTTTTCCGCAGATCGAATGCGTTCGACCACATGGGGCAAGGGTTGGGTTGCCAGGTTCGTCAAATACGCTTCATCCCAGCTCTCTTTCACTCGTGCAAAGGCGAGTTGCATGCTGCTGACATGGGGCAGAACTTCGAATCGATCCTTGCCGAACTTCTCACAGAGGAATCTTGCCGTGCCATAAAAAAGTGGGTCGCCGCTAGCAAGCAACACCAGCGGAGCCTGGTCGGCAGATTCGATGGCCCTGGCAACTCCGTCCAAATCGGCTGACAAGGTTTCCATTTTCTGACCGGTCGGCTGCACCTTGCTAAGCAGATTCGCCGGGCCAAACAGGGTTCCGGCCTCCGAGATGATTGTCAGCGCTTGCCGCGTCAGTCCTTCAAAGCCATCATCTCCAATACCGAT
>JANQJJ010000028.1 GCA_028281725.1 Pirellulaceae bacterium | reverse complement strand
GTACTCGTAGGATCCATTCGCATTCACTCTCAGAAGAGCGCCGGACGGAATAGTGATTGTCTGTTCGACCGCCGCGGGACTGCCGTTTACGGCAGTCACAGCATAGGCCGAATCGAAATCACGGTCGTTGAGCATCAAGCCAAGCGCATGGTAGTGAGCAATCACCGTATCTTCGCTCAACACGCTGTTATAGATGGCAACTTCGTCCATGATGCCTGCGAAGTCGTGACGGTTCGTCGTATCCGCGCCGTCGTGGAATCGTGTGGCACCGCCTTGACCTCCGATCCTCAGCCCTCCGCTATGTGGGGAAACTCCTCCCGATCCGTCGAATCCGGAACTGCCACCAGGCGAAACCTCCAGACCATTGACGAACAATCGGGTTACTGGGGCATCGAAAACCGCCACCACGTGGTAAGAGCTGGAGTGGGTGACGGCCGTTTTTAGGGTTGTGGCGCTGATGCCATTGTCCCAAACTCCAAAATACAACTCTCCATTGTCGAGGTAGAGGTTGAATCCATCGGTAGCATTGCCTTCGGCATATAAGACCTGCCGCGACTGAACTTCATCGGCGCGGAACAGAAACTCGATGGTCCTCTGGCTGAGTTCACCCGCGTAAGTCGTCAAGCTTGGAGCATCGGGAATCATCACATGCCGGTCACCATCGAAGCGGGCTGCCGCTTCCGAAGTAAGTGCCAAGCCGCTGGTGTGCGATAGTGGAGAAGTGTGCAGTCCGTCCGGAGAAGAAGGGGAAAGCTCGTTGCGCGCGATCTTGCCGGTAGTCTCGGCCAATCTGAAGTAGGCGACAGGCGTATCACTCAAGACGTTATCATCAAAATTACCAGTCAACACAGAGAATGCCTGAGACGCCGGCACCGAAGCCACGTCGTCCAACGCGTGCGGAGCATCGTTGACTCCGGAGATGACCACTGTCAGGCGATTACTATCGGAAGCCTGGCCGTCGGTTAGTACGTAGTGGAACTCTTCCTGCAGCGTTTGACCTGTGGGCAATCCCAATACATCGGGGTGGTTCACATCCAGCGTATAGCCGATGGTGCCGCCGGCACTCCAATTCAGCGAACCGTATCGCCCAGGGATATCGACGAGATCATTGGTGACTCCCTCAACACTTTGAATGGAAAGGCTTGATTGAACATGGTCCACATCGACATCATTGGCCCGAATGTCGCCAAGCATAGGGCTGGATTGATCGGCTGGAATCAGCAGGCTGTCCGCCTGAGCGACAGGAGCGTCGTTGATACCGGTTACCGTCACCACCACGGTGGCTGTGTCGGTACCTCCAGACGCATCGGAGGCTACATAGGTGAAGAAATCGATGAGGATCTCACCGTCGCCCAGGCTATCGAACACAAGTAGCCCCGTCGGATCGTAGTTGATTTGCCTATTGGCCGTGCCAAGCGGATCGATGCTGAGCCGCGCTCCCAGCGCGGAAACGCTGTCTAAGTTCGAGAGAAACAGCATGTCTTGTGATCCGACGTCAACGTCGTTCGCAAGTAGCGTATCGACGGATAAGTTGAGACCAGCGTCTTCATGGGTACCATTTCCGACATCGTCGGTAGCCGTTGGAGCCAAGTTATCGATCGAGACGATGATCGTATGTACTCGTTGGCCACCATCGGAGTCCGTGACCGTCAGCACGGCTTCATACTCACCGTCCTGTACGTAAGTGTGGTCTTCAGAAATCAGATCGTCGGCAACGCTACCGGAGGACTCAGGACTGCCGTCTCCCCAGGCGATCGTGTAGGTATGCGTATCCTCTTGTCCAGCATCCAAGATCGATGCAGACAAGGTGGTTGGGCTACCTTCGGTTCCTGACACATTGCTCGTCACAATGCTGGGGATCGCGTTCTCGATCATTACCGCCACGGTGGGTGCGGTGCGTACGATGTCACTGCCCATGATCGTGTCTGTGACAGTAACCGTTACGTTGTAAATTCCGTCTTCGAGAGGCAGAAAGCGAAACGCATTTGGATCTGATACGGCTTCGGTTTGAAACGTGTTCGGTGTGACCTGCCAAGCGTACGAACGAGTCGCGCTGTCGTGCAACTCCGGAAGCCCAACGACTTCAAAGTCCAACGCTCCGCCTTCAAGAGCCAGTGTGTCTGAGGCTTGGACGGTGATTTCCGAGGGTGAGTCCACCGTTAGGGTTACACTGGTCGTATCCGCCAGACGATCCGTCTCGACCCCATCGGAGTAGAACACGTCTTCAAGAGTGAGCGTCAGCAGATAGTTGCCGGCCACATTAGGCACCCACTGAAATTCGGACTCGGAACTGGTAATCGTGACACCACCAGGAAACTGAACGGACCAGCTGGTCTCGCGTTCGACGGATAGTTCCGAACCTCGCAGCGGCCCCGCCGGTGCGACCGGGCTAGAAGCCGTCCAGCCCGTCGAGCTAAGTTCTTCAACGACAAGTGGGGTCACCGTGATGCTTTCACCCGCGCGAAGTACTCCCACGGGATGCTCAGCCGCGGCAACCGGCAACACCTCAATTTGGCGCGAGAGTGTATCCGACGCCCCAAACATCTCGTTTTCTTCGTCTACAAACGAGTCCTTGACCGTCAGTGAGATCGAATAATTTCCTGCATAGCGCGGGACAAAATCAAAGTCGACTTCACTGGAGGTCAGCACAGCCTGTCCGTTGTCAGAGGTGACTTGCCACAGATACTTGAATGTGTCCTGAGGTCCTGGATCGAACACATCGCGTGCATCGAACTTTAGCGGAGCGCCTGCGACCGACTGCGTGCCCGCACCGAGGCTGGAATTCAAGCTGGCGATGCTCGGCGCCACGTTGTTGACTTCGAAGGACGTTACCGAGCGGTCTTCGCCCCCATCTCCGTCGTAGGCGGTGACTGTCAGCAAGTAGGTTCCCTCGTCCTGTAACATCACCGTGCCACTAGACTGAGCGATGACCGGGTCGGTTCGGGTTGGAGGAGCAATGGCTCCGATGGGTGCCAGCCCAGCGTCCAAGCCCAGTGGCCCCCGATCCACGGCGACATCCCCTGCACCTTCATCCAACGACAAAACCAATCGGAGGTTACTGTCTGCGGTTTCAATTTCTCCTGTGGGAAGCGAGGCAATTTCATTCGGCCGCAGGGCTCGGTCCCAGATCGCGAGCTCGTCGATAACTCCGTCAAACGCGTTGCTCGGATCAAACTCACCTATGCCACTTCCATTCTGGCGCTGACCGACAACGAACCGTCCTGCGTCGAGTCGGATTGGTTCCACCGAATCGGTTAGCGACTTGCTTCCCAGGGAATGTCCATCGACGAACAATTCGAGAGTTTCGAATTCCATGTCCCGCGTCACCACAATGTGTCGTTCCTGAGTCATGTCGGGCACCGTCCACTCGAGTAGATCTCCGCCAGTTTGGACATGCGTACCATTCAAGAAGACTCGCAGGGTTGTCGCGTCGATCAGCGTGATTTCCAGCTCACGTTGATCGTCAGCCGAAGCGCCACTCAGTACGGTGCTAGAACTGGGCGCGTTGGCCTGCAACCAAAAGCCAATCGAGAAGTTATTTGCGCCGTCGAGTGTTTCGTTCGAAAGACTCAGCACCTGATTGTCAAAGTTGAGTGCTCCTCGGTTGAGGCTCGAAATCCGGCCACGTGGGTCGGTGACAGTCACTTGGGTCTTCACATCGGGCAGATCCAGCAAACCTGGATCGGTAACGACAATACTGCCGACGTCGATGCCGTCGATCCGAATCGGCTGCTCAAACTGCGTTGCCGAGACGCTGGCTGGCCCCAGCGAAATCTCTTGCCCTTCGTTGGAACCTGTGATCGGCGGAACCACAACCGTCGGCGCTACGTTGCGGACCGTTACGGGAAACGCAGTTGGCCCCGAGCCAACGATATGAATGCCATCATCGTCTCCAACGATGGTCGTTGGCGTTTGAGTCACTTGAATGGGGGACCCCAGGACCGTGTCCACTTCGGTGACCAGCAATTGATCCCCTTCGTCAATAGCGAGATCGGTTGTTGAGATGGAGGTGGTGTAACTACCGGTGATCGAAATCGCATCGAAACCACGACCGTCTGTCGTGAGCGAGAAATTGTCGTACTGTTGGAATTTGATCTGGACCGGACCATCCAGTGGGATACCAACAGTTGTCAGATCAATCGAGTAATCGGCCCAGATGCCATTGGCTTGATCAGGTGCTTCGATAAGCCGATGCCAATTCGTCCCATCAGAACTGATGGCAACTCCGTCGCCATTGAAGTGATCCACAAAAGTTGCGGGAAGGTCAGTGATGTCTCCTTGCGCCGCATCTTCGTAATCTGTGTGGGCGAAGTTCAGAACTGGCCCTCGGACCTGGCTTAGGTCCACCGTCCAAATGGCCTCATTCAAGTTCGGAGTACTATTCGTAGCAACATCCATCCACAGGGCATAGCCACCCTCTGCGGCGGGCCTCGCATTCGTCACCTCGATGCGTCCATTGGGATCCGAACTGAACGTTGTCCACGATCCGCCGAGTGTGCCAGTCTCAAAATCCTCCGCTTCAAAATTTCCGGTGATCGTGCTGTTGGGGAGGAAGAGCCGAGACAGGTTGGGAAGACTGCTGATCAGTTGACTAACAGCTGCAGACGACGAGGCAATTCTTGTCGCCGAAAGATCAAGATGGGATAAGTGCTGCAAGCCTTGAAGAACGCTGGATTTGTCCATCTCGTAGAATCGGACGGAAGCAATCTCACCTACAAACGCATCGTAGGTTTCTGCGTTTGGAATCGCGCCAAGATTATTGGTCGCGTCTCCACTGTGGTCACCAATGGTTGCAGAATTGGAACCTGACCAACTGTTGATAGAGACGCCTGTTGTTTGGTCGACAAGCCGGCCATCGACAAACAATGACAGGGTCGCGTTGGGCTTATCGAACTCTGCGTAAACATGAGTGAATTCTGAGATTCCGATTCCATGGGCGCTCAACACTTCGCGCTCGCTTCCGTCTTGAATGGCGAAGTCTAGCCGGCTATCGACAAGGGTTAGCGACACACCGCGGCTTGCGGGGGCTCCACCACCCGCTTCGAAAATGACGCGATTTCCGCTGAGCGTACTAGGCCGCATCCATACTTCCCATGCAGCCGATTGCGTGGTCACTCCGCCGGGCAGAGTGGTAAGAGGCGGCAACTCACCGCCGCCGCTGCCGTCAAAAGTATAGGCGTGCGTAATGGGACCACCGCCCGCAACGCTCCGGTTCAACGTGACGCCCGGCACGAGCGCCGCGTCGAAACTCGGCTCGCCGCTTTCCCACACCGCTGGTGTGGAGTCATCTGCAACGGATGCATCGAAATTTAAACGGGGCGCTACGATCGCCGAGACCGGTCCGGACAAGGTAAGCGACTGAATATTCTCGAGTGCTTCCAGGCCGGTGAAGTCGACGATGCCATTTGCCGTCAGTTCGGTCAACTGAACTAGATCTGACGTCCGCAATTCCCCGTGTACGACGTAAGCACCGCCTGCAAGGGTGACGGGAATGTCAGCTGCCACGGCGAGCGCTGCGCGCAAGTCTGGGTCTGGGATCTCTGAAGCCGTAATGACCGGATCATTGATTGGTGGCGCAGTCACAGCAGCAAGTTCCGTGACATCGGGCGCAAAAACAAAATCCGAGGTGCTAAGATCCTTCAATTCAATCGCTTCTGCCGTCAGGCGGTCCGTACCACTTCCGCCGGTCACACGGTCCAGGCCATGATTGCCATGGATTATGTCATCTCCATCGCCACCGTC
>JANQJJ010000013.1 GCA_028281725.1 Pirellulaceae bacterium | reverse complement strand
AACACGGCGGCGACTGTAGGGGGCCGTCTGCATACGTTCGGCAACCAGGGGGGAGACGTTTCGCGCTTCATCCTCGTCGCTCGTAGTCCCCTGCCATTGCTCACGCGTCAATTCCAGATTGCCTCGGAAGATTGCGTTGGAGGCAGCATGTTGTAGAGCCGTTGCAACCCGGTAGCGATCTACGCCGGAAAGCAACTGCATCCCCCCCGCCAACTGCATCGTTAGATCAATTGCGGTCGTCAACAAACGCGGTTTATTGGGTAGATTGAATACGAGCCGATTCTCGACGGTGCAGTCGATCAGTTCCGCGTAGCTACGATCTGTTCGCATGACGCCCAGAACGTCCTCCACGGTTCCCAGCAACATATCGTCTACAAGCGACTTGGGTACGTAGGCGGTTGCACCGACACGCAACGCCTCCGCGGCGAGTCGCTCTGAACCTTGTCCGGTCACCAAGACCGCGGGAATCTGCGGGTAGTCGGCCTGCATTTTTTTGATCAGATCCAAGCCGTTCATCACCGGTAGCTCAAGGTCCGTGACTACCAATTCGTTGGTACCAGAAGAGAGTTGCTCGAGAGCACTGGTTCCGTCATCGCAACACGTAACCTCGTGCGACGCGGATTCAAGCAGGATCTTCATCTGCATGGCCTGAGTCGCACTATCTTCAACAAGTAAGATATTGGACATGACGTGCCTCGCTACACAAAGTTTGAAGGAAGGGGAGTTGGGGGAGTGAATGGCGTAGTTCGGACTTCAAGTGTTATCGAGAAATTCTAGCATAGTGGGAGACTCAGGGTGAAATTTTGGGCTCGATTTGTAGCGACTTGAGCCGGCGCCAATGACCGCGCTCTGCCTGGTCAGTGGACAACCAGCAGAGCTCTCGATGCTTGCCGGCTGGAAGAGAACTCGCCCAAGCCGAGTGGGTACGATTGCCGACCAGTCGCCCTGCAGCTCAATCAGATTGACCGAGGCAGAGTAAATGATGTGACCAGGTCATACGCTATGAGATGGTGGTCGGAAGATAGCGGTTTGGGGGGCTAGGAGACAGCCAAAAGAAACAGAGTGGGCCAGGATAGAGCATGCCAACTTTGCGCATGTTCCCATGGCGCCCCTTGCTCCGGCTCGAATACAGAACACCCAGCCACGACTCAGACGTCGGAAGTCCGCGCGCCGGGGTTAATTAGGTCTCAGAACGCGTCACCAAGAAAAGTTGAAACGGCGGAGCGCCTTTTTGAAACACGGGAAGCAACCCGAGTGGTCACTTCCCGTGTTGGGACAACCCTTGTTGGGGACACACCCCACAGTGAACTCGTCGCAGTGAACTCATGGGACTTGCGATTGAGGTAATCGCTACCAGGTTCGTGGTGGTCCGCGACAAACTAGCCATCCTAGCGAAGTGGATGCTAGGTCCACTAGGTTCGACTCCGGGCAAACCCAGGCGAGGACAAGCCGTAGAAGCTTGTAAGCCTTGGCCAGCCGATCCAGGATTACCTGGGTCTTGCTCCAGAGCCGAGAGACTTTTTTGCCATGGAATCTCCCGAAACCTTGGCAAGGGTAGCAAGCATGGCATCATGACGCTCGCTAGCGGCGCGCTCATGACGCTCGCGCATCGCTAGTTCTCGGCGCAAGCTTTCTTGCTGCATTCGTTTGGCAACCAAGCTGCGAGCCAGCAGAGCAGCGCTGATGACGATGCTTGCGACCAACGTCAGCCCACCTTGAGTGTACAGAGCGTTCTCCAACCGCCCTTCCCAGGTTGTTTCATCTGGCCAGTGCGCAAGGATCTCCTTCATGATCAGATGACCATGGGAGAGGATCATGGTGGCCAGCATCGTCACGACGCACCACGATAGCGTGATCAATTTGTGCTTGGGACTCATGTGATTCCCCTTTGCCAAAAGAAACTGGCACCTCCGGCGACAAGCTGCAGAAAAACAAACCTCCGCGAAACAGCTTGGCCAAAAACGCTTAAAAGAAGACCGGCCGGTAGGAGCCTATGTTCGCGGTGAGCGTAGAAAAGAAGTTTGCTACCAGATCGGAAATGCGAGCGTGAGCAGCTCGCTACTGAATCTTGGTGCGAAGTCCGCGAGCGGCAGGGCGCTAGCTACCGATGTTTCGTGGAATCTACCGGCGGCTAGTCGCCGTGCCGCGTACCTTTGCCAGCGGAATACCTAATCGGTGCGCGAGAAGATCTCACTTCCATTTCGCGAGCCGACAGCACGCCATGTTTCTATGGCGGTGTTTTCGGATTGAAATCGAACGGAACCATCGCAAAAGACCGCCTGACAGCCCCCCGTGTGAAAGCTACCGAAGGAGAGCTCGCGCTCGGCCTCACCTTCGTCCGTATTAATTTTAAAGAAAGTGGAGCCGAGGGCTTCTGTGAAGTCGGTTCCGGAGCCGCGATCAAAGTCGGGGTGATAGAGCGTGAAGCGGTCACAGACCGTGCAATCTGAATCGAGTTCGTACTTGGCTTCGACCACCAGCAGCGTACCGGACATCCCGTCGGTCACGTCGCGAAATCGAATGGGCGGATTGGGGGTCGATCCATCGCGAAAGTCAGCTGCCAGCAGCACTCCGTTGGAATAGCTGAAGTTGTCAGCGGCGTTGCATCCGCACTCAGTCGTCACATCCCCGCCGCCATTGCCCAGGTAGTTGCCAATAGCTCGATCGACCAGTTCGTTGATTTCGCGGTCCTCTTGGGCCGGCCCCGGTTGACTGGGACATCGATAGGTGGGGACGCGAGTCTGCGCGAGCGCGATAAACCGCCGCGAGTTTTCGTCGACTCCGTCCCACTCGCCCAGTTCCGTCCAGGGGATCGTGCGATAGAGATCCTGCTGCTCTAACTGCGGTAGGATGGGCGCATGCCAGCCATGGCCCCAACCGGCGTAGACCCCCCATGGGAAACTGCCGTTAGTACTTTCGTAGCTGTGCATTGCGATGCCAATTTGCCTGAGATTGTTGGCACATTGCACGCGACGAGCCGCTTCGCGGGCTACTTGCACGGCTGGCAGCAAGAGAGCCATCAAGATACCCATGATGGCGATGACGACGAGCAACTCGACCAAAGTAAATGCCGAACGAGTGGCCACTTTCATGACGGAGCCTCCACACCCTGAACAACGAGACAGTAAAGAAAAGCTTGATTCGTCCGCTTGCTGTGAGACTCTCGTGACAGTCAATAGACCAAAAATCAGGGCTCGCCGCAAACAATTGGCTCGTTGGTAGGGTGTGACGCGGCTAACGCAGATCTTCGAATGGGTCTTCTGCAAGCTCCTCTCCGGTACGGCGGCGGTACATCAGCGAACAGAGGATGGGAGACAACAAGCAAGGTACTCCGACGACCAAGTACAAGAGCCAGTTGCGGTGTTGGAGCGCGTCGAGCATATGCTTGGCTACCTGCCGGTCGATGAATCGACGAGCGACTTCGTCATTGGCATGTTCGGCGATAGCGGCTCCTCCGACGGCGTAATGTTTCGCGATCGCCGCTCCTCCCATCGCGGCTTCGTAGGCCATGGCTGCGCCGCCACAGGCGCATTGCCACGCGAGGGCGCAGCCGCCGGCTGCTTGCCAGCCGAGCGCACCCCCACCGGCCGCGACGATTCCCAACGCCAGACCTCCGAAGCTCAATAGGCCTATACCGAGCCCACCGAAAGCGATGGCACCAAAGGCAACACCACCCACACTGATGCCCCCACAGGCCACTCCGCCGAAAGCCAGGAAGCCGCGGGCGAAACCTCCCATGCCTACCAGAATCCCGTTGGCCCGGTCACCAATCGCAATCCAACCATGAGCGGTCAAGGGATTGGTAGCCGTGCTGCCGGCGGTCGGTGGGTCGCCCACTTGGATGTCGAGCAGTGGCATGCCCAGCAGAGTGACCTTGGAGCGGTAGGTTCGTCCCGCGAGACGGCGACCGTACTTCTCGGCAGCCGAGCGCAGGGGACTCGTATTGGGAGCCTCGTTTTTCTGGTCGCGCTGTCGGATCTGTTGGACAAGATGATTCAGCCGCCGCGAAGAAATGATGGTGCTGGTCACAAACAGGCTGATCGACAAAGTTAACAGAGCTACGTAGGCGATCCACCCGCCAGGTACCATGAACAGGAGAGTCAGTAGGAGAATCCAGCCGGTAAATAAAAAACTGGTGCGCATGGCCCTCTTGCCATGTTCCTCCAGCAGCTTACGCTCCGTCATTGTCGGTGCGAGCTGCGCAGGCAGCCAGGTACCGAACCAGCCTCCGGCGAGGCCGCCTGCGGCGCCCAATAAACCACCCCATAGGCCGCCGGCGGCAGCGGTGGTTGCCAGTTTGGAAACGCCTCCCACAGCCGCGGTTGCGCTGGTAGTGCCCGCAACCGCTTGATTGGATATCGACGCCGTTCCCAGGGCGGCCATCACGGTGGCGGTGAACTTTCGTCCCGGGCGCGATTGTTCCAAAGTTTGTCCGACGAGCTTGGCAACCGAATCCCGCAACAGACTTCGTCCGCGAGACAAACGTTGCCGAGCCGCATCGGTCGAAATGTCCAGTGCTTCGGCGATCCCAGATACCGACTGGCCGTCGCGGTAGAACAACACGAGGGGTTCGCGGTATGTTTCGGATATCGATTGCAAGGTATCCCAGACGAGTGCTTGTTCCTCAGCGGCTATGGCCAACGATTCGGCTTCACTTTCGACCTCGCGCTCCGCTGGCTGGGACGGACTGTGCTCGGAGTACGATTCTGCATGCTGTCTTCTTCGATCCTTGCGGCGCAGATAGTTGTTCGCGAGATTGCGTGCGATGCCACATAGCCAGCCGCGCAATCGGCGAGCATCCTCCAGGGTATCTCGGGCCTGCCAGGCGACGAGAAACACCTCCTGCGATAGATCTTCGCTGGCCGAAAAATCGCCGACACGACTGTAGGATACGGCCGAGACGGCGGCCTGGTGGCGAGTAACCACCTGCTCAAAAGCGGAGGTGTCTCCACCTAGAACGAGTTGCCATAGCTGATGGTCAGATGGTGTGGAGGCGGCTGGCATGGTCGACGGATCCTGGCTTGGTGTCTGGCGTGGGGCGCCTTTAACCCGTATCGGAGGCGCCCAGCAACAGGTGGTGCTATCTAGCCCAAACGTGACAGGGAAAATCTCGTTTTTTACTTAGACACTTCTTGGTGAACCACCCCGTCTGGTGGCGACTCGTTCCAGGGCTCCGCCCAGGAACGCTTGGTCTTCGAGGCTCTGCCTCGTCTGCGATCAGTCATTTGTCACTCCACGGCTCATAGCCGTGGCAGGCAGAGCCTGCAAGCAGTCGGTTACCAGGCGGAGCCGGGTAACCAGATGGTGGCGCTTACTGAGACGGATATATTCTTTTGGAGAAAGACCTGTCAGGCGTT
>JANQJJ010000552.1 GCA_028281725.1 Pirellulaceae bacterium | reverse complement strand
GGTCTCAAGGGTTTATCCGAAAAACGCTCCGACTCCGACGAAAATCGTTGGATTATGGCCGCGACTTGTACTTGTGCTGCAACTACTGCAGACCGTTTTGGGGCGTTACGATCCAGGCACCCTACAGGATTAGGATCGGCAACAGATGAACATGCAAGCCGAAGCAAGCGACGGTCCGCCCAGAATGAGCAGGCTTGAATTGGGGGGGCTGCTCGTCGTGGTCTGCGTCGCCACCATTCTGCGAGTTTCGTTGGCGCTGGTCAATCGCCAGGCAAATGACAATCACTATGAAGTCATCGCGCTCCTCATGGACGGGCTCCGACATCTCGATATGACTGACTGCCACGAGTGTTTTCATCCAAAGCTATACCATGCAACGTGCGCTTTGTCACTGAATCTCCTTCGGGTCGAAGACCGTGGTACAGGCATCGTGATTGCTCAGATGTTCAACGTGTTGGCCGGATTGGGAACGCTGTGGCTAATCTGGTTGCATCTGAAGACGATCGCTATAAACAGCTGGCTACGTTTGGCCGCATTCTCTCTTGTGGCATTGAATCCAAGGCTCATTGGAATCAACGGGCAAGCTACGAATGACTCTTTCGCGATCCTGTTCTCAACATGGGCAATCCTGTCGACGTTCCGATATTTACGTTGTCCGCGGCTGGCCGATTTCATACAGATCGAGGTTGCGATAGTACTTGCCATGCTGTCAAAAGGCACAGTTTGGCCCGCAGCAATCGCCATCGTAATCTCTGTCTTCGCCCGCGCGGTGTTTCATGCGGACAAGCGCGTGCTGACCGCGTCGGCAGGCGCCGCCACGATAGCAATCGCACTAGCTACCATTTATGCAGGGGACTATGACTTCGAAAACTATGACAACTACGCCAACCTCGGCAAAGAACAGCCCCTGTACTGGCTTGAGCCAACTGTGGTGGGACGCCCGGGAGTCACCTCCATAGTCGATTCCTACCTGACGTTTAGGCTGGTTGACTTAGTCCAGAATCCTATGATTACCAACGGTCTTCCGTTGGTTCCTTTGCACCGATCGTCGCTTTGGAGTCAACTGTATGGACGCACGCACTTTATCCAATTCGATAACCACCCACACAGTTGGCGATCGAACGACTCCACGGTTCTGAACGTGGGGCGGGCTATCCTACTCGTCGCTCTTCCATTTTCCGTTCTCTGGGTCTACGGAATGGCTGTGTTTGTTCGAGAATTCTGTTGGGCAGTCCTACGATGGAACAAGCAGTACCTGGGGGATCCTCAACGATATCTCGACCTGATCATTGCAGCAGGATACTTCTGCTTTATCATGCTGTTTGCCTACAACTACCGAGATTTCGCTGCTATGAAGGTAATCTATATCTTCCCTGGAATCATTGCGTTCACCACAGTGTTTTGTCGGGGGTGCGAGGCAATAAACAGTCGATGGATGAGAGGAGTGTTCACGGGCGCCTTGATTGTGTTACTGCTCCTTTATGCGATTGATGTTGAACTCCTTATTCGACATCTTGAAGTAATTTAAGCTCAAGCCAGCGGCTACCGCATTCTGTTCTGTCTGCCGAGGTGAAGAGCAATTATTGCGAGGGTCACCAATATCGAATTTGGCGAGCCGTCACCGTATTGCTTGGCTGTTTCGGAACCATCCTGGGCTGTCAAACCCTGATATCATCTGAACTGGAACTCATCGGGTAGTCACCTGGTGATGTCAGAAAAACTACACAGACCCATGACTTCAATGCCAACGTTCACCACAACAACATCATCTTGGCCGTCTTTCCTGATCGGCGGACTTTACGCTAGCGGGCTGTTCGTGATTGCCCCACTTTCCACTGCCTATCAGTTCTGCCCTGACGAGGGCTACGAGGTGATGAAGGCATTGCTCCTAGCCGATGGGCATATCCTTTACTCCGACATTTGGAGTGATCAACCTCCAGTTCACACGGCTGTCCTAGCTGGCGTGTTCAGGGTTTTCGGTCCTTCCATCCTTGCCGCACGCCTTGTCACCCTAGTTTGTACAGGGCTCTTGGTTGGCATGTACTTTGACATTGTGCGCCGCCTCTCTGGACCGGCGGTTGCTGGAATCTCGATTGGGTTGCTAACCCTTTCGCAACATTTTTGTCAGCAAGCGGTATCTGCGACGATCATTATCCCGGCGTGGACCTTTTCGATCGGCTCGTTGTGGCTATTGATCCGGGGGACTGGAAGTGGTCGCAAAAGCTGGCTCATCGCTTCGGGTATCGCCATGGGACTGGGATTCCAAACGAAAATTGCGGCCGGACTCCTGACACCCACGCTGATCTTCCTGTTTCTCTCACAGAATCGTGTTCACGGTGATTCGCATCCAGCCGCCAACAAAACTTGGCGATCAATCTCGACAGACGTCGTGATTTGGGCAGTAGCCGTCGGCGCTGCATGGCTCTGTGTTGCAGGCTTTTACCCGAACATGTCGATCGACCAGTTGCTCGGCACGCACTACTCAAGCCAAACATGGGACACATTCTCTCGGGATAACACGCACGGGGCGCTTGTCAAAGCGATGA
Source organism: Pirellulaceae bacterium (assembly GCA_028281725.1). Lineage (GTDB taxonomy): Bacteria > Planctomycetota > Planctomycetia > Pirellulales > Pirellulaceae > Aureliella. The sequence continues at coordinate 11,215 of JANQJJ010000552.1, read as the reverse complement.
AGGGTGATCTCTCTTGCTGGCTACTTGCGCTAGGCGCCCTTCTCCTATCTTTTTGGCAGCGAGACTGTCGCTCTGGTCTGGCTGTTTTGTTCTTGCTAACCACAACTTTCTTTCATTTTGTTCATCGCCCGTACTGGTGGTATTATTACATCAATCTGGGACTTCCCTTATGTTGGCTAGCGAGCATCGCATGGATCGAGCTTATCCGGACCACGTTAAACCGCAAATCACTTTGGCTACCGCGCGTCGCCGCATTTGCCAGCTGTGTAGGGATTGCAATCCTCTCCGCATATGAACTGGATGCGAAAGTTGATCGGATACTCCGTGAAACGATCAATCGGACTCCGTACGATTACGAGTACACGTACGAGGTTGCTAATCCCTCGAATCGAGACCAGTTCATCGTCACACGAAACGCACTTAGAGCGTTTCATAGCAGAGCCCGAGTGCCGCCAGAACTAGCTGTCTGGTCTCGGAAACGCGTTGCCGCAGGCAAACTGAGTGATGAGTATCTCATTCAAGTCATTTCGAAGCGACGCCCCACGTTCATCGACAAAAACTGCTTGACCGCGAGACCCCAGTTACGGACATTTCTCGACATGAGTCCAACATATAGAAAGACATCGAGAGGGTACGAGATTGTTCCACCCAGTCTTGTCGAAACGCCAGCTTCAACGCTCTAGCAAGCTAGCTAGCTCAACCTTGTTGTCCTTTAGATTCATTGATGAGATTTCAGAAGAGTCTCAACTTTCGCACGCAAGAGTTTCGCCGAGCGTCTCAAACGAAAAAGCCCTTTGAGGTCCTCCCAGATTGTGGGGATTAGTCTAACACGCGAGTCAGGGTCTTCTGTCCATCGAACTGGAATGTGGCGAACATCAAACTTTGCTAACGATGCCAAGAACAAGAGTTCTGTATCAAAGAACCAGTTGTCGTTTTCGACCAGGTGCAGGATCTGCCTTACGGAACTGACTCGAACCCCCTTAAAACCGCACTGCGCATCCACGATCTCCTTCGTACCAAGCACCGTACGCGCGATCCGGCCGTAGGCTCGTGAGATCATTTCGCGCTTGAGGCTTCTTTTCACATGCGACTCTTCGTGGAACCGCGATCCCACGACAATATCGGCTCCATCTTCCAGCTGATTGATCGCAACTGGAATCGCTGAAAGGTCTGTGGACAAGTCGATATCCATGTAAATCGAGAAGTCCGCTTCAGACGCTCCCCAAGTGCTCTTAATCGCTCTGCCACGCCCTTTTTGAGCGATCGAACGCAAATGAACAGGACCAAATTCTTTTGACAATCGCTCTGCGACCGCGAACGTCGCGTCGGTCGATGCGTTATCAACGACAACCACCTTCCAGCGGTAACCCGCGTTGGACTCGACGAAGTCCAAAACATGTCCAACTGAATCTTCAATTACATGTGCCTCATTATAGACAGGCAACACTAGCTCAACTGTTGACAGCATACTTGCTCTCTTTGGCTCCAGAGCAGGAGGAAGTGAGTTGGCAGCGCAACCATTGTCCGGCAGGTACTAACTCGTCGACACCTGGGTCAAGCTAGTCGATAAGGGCCGTCACTTATTGGCGATCGAGCGCGTCGATGCGTTCGATTGACCATCGACATGCAAAGTCAATCGGCTGAACCGGCTTCTCAATCAGACCCACACCACCAGCAGTTACCAGTCCACTGCGACTGGCCGGATCTCGAATGTATCCGAGCGCGACGGCGCTAGCGAACTGTACTAGAATTTCCTCCGGATCGATGGGGTCATCATCGAGCATGCGCGCGGTCAACTGGCGTGCCAGATTCGATCGTTGCTGGTCCTGATAGATTTTACCGAGCGCCCAGATCGCCGATGCTCTTGCCAGGACATCGGCACTGTGCTTGGGCACGTATTTTCTTAACAGACTTTGAGCCGGCTCATACTTCTGTCGTCCGAATGCCTCAAACAGAAACGAAAAACGTATCCTATCTTCTGTCGGCTGCCCATCACCGCTTCCATGTTCGTCTGTCCACTGCCGGACAAAGCTCAACATGTCCCGTAGCAGGTCGGGCTCCCGGACCAATTCTTGCAGTGCCCAAGCCGCGCGGATGTTGACCTCGGGGTTGGGGTGCCTTAAGAGACCGACGAATTGTCGGCAGCGGCTCTCGTCCTTCAGCGCTGCTGCCAACAGGATGGCTTGGTCAACCCCAGGATAGGGCGCCTCTGAAAGCAGATAGGTCACAATCTCATCGACGACTGGTCGCAATTCACTTTGTTGTGCTTTGCCGAACAGGTTCTTTCGAACCGTCTCTCGTACCGTCGGATTTCGATCCTGAATCGCCTTCGCCTGGAGCCTGACGCTTTCAGCCCGAGGATCTTGCTCAAGCACGCGAATCGCCTGCAAACGCATCGTGTTGTCTGGGTGCTCAATCAGTCGCTTGGCTAAATCGTAGGCTCGCGCCGGATCGGCACCGGCCAGTCCCTCGAATGCGACGGCCTGAGCCGGTGCGCTCGAACCATCCACGATCCGCGTCTGGAGCTCGATTGCCGCATCGCTGGAATGTTGGGCGAGTAGCTTTGCGGCCATGAGTTCCCTTTGAACCAAATCCGATGCAAGTACCTCACCGGCAAATGCCTCCAATCCATCTTCGACCAACGCACCGAGCGCGCCGGACGCGACCACTTTGACCGGTATCGACGCTGCGTCGAGTCGAATTAACTCTTCGAGCGCATCACGACCACTGGTGGCTCCTATGGCGCCAACTCCTTCGATCGCCACCAACAACTCGGAAATCGGAGCGTTCGGATTGGCAATCCGCTGCAGCCAAAGATCCTGGGCGACATCACTCTTCCATCGTGCCAGTGCTTTTTCAACCACGAATCGAGCTGGGACATCGCCTTGGACCGCTTCCCAGAGAACGGCCGCCTCCTTGCCGCCGGACAGCTTCGTCGCCGCTGCCACCATGGCCAGCAGTACTTGCCGATTACTCTCACCGGTCCGCAACCGCTCGACGACGGCAGCCAGCGCTTCGTCGCGGCCGACCAGTTCCTCGTCGTCGGCCAAAAGAACAGCCTTTCTCGCCTCCGACAACCGAACCTGGGCAGACGATGAGAGGAGCCGCTGAGCATCCAGCACTGCCGGACGCTTGGGCGGAACGATCAGCCAACTCCCCGCCAGCTGCGGCTCCACTTCCCAACGATGCTTTAGTCGATCTGACGGCTCTTGGGCGTCAACCACACCCACGAGTATGGCAAAGCAAGCGGTCCAGCAGACGAACGCTCGTTGGTTCCAACCCACATCAGTTCTCACGTTAATAATTCCCAAAGACCCGGATCATCAGTCCGGCCTGGTCATCTGCCAGACGCGGACCGACAGAACCATCAGGCAGACTATGGAGATTCCGCCACCAACCCACCAGGCTGCGGGCGTCAAACTGTATTGTTCGAATCCGGGCGTCTGCATTTCACACAACGCGGCAGCCGCCGGGTTCAACATCAGCACACGCTCGACAAAAATGGGACCGAAGGGCTTCCCACGCGCGAGCCAAATCAACAGGGTTCCAGCAAACAGAACCAGCAGGACTCCGTAGCTGGTTACCGTCGCCAAAGCCGTACGGTTTGCAAAGGCACTAATGCACGCACTGATGGACACAACCATGCAGACGGCGATCAAAAGCGAAACGACCACGTTGCCAACCTGACCGCCCAGCGCGGGTTGGATGTAGCTCATCACGGCGTAGCCTGGCAAGGTCGCCAGCAGCACCAACAGCATCGTCCACAAACCACTGGCCAGTTTACCCGTCAGTATCCTCAGCGGCGAAATAGGCGCTACCCTCAACAGCTGCCAGCCGCCGCTTTCCACTTCCGAAGCGATCAAGTTGGCGCCCAGACTGGGACCGACCAACAACATCAACGCGACTTGCATCAGTACCAGGGGTCCGGCGATCCGCTCGACACCCCAATTCACCGTTCCGGTAGCGGCGAGAACGGTCAACAGCAGCGAGATGATAGCGCACAGAGAAACCAGTCGAATGAGCCAGTGCAGTCGCCCGAACTTGCGAGTCCGAAACTCCTTCACCATGACTGGGTTGAGAAACCAAGGAATCCCGGCTTTTCTTCTGTTCGGGTCGACCAGGTAGGCTAGTCGACGCATCAGTCCGCCCTTTTCTCCAGCGAGTCCGGTGACACGGCCAGCCGGCCGAGCTCGGTCTAGCAGCAGTGGATCCAGTCGCCGTACCGCACCAATCGAGGCGACGACGGTAATCAAGGCGCTGGCGAAGAGAAACTCTACCCAGCCGGTATTGACGCCGAGCGACGCCACGGCTGACTGCGAACCGGTAATCTGCTGCAAGGCCGACATGGAAGACAGCGCCGTCAGCCAATGCGCGACGGTAGCCTGGATGCCCGAGAGGTTACCCACAAGCACCAGCGGACCGACGGACAGCACCGACAGTGCCAGTACGGCGGCATACGTCCAACGCAGGCTGGCGTCGCTGGACGTGGACCGAATACTGATCCAAAGCCCAATCGCCGAGTATTGAACGGCCATGGCGATCAAGACAAGCGCCAACGGACCAATGTGATCTCGTACCGATATCCCGCCCATGGCGAAACATGCCGCCAGAGCTGGCAGGCTGACGGAAATGAGGATCAGTGACAAACCAACGTTGCTTAGAAGTTTGCCAACGTAAATCTGCAGCGGCCCGATCGGCGAGTTCAACAAGAGCTGCAGCGTCCCACGTCTTCGCTCGGCGACCAAGGAGGTTGCTGGGAACGCAGGCACCAGCATGGTAACGGCCAGCGTCAGCGCAAAAGCCAGCGGTCGAAAGACCAACATGGAGCCTTGGCTGACGACATCGACCGCGGCATCGGTGGGCCACCGCAACAGGACCAAACCACTGCTGACCGATGCGACGGCCAGCACGGCAACCAGCGTCCTCCACGATCGCAATCGATCGAGCAACTCTCGTCTGAATATCGGATTCGTCCAAAACATGAAATCGATTGTTCCGCTTTGCCGGTAGGCTCCGGGTGAGTACTTAGGATTCCACCGGCTCTGGTGCCCGGGAATCGGCTGCTACCGATAGGAATGCATCTTCCAGGTCTCCCACAACTTCGCGGAACTGAGCGACTGGAATCTTGGCTAAAACAAGCCCCTCCAGGACACCTGCTAGAGCGACTTCGGTGTCTGCTGTTGGAAAACGCAGGGTGCGCTCTTGGCGGCTGATCGTGATCGCCTCTTCTCCGATCTTTTTTTTCAGCTCGTCGCAAGCGTCCTCCAAATCTTCTTCGCGGACAAGCTGGATCTCGTAGTTCCGCATCGGGCAGAGATCCCGCATCACCTCATCGAGCGGTCCGAACGCGCGTAATCGTCCGGCATTGATGATCGCTACGGTATCGCAGATCCTGGCCAATTCGGGCAGGATGTGACTGGTAACGATCAATGTCTTGCCTTCCTCGGCGAGCCGCAACAGCAGCTCGCGCATTTCAATCCGTGCCTTGGGATCCAATCCGTTTGCCGGCTCGTCCAGGATCAACACGTCGGGATCGTGCAACAGCGTTCTCGCGATTCCAACACGCTGCTGCATTCCGTGGCTGAGACTTTCGACGTATTTGTCCTGCATGTAAGTGACGTCGGTTGTCTCCATCACCTCGTCAATTCTCTTGCGACGGCGGGACTGACCGATTCCAAAGATCGCTCCGAAAAAATCGAGGTATTCGCGCACTCGCATGTTGTCATACGATCCGAATTTGTCGGGCATGTAGCCTACCAGATGTTTGATTTTCGCCGCTTGCTCGCTACAGTTCACACCGCCTATATAAGCACTGCCCGAGCTAGGACGCGACAAGCCGACCAGGATCTTAATGGCGGTCGTCTTTCCGGCACCGTTGGGACCGATGAAACCAAGAATCTGGCCGCGCCGGACGTCAATGGACAAATCATCGAGCGCACGGAACTCGCCGTAATTCTTGGTCAGGTTCTCTATCCTGACGACCGGATCGTCTTTTCCGTTGGATGTCATCTTATTACCGCTCGTATTGACTGAGTATCCTGCGTTGACAACTTGCCATGGCTCGCATGCCACTGGCAGCTATTGGTTATTGAGGCTAGAACCGGCCGCTGTCTTTCCACGCAGATTGGCATGAAAGTAGTTGACTTGCCAAGCGACGACATTGGCAGGGTTCGCTTGATCCTGGACGTCGGTCCTCTCTCCCACTTCCAGTAAGATATCCACGACACCGTCTCGCGCATCTTGCAGTATCCTGGGGTCGGTCACCGTGCCATTCCAAGGAATCGAGGGACCGTCGAGGCGGACGATTTCGATTGGCTCATCCTGCGATCGACTGAGAACACGCACGACTCGGTGGGGAGCCTTGATATCGAGATCGAACTGAAGCGATTCCGCTTCGAACGGAACAGTTTCCGGAGGGAGCACGAATTGCAGGTTCGCCTGGGTTGCCCTGGTCAGATCCGTGACCCATTTCCCGGTGGTATCGTTGTAGGCCACCGTTTGCGCTACCAGACTGGGATCTCGCCGCAGCCGTATCAAGCCATGTGGAATGAACAGATTCTCTCCAGTTTGCGGTCGCTCCAACCGGATCGGCAAACCAACGAGAGCTGAGCCGAATTGCAGCAACTCGCGATCCCATTGCGGGCCACCTGGCCACAGCCCGGTCCATCCATACAGCACTCGATCTCGCAGCGTCGAAAGCTCGTTCGGCCGAAAGAACTCTTGATAGATTTCCAACCGCCTTTGTTGTTCGTCGGTAATAATCGAACCGTTGATCCACCGTTCGCCAGAGGCCGCTAAGCTCCCGTCGGCTAGCAACTCAGATCCGGAAACACGGCACAACATGGGATCGCCCACCGCGAACCCAACAACAACGTCTTCCATCGGTGAAGGCAGGCCGTCGGGCAACCGCAAACGAACCCCCTGTTCAGATAGTCGTGCCGAAACGGTCAGTTCGTCCGTGGCAAGAGCGTATTCCGACCAGACGCGCCATGTGCCTGGGGGCCACGATTGGTTCGCCAAATTCCACTGTTGAAAATCTTCAGCGGTCAACCTGCGAATACCGGTATCCATCGTCGGGTCGACCCGCGCGCGACCATCGGCCTGACTCACCAGACGCATCGAAGTCGAACTCTCCAGATACACGGCCGACTGCTCACTGGCGAGTCCAAAAGTTCCATCTTCAGCAACGTCGATGACTTGCAGTCGAGATACACTCTCGGGGATATCTTGCCGGACCCAAGTCGATGCAATCAGCAACCCGCCGCCGGCCAGTACCGAAATCGCCGGTGCCAGCACACCCAGCCAACTCAACTCACCGGCAATCAACCGCCACAACCCGGTGGCGGCCAGTGCTAGACAGAATCCTACCAGCACCATCGCGACCCAGGAGCGCGGAACGACCGGATTACCAATGTGCTTGAGTGGATAGTCGACGGTTTCGGAAAGAGGTTTCTTGGCCCGCGCAAGATTGGCCTCAGCGGCCAACTGATTCGCCCAGATCTTTGGCTTGTATCGGGACTGATAGCCAGGATCCTTGCTCCTCTGCGACGTCCTCGGCTGAATCCAGGCAGCGCTGTCGAGTGTCGTCAGCAACAGTTCCCCGTATCCGACCTGCATCCAGATCGCGGCCGGCCAGCCGTCGATAGCATGTGTCACCCGTCCACCACTCTGCACGACGCGTTTCATCACCAGCGGCCTTTCCGACGACACCTCGCGATCCGCCGCTGAGACGGGAACATGCCCTCCAATCAGATCAATGGAGAACTCGTTTAGCTCGATGGTATCGACCGTCTCACAAGCCTGCTCGTTGCCAAGCAACTCGCGAAGGGATTCTGAGTCCACCCGATCCAGCATGACCCAGATTCTTCCACCATCGGCCAAGTGTCTCTTGGCAGATTCGACCGCCGCCGCATCCTCGAAGACCTTCTGTTCGGATATCACCAACAGATCCACCACCTCCCAGTCGGTCACGCTCAAAGGCAGAGATCCGCCATCGAAGCTCACCGTATGACGCGAATTTCCAGATTCGATGCGGGTCGCAACCAACAACTCGTAAGCGCTGGAGGGAACTTGGTATGGCCAGTACCAGAATGGCCAATCCAAGGGCTCCTGCTCAAGCGCTAGCGCGGCCATCGTGGGCCACGGATTCACAGCCAGAGTTAAACGATCTTGCATGGGCATTCCATCTCGATCGAGCATCACCTCGCGATTGCCGTAGTCAGCGTTTAAGCTCACATCGACTTGAATCTTCGTGAGGTCGGCGATTGACACCGGAAGCGAGATAGCGACTTCGGCTTGCTCCTGGCTCCCAGGCTGGACACTAACGAGCCGGGCACTCTGCTCACCAGGAAATCCAGCCAGACTGGCCACGATGACTCCCGCCGCCTCCTGGGTTCCGAGATTAACCACGCTGGCTCGAACTACGAGCGTGCCGCCCGGTCGAACCCGGCTTTGCGGGGCGCGTGTAATACTTTGGAGTATCAAACCTGCGTCCCGGTCAAGACTCGACTGCCCAATACCTTGCTCAACATCCTGCGCCAGCAGGAGCATAAATAAGATGAAAAAGCGGCGGCGAAACAAAATAGGACTCCCAGGACTGATGACGGGCGATCAGCATACCATTGCGCGTACCGCCTTGCATGCGACTTTAGCCCTCCACCATGCGAATCGCTTGCCTCAGCTCCCTCGGAGCCTGCATCACGAACTCCACCAACTGTGGGTCGAGAAAGTCCGATAGCTTTAGCTCCTCTGGGTAGTACCGCTGAATGACTGATGCCAGCTTCTCTTCATTTTGCGGAGTCAATCGCAGGCAGTCAGGCATTTGCAGCAAAGTCCGCTGATCCGCGGGCACCCGTAGACGCAGGCATGCCGGCCCTCCCCCACCGGCCATACTCTCGGCGAGCGATACGAAATGCACCTCGTCAACGGGCACTTCGTCCTCATCGACGAGACGTTCGACCAATCGTCTGGCGGCGTCGATCTGGCGACACTGCTGAGGACAAATCAATACCATGCGCGGAGGATCGCCGGCTCGCCCCCTCTTTCCCGGCGTGAGAATCTGGCTGTTGAAAAAGTAGCTCTGCACGGCGTCGGCAAGCGACAACTCACGACCGGTGATTTCAATCCTTCGCATTTCTTGACCGGTTCGACCCACAAACGCGTGCTGCAATCGTTCCAGTTCACGTTCGCCATCGAGAAATGCCTTCTCATGGTGAATCAAAAGACCGCCGTGGCTGGTTGCGATCACATCATTGTGGAATACACCGGCGGAAATGGCATCGGGATGCTGATGCAAGAAGAAGGTCGAAGCCGGGTCCAACCTGTGGAGTCTAGCAATCGCCTCGGATGCGGCTCGCGTGTGGCGTGGCATGAACGAAGGCATGACGTCGGTAGGATTCTCTTCATCGGCGCCGTGGACAAATACATTGAATCCGATCATTCCGCTTTCATCGCAGAGCCGCATGTGGTTGGCCGCCCCTTCATCTCGCAGAGGAACGACCCGATGCAGCGGCGGGTGGATCGCATAGTGGCCTGGATCAGAAAAGGTCTGCCTCAAATCCAGACTGCGTTCGGCCGCTTCCGTGGCGCGATGCCAGCTGCTAATCAAGTTGGCTGGTGTGAAGTGATATTGGCCATCCCGGGCATCGGCGGCCGGCGTCACCGTCGCTGAATTTGCCGCCCACATGAACGCACTACTCAGCGCCGCGGACAGGACGCGTGGCGCCGCATGCAAGGCACCGGCGACCTGCTCTGCTCGATCGCCGGAAAACCCAAGCTGCTGCAACCACTGCAGATTGGGCCGGGCTGGCGGCAACCATACATACTGGGGCACGCCCAAAGCGGCTACCAGGGCTGCCTTTTTCAAGCCCTCCAACGCTGCACTTCTTGGACTGCTGGTCTCGTCCTGATGAGCGTGCGAGGCAACGTTGCCAACTCCGAGTCCTCCGAAGTGATGCGTCGGACCCACGAGGGCGTCGATATTGATCTCGGTAAGCAACGTCGCTAACTCACCTTTCTGCAATCCTTCAGCCGTCTACAGTAACGAGGATCCGACATCCGTCCCGCACGCCGGAAGCTTCGGACGCTCAGAGCAATTCCAAACCGGGAACTGGCTTGCTGGCTTCGCCCAACTCGTGACTTTCGAGTGACGCGACTGGGTACGAACAGTAGTCGGCAGCAAAAAAGCCACTGGGCTGATGATTGCCACTCAGGCCGACCCCACCGAAGGGCAACTTGCCGCTGGCACCGGTCGTCTGGCGATTCCAATTGATGACTCCCGCCCGGACACGATGGAGGAAATAGTGAAAGTCGTCCACGCTATCGCCGATGAATCCAGCCGACAGTCCATACTCAGTTTTCCCGGCTAGCTGAATGGCTTCGTCCAAATCATCGGCCCTTTGCGTCAATAGCATGGGCCCAAAATGTTCGCAGTCGTCAATCACCTGCCCTGGAGCGATTGCCATCAAAGCTGGACTGACGAGCGCATCGCAGCGCTCACTGCGCTGCATGGCTACCAGAGACTCCGCACCGCCGGCAATCAACTGTTCCTGTGCGTCCAACATCTGCTGGGCGGCATCCGCGTGAATCAAAGGTCCCAGGAATGGCTGGGAATCGTCCAGCGGTAAACCGATACGAATCTTGGGAATCAACTCACCAAGTTGATCGACTAGGCGATCGAACAATTCTTGGCCGCTGACAATCAGCCGGCGAGCACACGTACAACGCTGTCCGGACGTAATGAACGCCGAAAGAATGGTCGTGATCGCTGCTGCGCGAATGTCCGTTGATCCGTGGACGACGAGTGGATTGTTGCCTCCCATCTCAAGAGCCAGTACTTTGTGCGGCTGTCCGGCGAGTGTGCGATGCAGGCTGGTTCCCACTCGCTGGCTCCCTGTAAACAGGACGCCGTCGACCTGGCTGTGCTCCACGGCGGCCATCGCCACCTCGGCAGCACCATGCACCAGATTCAAGACCCCCGGTGGCAAGCCCGCCGCCAACCAAGCCGCGACCAGCCACTGCCCGGTAGCCGCCGCCAACTCACTCGGTTTGAACACGATCGTATTTCCGGCCATTAGCGCCGGCACGATGTGCGCTCCAGGCAGGTGGGCCGGCAGGTTGAAGGGGCCCAGGACGAGCATCACGCCATGCGGACGGTAACGAGTCACGGCCATGAAATCGCCCAGTTGCTCCGTCGTGGTCCAACGACGTTTCAGAA
>JANQJJ010000532.1 GCA_028281725.1 Pirellulaceae bacterium | reverse complement strand
CTGAGGCGTTGTCTCCCGACACCGGCGCCGAGCCATGCCTCGCACTCGCTGCTGGTGCCCAAGCCTCCTGGGCTTCCCGCAGCAACTCCACGAACTCGACCCAAGCCGCCAGTGTCGGGTCCGCATGCCCGCGCGGCATGTAGCGCAAGGCGAGAACGTCTTGATCGAGATACCAACCACCCTGAGCAACGTGCGTTGCGCCCCGTAGTGGCGTCCAGGCTGTCTGTCCGGTTTGAGACAACGCGGCGCCCTCCAGAGAGTCGTTCCCGCCAAGTAAACCACCGTCAAGTAAATCACCGTCAAGCAGATCTCCGCCCAACAACTCGCCGGCCGAATCACTCGTGAGAAGTTCATCGTCTTCGTCCAACAGCTCATCGGCGGCAGAATCTTCATTCGCCTTCGGGGCTGCCGCCGCTTCCAGCACGGACGATTCCGCGTCGCTCACCAGGTAGACCGGTTCAGGAGGTTTGTGCTTGAGTTCTGCCAGCGATGAGTCGTCCTGGAACCAATCCTGCTCGATTTTTCTGAACAGATCCGGCGGCACTCCCGCACTCATCTGATCGATTAGCTGATGTTCATGCTCCCGCAACGCCCGCTGCAATATTCCCTCCCCGGCGGCGACCAACCGATGTTTCCAGGCGGACTGGCCGCCTTGGGCCACGTCGGCTATCAGTCGTCTCACGGCCTTCGCAATTCTTCGCGTGGCATCGCGGCGTTTTTCGTCGATGGGCGAAATGTCACTTAGTTTCCCGCTGATCGGCAGTTCACTCAGAGCCGGCGCGGCGTCGGGATCGGTGCTCAGGAGCAAACGCAAGGCGACCGACACCTGGCCATCGTATCCGTACTGCGCGCCGCTAGGCCAACCACTCAATCCTTGGGATGGCGTTTGCAGGTCATCGGGCTCGATACTTGGAACTTGCAGAACGGCCCAGCCACTCGCGACGGAAGCTTGAATCGGCTCCGCATGGCAGCTCGCGCACGCTTCCTCAAAACCTAACGTTCTCAGGACGGGCCCGACATGGGCGTCTCGACTACGCATGACGTGGCACGCCGAACACTCAAACTGCGCGTCTTTCTGAGCGAAATGCTTGTTTTGGTGAGCGAAGTGATCAAATGCGATGCGCCGCGGAACTCGATAGGGGTAGCCTTCAAACTCGGGATGCCCATCGGCCAGGCTCGCGAACCGAGAGCGGTGGCACGCTTGGCAACGCGCGTCGCTGATCTCTCTCAGATCGCGGGTAGTGCCGTGGTGTTCCATATGGCAACTAGCACAGCGACTGACGATTGGCGAAGACGTGAAATCGCCGGAAGACGTGAGAGCACCGCCGGTCGAAATCATCCTGTTTCCCCCAAGTGCATGCTCGTTTAGCAACGACAGCTGCTCTTTATTCAGGTCGTGAGGGCTGCGAAGAGCCGCGTCGGGCAAGTGGGAATCGTGACATTTCATGCATAGTTCGTCTTGCGTCAGTGTCCGCGAGGCGACCGCGTGCGCGGCCGGATGGCACAGGCTACACCGCTCCGAAACCAATCGATTCTCCAGGATCTGAGCATGCTTGCTCGATAGGGCTCCCGGCGCGAAGATCACTTCTCGCTGCGGAATCGCCATACACATCAGCAGCAATCCGCCGACCAGGATGGCGGAGTTGATGGCGATGGTCTGTCGAGAAAACCATGCAGTTCTCAGGGGAACGCATGGTCCGGGCCCACAGTCGACCGCTGACTTCGGCGTACGCAGCTGGCAACCCGATCCATCGTGTTGGGAACCGGCCGCAGCATCACAGGTACCGGCGGAGCACGTGGCCTTGGCCCGACTACAGGTGCCATCCGCCAGCGGCCCCTCGGTACAAGCCAACCCGATGCGTTGGTGACCACAGACCCATCGAGCATTGGCTTGGGGCCTGGATGCACCTGCACCCGTTTCGTTCATGCTCGAGCCATCCGGCGGGGCATTCATAACACAGCCCCTTGAAACCGATAGACGAGCACCACGTGGACGGTAATCATCAATGCCAGCGCCCATGTCAGAGCGACGTGGGCAGTGAATAGAAGTTGAAGCCGCTTCTGAAGGGCGTAATGATAGTCCAGGTCATCCTTCGATCTGACCATGGCCGCCAGCGACCGCCGACTTGCGATACCTTGTTTGGCCAAATACCGATCCAAATCACCCAATTCGCGCAGCAGCTTCCGACGCCGGATTCCGTTGGGGATCATCCGATAGAACCAGCTTCTCGGCAACTGAAAAAAAGGCAGCAAGCGGCGTTGGTAGTATTCGGCCAATGTCGCACCTTCGCCAAAGTCCGCCGAACGAATTGCTGTCTGGTGCGCGTCCCGGGCAACCGCGGCCTGCAAAGCCGGGATCTGATCCAGGTGATAGTCCATCGGAATCGCCGCCAGTTTGCGTGGCGTCATGCGGCTCATCACGCCCAGCACCATTCCACTAACAGCCACGATTACAAAACAGGCCGCCAAAAATGTTTCGAAGATCCCGCGGATGGGCCAGCCGATGTGCATCAAGAACACCACACTGGCGAAACTGCCCATATACGCGTGCATCTGTAGCCAAGCCGACACGGGCCCCAGCTTCATTTGAATCAGCTTCTTCCTAGCGGTCAGCAAATACAGCCCGGCCGTCGAAGCCAGCAGGGTCCAGCCCGTTACGGTCGACTCATCCCCAAGGCGATTGCGCGTCCACTGCACGATCAGGGCCGTTACGGCTACCGCAATCAGCGTCGATGTGCTGGCAAGTACTCGTCGACGTCGGGTGTTCATCTAGCCGGCCTTCCGTTGCACCCACTGACTAAGCTGTCCCAGATCACTGGTGTCCAGTCGCACCAGCGCGTCGTGCGGGCAAGCCGTTTGACATGCGGGCCTGCCACCGGCGCCCGAGCACAGATCGCATTTCGAGGCTTGCAAGATGGGTAGGCCGTTGGATTGGTCAATCTTCGCTCGACCTTGCTCGTCGCTGGCAACGACCATCCGAATGTTATCGTAGGGACAACTCTCCGCGCAGCTCTTGCATCCGATACACGTTTGCTCATTGATCTGGACAAGTCCCGATTCGCGATCACGATGGATCGCCCCGGTTGGGCAACCAATCATGCACACAGGGTCCTCGCAGTGCATGCAGGCTTGCGCGAACAACCAGGGCCCGTATTGCGCCCCACGTCGCTCGAAGACCGGCGTTCCACCATGCGTCGTAGCGCACGCCCGCACACAATCATCACATCGCGTACACCGTTCGGTATCGATGACCATGGTCTTTTGACCATTCATCAGCCGCTGGTCCACCAGGAATTCCAAAAGCCCGGTTTCGACGTGGTGTTCGGTCGTTTCTAGCGGAGCATCTACGACCGGCTGACCGAACTGGTACCGAGGCGTCTGGAGTTCCTCAGGCAAATCCGCGGCGCGAATATAGGGCAACACGTGTTGGCTAACGATTTGTTTGGGAATACATAGAGCATCGACGTAACCGATCGCTCGCAACGATTCCTGGTAGGGCAGGGGAGTGGACTGCGGCGGTAGCCGGCTGTTGTGAACCAATTCACGCAATCCGAACATTTGCCCTTTGCCTAAGTAGGCCAGCGTGCGGTGCCCGGCTCCCTGCCGACGACTGAGCCGCGCGAAACCACCTCGGACAATCCATAGACCCGTTGCATAACTCGCTTCCTCGGCAATCAGCGGTTCCGCTTCGATTCTGGTACTGGCCGACTCGCTAGACCGTTTCCGGTATTCCGCATACCACTCGAGGTTGCCAATCGACTCCAGTTTGGCTGACGCTACGACCTGCGTTAGACTCTCCTCAGGAATGAAGCGAAACAGGGTCGTTTCACGCAGGTGCGTCCGCAGGACTTCACTACGATACCGTTCGTCGAGAAGACGTCGAAACAGAGGATCTTGCCTGAGCAGCTTTAAACCTTGCCACCGGATTTCTAAAACGGTGCACTCGGTCTCCGCGATTGCCGTAAACTCGCGCGGCGATCTGGTCACCGCAGCCATCTCACCAAATAGCTCCCCCGCCGTAACCGATGAGGTGGAGTGCCCATCTAGAACACTGGGCACATCCTGCAGAAAGACTCGCGTATCCGCCCCTTCTCCTCGATACCCGAACTCGACTTGCGCTGGTTCGGTATTGGAAGAGGTCGCACGAGGCCGCTTACGTGCCTCCCGCTTAGCCGGACGGGCCGCGCGGACCCGGCCGCGGAGATAGCTCAGCCAGCGGCTACCATTCCAACTAGATCGCTTCGAAGCTCCATCGCTCGGCAACAACCGTGAAAGAAAGATCCGGATGTTTCCATCGAGCACCAAGAAGGCGGTCCCGCCATACTGTCCTTCTCGGAAGACCAGGTCCCCGCTACGCAGTCGTAAGAGCCTGGAATCGTTTCGCAAAACGTCCGCCAGCGGTGTGTTCCGCGCGAACCGCTCGACGTCCATCTGAGAAAATGGAGGCTGCTGGAGCAACCAGTGAATTAGCTCCTCCGACATATCCGGTGTTAATGGGTGATCCCACCGGTCAGGTCGCTGGACTTCTACTGATTCCAATGTCATCGGATGGAGATGTCGACGTTTAGAGAATTCGAATTCATTCGGAAACTGGCTGACTACACTACGTGGCATCTTACGGGCAGTCACTGTCGCCACTTCCAAGGTGTCATCACGCTCGGCCGCGAGGAATCACCAGAAAAAATGCTTGTCAGCAAATCGGGACAGTTATTTTCCGCAGCGATGCGTATCCGTATTTATCGTCACCACAAAAAGTTACCTACAACCCTTTGGCATCCTGGAAGCACAAGTCGCGCAGGGCTGATTAAAGCTAGCACTGCCCGCCCGACTGCCAGCTCCAAATCGGCGCGATGGAAACGGTTTTGGCGAAGCAGAACATAGCAGTGGAGCGGTCCTCAGGTCCACCCTGGCGAAGTCTAGCGTGAATGGGGATCTGTCCTCAGGTCCACCAAAAATGGTGGTGCATTAAGGCGCGTCAGCCTCTTTTGCTGGCTCGGTCGATTCCGGCTCTGGCCCGCTGTCTTGGATAGCGCCGTCTTGGACAGAGGAAAGCTGCAGAGAGGCGAAGTTATGACGTGTCTCTGCCTCGCTCTCTCCATAGACACGGCTTTCGTGATAGGCGACCAACGCGTCCTGCTCACGGATGTCGCGGCTCTTCTTTTCCAAAAGGTCTACCGCCGTGACGCTGCTGCCGGCGAACCGGGTCCCGTCGTAAATCGTACCGCGCTGCCAGGGCCCGACGCCGAGTACCCAAGTATCACGAGCATTGCTGGTGGCCGTCGCGATCCCCGATTGCCAGTAGGGCTCTCGCGTTTCTCGCTCGTAGGCAAACACGGCCAGCTTTGCTGCCCCGGTTTTCGCCTCACGACGAGCCAAGGAGACTTCTGGAATGGTAGGCAATATGGGCGTTTGTGTCAGGGCTGTCGAGGCCGCCGATAGAGCACTGCTTGAAGGAATTCCGTACGTTACATTGTGGCCGTCCAGCCCCAGGGCCCCGAGGCGCGCCTCGGCAATAATCTCGGCATCTTCACGCCCCTCAACCAGAAACACCCCCGCGCTGACCATTTGCTGTCGAAGCGAGCTGATCACGTAGTCAGAATCGATCAGCAACGAATTTCTCTGAGTCTTCAAATAGGTGACGTCCAGGTAAACTTTCTTGAGCGACAGGGGGCTGAAATCCAATTTGGCAACCGTAGAGTCCACGGCGTCGCTCATCAGCAACTGGTCAGTAGCCGTGTAGCTCTTGGTGGTTCCACAGCCGGAAGCAACGGTCATCACGACAGCCAAAAGGAACACCACGACAGCCAGCTGCCGCGAGCGGGGTGTTGAATGAGAAGGCTCTGCGGCGAGCGTGTCTACAAAAGCCATTTTTCAGGCGGACCAAATAGTTACGGACCAGAGGCTGGGGTGGTGGGGGCGGCTCGAGGTCTTCCTAACCGCTAAAGTTTCACATCGACCGGCGGTCGCCCAAAAATATAGGAATTCTTCAGGATTTGTCTAAATTATTGGAGTGCGCTCGACGAGCAGGACAGACTCCGAGAATCTCCTGGCTTGTCGGGGCTCCCGTTCTGCGTCCAGCAGACCCGGCAGCTGGCGCGGACGGTTCACGCTCGTGGACGGGTGTCACTACAAACCACTGATAAAAGAGCGCCGAGAAACGGGCAACCCCAATAATTCCTATTTAAGCAACGCAACCGGTCTGCAGCCTTCGCTGCGGTTTGGAACATCGAAAGGTGACTGCCTGTGGCTTGGATTCGAGCAACTCCGATCGACGCACGATCACTTCGCGCGGAGCAGAGATACCAAGTTGAACCCGAGAACCGTTGACCTCGAGAACGGTTACCTCAATGTCATCACCAATCAGGATACTTTGTTGCTTTTTGCGTGATAGAACCAGCATGTAAGTCTCTCCGTGACAGAAAAAAGGGGGCTCCAACCAAAGGAACGTTCAGACCACGTTCATGGATAATGACGTCCATGGCGTCGACTCCTTACGAACTTTTCCAAGAAAGATTCAAGTTCTCCAGAATTTGCGCTGATCAGACGTCGATCGGCCCATCCGTTTTGCATGCAATGGACCCTCAGCCATGAACGTCCGTGGCCCGGCTACCGTCAGACATCGATTGGCAGGACAATAAGTAGTTCTGCCAGCATAGTAGTTTTGGGCGCTGGCGGTCCGCTCCAGACCGGCCCCGCACTCGCGTCGTTTCGCACCGCGGATGCCCCAGACGATTCGACATGACACAGGATTCGACATGACACCCTCCAAAACACAGACACTGGACTTGATCCTGGCCGGCTTGATGCGTCGCTATCGGCAGAGAGTACCTGACGTGGGGCGAATCCTCGGGCGGATGTGTGACAAGGGCTTAGTCGCTTCGGAAGATCACATTGAGAACGACCACATCGCATTCCGCACAATGGGGGTGCCTCAGCTGGGCATCGCGTCTTTCGAGAAAATCTTCCTGCATTGCGGGTACGAGCGACGCGACCGGTACCACTTCGCCCGCAAGAAGCTGGACGCATTCTGGTATGCGCCTCCGGAGGATCACTACCCTAGAATTTTCATCAGTGAATTACGCGTGAGCGACCTAACCGACGAGGCTCAGCAGACGATCCGGTCTTATACAGACGAAGTGAGCTCTGATCCCGTTGACGCACTCGACCTCGATTCCGGAGAACAGGTAGACGGGTTCTTACATCGAGCGCTTTGGCGCCGTCCGACTTGGGCCGACTATCGGCGACTGAGTGAAGAAAGCGAATACGCGGCTTGGGTCATCTACAATCGCTACTACCTCAATCATTTCACGATCAGTGTTCACAATTTGCCGGCGCCGTACAACACGGTCGACACGTTTAACGAGTTCCTCGAGGCCGGCAATGTGAAACTGAATGACTCGGGCGGAAAGGCGAAAAAGAGCCCCGATGGTCTGCTCATTCAAAGTTCCACCGTGGCGGAAATGGTGGATGCCGAATTCGATGATGGAAAAGGCGGATTGGAAAAGCACCCCATCGCCGGGTCTTATGTCGAATTCGCCGAACGTCGAGTGCTACCGGAGTTTGCCTCACTGCCACCGAGTGAGATACGCCGCCATCACCGCCGAGATGGCTTCGAAGCCGGCAATGCAGACAAGATCTTCGAAAGTACCTTCAGTACGCAAACCAAGCGATCGGGCGAGTAGGGTGTGAGTACTCCGGCCCCATTTCACGAACGAGACGATCTTCGCCCGGAAATTCGCTTCTCTTCTCCTACCTCAGTTTCTTCAGCGTGTGCATGCCTTCGGCGATCCAGGCCGCAGCCTGATCGATTTCGCTTTCGGTGTTGAAGCGACCGACGCCAAACCGCAGGCTGCTGCGGCCTTGCTCTTCGCTTAGCCCGATCGCCTGCAGCACATGACTTGGTCCTGGCTCAGCAGACGTGCATGCGCTGCCGCTGCTGACCGCCAGCTCAGGCGCAGCCAGCATCAGGCTCTGGCCTTCGACCGGGAAGAAGCAGCAATTCAGATTCCCTGGCAAACGCGCAAGTTCCCCTTCATGCGTCATCGCGGAAAGGAGCGGACCGTTGAGAGAAACGCCATCGATACCGGCCAGCGCCTCATAGAGTCGATTGCGAAGGTTCGCATGACGCTGCCGCTCCGGCTGTGCAGCCGCAATCGAACGTTTCAAAGCCGCGTGCATTCCCACGATCCCCGGAGTATTCAGCGTACCGGAACGAAAATTATTTTGCTGCCCGCCTCCAACGATCTGCGGCTGGAGTCTGACTCGCCGATCCCTGCGGCGTACAAACAATCCTCCCACGCCTTTGGGACCATAGAATTTGTGTGCCGAAAAGCTGAGCAAATCGACGTCGAGTTCGTCCACGTGAACCGGAATCCGACCGACGGCCTGGGTCGCATCCGTATGGAGCAAACAGCCTGCCGCCCTGCAGATTGCGGCAATTTTCTTCAGCGGCTGAATCGTTCCGATCTCGTTGTTGGCTAGCATCACGCTCACCAGCGCCGTGTCGATATCCACAGACTCAGTCAGACGCTGCATGTCCACTCCGCCGGGCAAATCGGAATCGTTGCTCTGCACGGGAACGAGGACGACGTCAAAACCGTGCCGGGCCAGTCGCGAGAGAGGATCGAGTACCGCTTTGTGCTCGCTTACGACACTGACGACCTTGCGACGTTTTTGCCGGCCGTGCAAGCATGCTCCGAAGAGTGCCAGATTGTTGCTTTCGGTCGCACCACTGGTAACGACCAGTTCGTCCGCCGACGCTCCAATCAGGGCGGCCGTATCAGCAACCGCCTGCCCAACTAACTCGGCAACACGGCGCCCAGCTTCGTGCGTGATGCTACCGGCGTTCGCGTACTGCTCGCTCATCAGCGGCAGCATCACGTCCAAGACAGCCGGATCGACAGGAGTCGTTGAATGATTATCGAGGTAAATCAACGTCGGGACTCACGTCGTTGGGGTCACCTTCTCCATTAGAACAGATTCCTCAGGCACAGTTGCGACCAGGTTTCGAATCCATCCAAGTCGTTCTTCAGGTGCTCGACATCTTCGAATCCACTTTCAATCAACTCGTCTTCGCGAGCCTTGGCGTGGGGAGCGTCTAGTGTCAGGCGATGGACTATCCCCAGGTGCACGCGACCGACGGGTGTCGTATCGTCAAATATGAAACCGACCAATTCTTCCTGGTACTCGGCGCCCAAGATCATTTCTTCGGACAACTCGCGCATCATACCGGATCGATACAGATCGTCTCCGCCGACATCCTCGCGCGAAATATGGCCGCCGATGCCGATACTCCGCAGCGCGTGCAGCCGCTTTTCTCCCTGGCCTTTTCCCCGTGTGTACTGGAAAACCTGCGACGCGCCATCCACGTCCGCTTGCAAAATAGCATACGGAATCAATTGCTTAAAACTCGGATCTTCTTCCACCGTGCTGCGAGGTCGAAACTCCATGAACTGCGGGTTGAGCAAGGCTTCAAAAGCATCGGGACAAAACGGCCTAAAGCCACTGAAACTACCAAGCTCGCTCAGCCGGCCTGCGGGAATGACCAAGACATGTTCTTCGGACAACTTGAGCTCCTGAATTTTCGTGGGAAGTTGCTTTGCGAGGGGAAGATACACCGTTGGTAGCGAAGTCACAAGCAGCCGCCACCTAAACAATCAGCATACAGTCACCATAGCTGTAGAAACGGTATCGCTGCTCAATCGCTTCCTGGTACGCTTGCATGATCAATTCGCGACCGGCAAAGGCGGAGACTAAAGCGAGTAGCGTGCTCTTAGGCAGATGAAAATTCGTCATCAAGCCATCGATGGCCAGGAACTGGTAAGGTGGCCGAATGAAGATATCCGTCTCGCCACTCCAGGCCGCAAATGCTCGGCCGGACCGCTGGGCCGCTGCCTCGACGACTCGAGTCGAAGTGGTACCTACGGCGAGCACGCGTCCTCCATTTTCCCGGCAGCGCCGCAATTTCTCCGCGGAGGATTCGGACAATTCACACCATTCACTGTGCATTTTGTGCTCCGAGAGGCGATCGGCCGAAACGGGGCGGAACGTACCAAGCCCGACATGCAAGGTCACCGCTACGGTCAGCGTACCTCGCTTTTGCAGATGCCGGATCAAGTCGCTGGTAAAGTGAAGACCTGCCGTCGGCGCTGCGACGGAACCGGGATGCTTGGCGTAGACAGTTTGGTAGGCCTGAGTATCGCCGTCGACCATTTGGCCGTCGCGAATGTAGGGCGGCAACGGCACGCGGCCAAAACGTGCCAGCACTTCCTCGCGTGGTGCTAGATCGACCGGCCGAACAGCCAGGTGCCCATTGTCCAGACGCGCCACGACCGTCAGCGCTGGGATATCGCGACCATCGTGGTCCTGCAAGGAGATGGTCTCTCCGGCGGTGAGAAAACCGCGCGTCTTGCTTAAAATTTCCCACACTCCCTGGTCGTCTTCCCGCAGATAGAGCCCCTCCCATCGGCCACCGGTCGAGGTCCGCGTGCCGATCAGTCGGGCGGGAATCACCTTGGAGTTATTCAAGATGAGCGCGTCCCCTGGGTGAATCAGGTCGGGCAAGTCTCGGACGTAATGATGCTCGATAGCGCCCGACTTGCGATCAATCAGCATCAGCCGCGCATCGATACGATGTTCCACAGGATGCTGCGCGATCAATTCTCGTGGCAGCCGAAAATCATAGAGTTCGAGAGTGTCGTATTCGATATCGGTGTCATTCATGGCATACTCCGTGTGGCGAACCGACGATCCTCGCAAGCATCATGCAGGAAACAACTGGTCTGCTTTTCTCGTTTACCGTTTCTGGTTTACTGGCGATCATCGCGGCGGCGCGTGATGGCGTCTTTGGAGATGCGAAGGTTGTTTCCTGCATGATGCTAAGCTGACCGAGCTGGTCTCGCTGGCGTCACAATTCGGTCAACAAGGATAACGATTCAGGCTAGAATACGAAACGACCGAAACGGACTTCTTCAGTTCCAATCCACGGTACCATTTGCCGGCTTTTCATGCGCATTGCCCTCGTCATCACTGAGCTCGATCCTGGTGGCGCCGAGCAGTGCTTGGTCCACCTAGCCTGCTTTCTGCACGCTCGGGGGCACCAAGTCAAGGTTTTGGCCCTGGGAACACCGCCTCGGGAAAATCGCGGAAAACTGGTTCAGCGGCTAGACGAAGCTGGAGTCGAGTGGATCTGTGGCAATGCGACCTCCGTGTGGCACGCCCTGCGTTCGGTCCAGTGGCTTCGACGAGAGCTGGCAAGTTTTTCGCCGGATATCGTGCAGTCCATGCTCTTTCATGCCAATGTTACCACGTCGGCTGCCGCCAGAAACCGAGGCTACCGGCTCTTTGGCGGCGTACGCGTGCGTCAGCCGCAGCGAATCCGCTGGTGGCTGCAACGTTGGGCCTCCCGCCACCTGGAACGGCTGATTTGTGTCAGTCAGGATGTCGCTCGACATTGCCGAGAAATCGAAGGCATCGCCGCGGACAAGCTTGTCGTGATTCCCAATGGAATTGAACTGGCCTCCCCAGAACCGGACAAGCAGCTTCACTGGGGCCAGTTGCAGATTCCCGATGACGCGCGGGTGCTTCTGTTCGTGGGACGACTGGACGACCAAAAAGGTGTCGAACCTTTGGTCGCCGGCGCGGACGCGTTCCTGGGGAACCTGCCAGATCATCACTTGGTGCTGATGGGCGATGGTCCGCTGGCAGGAAGGCTGGCGGCGATTCGCAATAACCTTCCGTGTCGGGCGCGGGTTCACCTCGTCCCTTGGCGACCGGATGCCATGGATTGGATGAGGCAATGTGAAGTTTTGGTGCTGCCGGCGCGCTACGAGGGGATGCCTAATGTGATTCTGGAAGCGATGTCGGTTGCCAAGCCGGTTGTCAGTTTCGCGATTGATGGCGTGCGCGAACTACTCGGTTCGGAGGAAGCGGCCCAAACCCAGATCGTGCCTCCCCGGGACTTTCCGGCATTTGCCCGCGCGATCGAGACTCTGGCCACGGACGCTCAGCTGCGGGACGCGTGCGCGCAGCACAACCGACTTCGAATCGAGCAGGCGTTTCAACTTCGGCAACAGCTCGCACGCTACGAGGAACTGTACTTGCGCGCGGTTCAAGGCTGAGCCTGAACCCTGGTTTTCGGGTCGGGTAAAGGGGTCAGGAGTCAATTGCCGCCAGCGGCCCCTCGGGTGCTGTGCACAATTGACTCCTGACCCCTTTACCCAAATCTTTAGTGTTGACAAAGCACTAGGAGTCTCGATGCGTTTTAGCTATCGGACTTGCCGCCGACACGCGGCATCGATTCAATCGCTTTGTCGATCAGACCGTAGGCGACGCCCTCTTCGGCCGACATAAACCGGTCGCGATCGGTGTCCTCCTCAATCTTCTCCAGCGACTGCCCGGTATGTTTCAACAGGATCTCGTTGAGCTTCTGCTTGATACGCTGGAATTCCGTCGCGTGGATTAAAATCTCTTCTGCCGTTCCTTGCATGCCCGCCAGAGGTTGGTGGATCATGATTCGAGCGTTCGGCAGTGCGTAGCGTTTGCCGTGGGTACCAGCAGCCAACAAGACGGCCCCCATCGAAGCAGCCTGACCGATACAGTAGGTCGCCACGTCGCAGGAGACGAACTGCATCGTATCGTAGATCGCCAGACCGGCGCTGACACTACCACCGGGCGAGTTGATGTAGAGATGGATGTCCGATTTAGGATCGTCGGACTGCAGAAACAGCATCTGGGCGACCAGAGCGTTGGCAACTTCGTCGTTGACTTGCGATCCGAGGAAGATAATCCGATCCTTGAGAAGTCGACTGTAGACGTCATACACCCGCTCTTCGCGACCACTCTTTTCGATTACGTATGGGATCATTGGCATAATGTTGTTCCGAATATTTTGAATGCGTTGATTGGCGAGATGGAGCCCGTTGGGTACTAGTTGGCGTCTTCCTCTGTATCGATGGGAGGCTTCGTCAGAATCTCGTCGACCAACCCGTAATCTTTAGCAGCCTCGGCAGTCAAAAAGAAATCACGATCGGAATCTTTGGCAATTTGCTCGGCAGGTTTATCGCAGTGCCCTCCGAGAATACCGTTAAGCAGCTCGCGATAGCGCAGAATCTCGTTGGCTTGGATCTCAATATCCGATACCTGACCGGAAACTCCGCCGGCAGGCTGATGCACCATGACCCGACTATGTGGTAAGCAATACCGCTTGCCTTTTGTGCCTCCGGCGAGCAGCACGGCCGCACCGCTGGCAGCCTGACCAACACAGTAGGTGGCCACCGGGCAGGAAAGGATCTGCATGGTGTCGTAGATGGCCAACGTGGCGATCACCTCGCCTCCGGGGCTGTTGATATAAAAGTGGATATCCTTGCGGCGGTTCTCGCTCTGCAAGTACAGCAGCTTCATCACCACTTCGTTCGCATTACCGGTATGTATCTCTCCCTGTAGGAAGACGATCCTGTTCTCAAGCAGCAGATCGCCGAGCGTCAGCTGGCGTTGCCGCTGGTAACTCTGTGCGGCATAAGAATTGGTTATCTGGTCGAATGGTTGCGCAGAGTTCAACTTGCACTCCTTTAGTTGTTTGGCATCGCGCGCTCGAAGACTGCCGTCGAGCGCCGGGCCTGATTGCAGGACAGTACGGAACCTTAAATCGCGGTTAAAACGACACTTCACGGTGAAGTCCACCACACCAGAGACTCGTGCCAAGGCTCCGGCCTTGTCTTCGAGGCTCTGCCTCGTCTGCGATCAGTCACCCGTCACTCCACGGCTCGTAGCCTTGGCAGGCGGAGCCTAGCAACTAGATGGTGGCGCTGACCGAGAAGTGTCGTTAAAACCAATGTTTGCGTTGCAGCAGTTTTTGACAAGTGCAGGTTGGCCTTTTTCAGCGCTTCGTCAGAAAAACATGCGATCGTTCATCTCGCCACGGCTTAGCTGGACAGCGTCCATTTCCAAGACGCTGGCACGCTCCGCCCGGTCGTCCGCAGCAAGTAGGCATTCTCGGCCGTGATGCTTGCCAAAAAAATAGGCCGGTTATCCGGCAGCGTCTAATTTAGATAGAAACGAAGCCGACCGCTCGAACGAACGAAGCGGCTTCGCGATTTGATTTAGAACGTCGATCTGCAGACAATGCCGGGCAGCTGGGTAGACTAGGTCCTGCCGTCGCCAACCAATTCGATGTCAAGTCCGCCAGCGGAATGGCGCTGCGCCACCGGTACTTTCGTACAACCTGCCGGCCGCAAGCGGCGCTGCCATGGGCCGGGACCGTGACTATTCCTTTTCCTTCTCCGGTAACTTGGGCGCACCGGGCATCTGAGCGGGCTCGTTATCGTGCTTCGCTTCAGGAATGTCTTGGTAGTCTCCGGCAATTGCGAAATCGATATCGCTTGATTCAGGCTCCGCCTTCAGGAAACTGGTATCTTCCTCGTCGGTAATCTTTCCAGCTTCCGTGATGCGATTGATAACGTGCCGTTCAATAATCTGGTTTCGGATTGCGTCCATCTGCCCGGATTTTTCTAGGCGGGCACGGATACGTCGAGGAGAACTGTCGTTTTGCTCGGCAATCAGGGCAATTTCCTGGTCGTAATCGTCTGGCGTTGGCTCGACATCCAGATCCTCAGCAATCTTTTCCAATACGAAGTGTTCACGCAGAGCCCGAATCGTCGACTCACGGGCGTTCATCCGCGAGGCATTCATGTAGCTGTTGATCTGTTCCTGATTGAATCCGCTACGTTGCAGCTCCAACATCATCCGCTGCAGCTCGCGGTTCGTCTGCCGCTTGATCAACGATTCAGGCAGCTCCCAGTCGGCTCCCTTCGTCAACTCATCCACGATCTGCTTGCGAAGAGCCTGCTGTTGATGGTATTCGAACTGCCGCTCAAGTTCCGATTTGACGAACGAACGCAGTTCCTCAGTGTCATCGAAACCAAGATTGTCCAGCATGGCAGGACTGATTTCGTCGATTTGAATCCGCTTCACTTCATGGATGTCAAACTTCGCGTCGACTTCCTTTTCGCGCAACTCTTCCTTGGCTGCGGAGTCCGAAAGCGTTACCGTCGTCGTAAAGGAATCCCCCTCCCGCTTGCCGACGATCAACTTGTCGAAATCCTCGATGATGGCGTCTCCGAGCGACAGTTTCTTGCGTACCGGCGTCGACTCCTCTTCGAAGCTGCTGATTTCCTTGCCGTCGATTGAGAAACTGGCGTTGAGCGTCACCTGGTCGCCCAACTCGGCTGGACCATCTACAGCCTCGCCCGTCATAAACCGGGTGAGTGTCCGCGAGAGGTGAGCGTCCACATGCTTGTCGGTCAGTGTGCACGCCGGTCGCGTCAGTGCGAGGCCTTCCCACTGGGGCGTGTCAAAGTCAGGGCGAACTTCAATCCGAAACTCGTATTTAAAGTCGCCTTCGGAAGGCAGGTCGATTGCATCGAAGTCGAAGTCGGGCTCGCTGATCGCCGAAAAGTGGTCGCCTTCGGTCACCTGCTGCAAGCTATCCATCACAAGCGAGCTCTTAACCTGCTCGCTGACCTGTTCCTTGAATCGCGACTCGACCAACTTGCGAGGCGCCTTGCCAGCTCGAAAGCCGGGCAACTCCGCCTTGGGAGCCACCTCGTCAAACGCATCCTGACGGTAGCGTACCACTTCGGACTCCGAAATGGTCACTACCACATGGCGCTCGCACGTGGACGTTGTATCGATCTTGACGTCGATCTGAAGAGGTTTCTTGATTTCCTCATCGTCAATCAGATTGTCAGATTCCGTATCCGTGGCAGCCATTTCCGAAACACTCCGGTCTAAGCTAATGTTGAAAATGATTCCGGCGGACGCCAACGGCCTGCATGCAGTTACCAAGTCGGTGGCGAGAAAGTGCCTATGCGATGAAAAACGGCAAGTCCGGTTGAGAGCGGGCGATGGGATTCGAACCCACGACAACAACGTTGGCAACGTTGTGCTCTACCAACTGAGCTACGCCCGCAAATTTGCTAGAATACCGCCTTACCGTAAATATATCGGCATCCCAATCGACCGAGAAGACACGCTGCCCCCCGGGATCCCGGCAGATTATATGGTTAGTCCCATCCGTTGCAAGAGATAATCACCTAAGGGCATCCTCGCGCACGCGACAAACTGGCTTGAATTCATGATGTTTTTCGAGAATCGACTGCTATCGGCTGGCTACGAAGCGACCGACCCCAGCCGCGACCAATGTGGCCGCTACCGACTCGGTACGCGAGCCAAAACCTGGCTGTCCCTGATCGGCGTGTTGCTAGCCCTGCTTCCAGCAACCGACGCCGGAGCGGGAATCTCCGGGTCCGACGTAGTGGTCGCTGTCAACGGCGGCTCAATGGACTCCCGGACCTTGGCGAATCATTACGTGGCGCTCCGCAAGATTCCGGCGGTTAATGTGATCGTGCTCGATGGAGTGCCCAATTCGAATTCCATCACCGTAGACGCCTTTCGCCGCGAGATTCTCAATCCACTGATGGCCGAAATCGACCGTCGTCGGCTGGCCTCGCACATCCAGTGCATTGTCTACTCCGCCGATTTCCCTACCGCCATCAACATTACCAGTGACCTAAAACCGCTGGGAAAACTGCCCAAAATCTTTACCCCTCAAGGCTCGATCAACGGATTGACTTACCTTTTCAGCCAGGTCCAACGAAGCGTTGGCACCTACATCGATCTGAATGCCAACTGCTACGCTCGTCGGCCTCTGAGCGGCTACTTTGACAATCCCGGAGGGGACCGGACGCGAAAGGCTTGGTCCGAAGTCAACGATCTTATCTCTGGCAATCAGCACGCCGAGGCGGCTGACGCCTTGGAAGCGATGCTCCAGGAACAACCGCATCAGTTTCCCGTCGCCTACTTGGCCGCAGCCGAGGCGGCCCAGGCGAACGAGACGCGGCGGGCACTCAGGCTACTTGAGTCAGCCATTGCCGGCGGCTGGAATCTTGGCCACTACCTCGCCAACGACAGCCGATTTGAATCACTTCGCGACGAGCCCGAATTTCAAGTCCTGGAGCTGATCTTGGACCCAACGGAGACGCCTCTGCAGGTCGCCAGCGGCTTCGATTCTCGCAAGGCTTGGACACCCAACGGCTTGGCGGTTAGCGACAGGAGATACGGCTTTCGATACGTACTCAGCATGGTCCTGGGCGTTACTCGGGGCGGTGGTACGACACTGGCCGAGGCGATTGCCGCCCTGGAGCGATCGACCCGCGCAGACTTTACGCACCCCCAAGGGACGTTCTACTTTAGTGTCACCGACGACGTACGCACCAAGACTCGACAGCCCGGTTTTGCCGATACGATCAAAACGCTTCGGCAGATGGGATTCGGTGCCGAACAAATCAGCGACTCGCTCCCCAAGATGAAAGATGACGTACTCGGCGCGCAGATCGGAAAGGCCTTCTTCGATTGGCCATCGAGCGGCAGTCGCTTGGTTCCGGGGTCTATCGCGGAGAATCTGACCAGCCTAGGTGGTGTGATGACCATTCGAGGCAGTCACACGAAGCTGACCGAACTGATCAAAGCCGGGGCGGCCGGCAGTAGTGGGACAGTCACGGAACCTTACGCGCTCCAATCCAAATTCCCACATCCGCAACTGTACGTACACTACGCCCACGGAGCGAGCCTGGCGGAAGCATTTTACTTGAGTGTCACCTGTCCCTACCAGCTACTGATCGTCGGGGACCCACTCTGCCGACCGTTTTCCCACGCGCCCCAACCAACCATCGACACCGCGATGCGATTTATCGAGGCGGGAGAAAAGTTGAATTTTACGATCGACCTGTCCGGCCCCCGATACGAGGACTGGTTGGATGACTCCAGCCAGCGGTCCAACCGCAAGACGCCACTTGCAGCGGCGGAGATCAGCCTGCTGTTCGACGGGGCCCACCCGAGATCCGACGTAGCCAAACCCAAGGTGGCAATCGCGGTCCAAGGCGAGGCGCCTGGCTATCACGAAGTGACTCTGCGCTTCACGGCCGACGACCCACTCTCCCAGCGCAGCGAAGTCACCATCCCGGTTTGGATCGGCGAAAAGGAGTTGGTTACGCTCAGTTTCCCTAAACTCGACACGCCCGCGGAAGCGGCGAGCGGCGGGCCGAATGAGCCGAAAACGAGCCGCGTTTCCATTCAGCAGGGTAAGTTGTCCGTAGCCGTCCGGGGAGTGGCAGCCGAGCGAGTATCACTGTGGCACGATGAAGAACAACTTGGCTTTGCCGCCGGAAGTGAAGCCGAATTCTCGATCCCACTTGAGTCCTTGGGGATGGGACCTGTCCGACTGCAGGCTCGAGCGGAAATGAAAAGCGGCCTCTCGGTCCGAGGAATCCCTTCGTGGATTGAAGTCACCCCGTAATTCGTGCCCCGTACGGAGAGGGCCTCGCGGTGATTTCAGACGCCTGAACGTGTTGCGGCAAACCCAATTTCTAGTGGTGACGTCGCCCGACCTGGCACAAAATCTGGTCGGTCGTCTCGGCGAGACCGGCTCCGCGGATAGAATCTGTACTTCGGAACAGATTCACGCTGCAGCCGGATCGATGCACCTGGAGGAATGGGATGGCAGTCGCCGAGGGAAAGAAAAAATGGAGAGCGGACGAGCCGCGCCCCGCGCAACCGATCCTGGACCGAACGCCTCCTTGCGACGTTTCAGCAGAAATTGCCGTGCTCGGTAGCATTTTATTGATGCCGGACGTTTGCGATGACTTGGTCATGATCCTCAAACCGGATGATTTTTACGACGACGCCAATCGAAAACTTTACGGCCACATGACGGGCATGGTCGATCTGGGACAGAAGATCGATGTGACCCTGCTGGTGAATCGATTGAAATCCGCGGATGACTACGAAGCCGTTGGTGGGAGTGCCTACCTGGCGAAGCTGGCCAACAGCGTCCCCAATGCGGCCCATGCCGTCTACTACGCCGAAATCGTGCGCAGCAAAGCCACGTTCCGAAAGCTGATTGAGGCGGGAACCAGCATTCTGCGCGATGCGTATGACGAGGCCTACGACGCCAAGGAGCTATTGAGCCAAGCCGAACAACGCGTGTTTCAGATCCAGGACGACCGAAGTAGTCAGTCGGCCGATTCGATCGGGGACTTGCTAACCAGCGCCATGGAACGCATCGACGCTAGGATGAAGGGCACCCATTCGGCCGGCGGCGTCGACACCCACTTTTCCGAATATGACGCCATGAGCGGCGGACTCCACAATGGCGAATTGGTGATTCTGGCTGCTCGGCCGAGTATGGGTAAAACCGCTTTCGCCTTGAACGTCGCTGAGAATGTCACCCTGCTGGGCAGAACGCCGGCCTTGTTCGTCAGCTTGGAAATGTCGGGCATTGAGCTCGCCGACCGCCTGCTTTGCTCGGTCGCCAGAGTCAACGGGCATCGCCTTCGAAACGGCACCATCACCCAGGAAGATCGCAAGCGACTGGTGGAGAAGGCGGTCGAAGTCAGTAACGCTCCTCTGTATGTCGACGATTCTCCTAGCCGAACAGTCAGCGAAGTCGCCGCGGTGGCGCGACGCATCAAGCAGCGAGAAAAACGACTTGGCCTGATCGTGATTGACTACCTACAGTTGCTCGAACCGGACAATCCCAAAGATCCACGTCAGGAACAGGTCGCCAAGATCGCAAGGCGACTCAAGGGGCTGGCCAGAGAGCAGGGCGTGCCCGTCTTGTGCCTTGCGCAGCTGAACCGACAAGCCGAAGACAGCAAAGATCACCGCCCCAGGCTTAGCCACCTAAGGGAATCGGGCGCCATCGAACAAGACGCGGACGTGGTCATGTTTGTCCACCGGGAAGAATACTACCACCGAGGTGACGAGGCGAGCCAGTATGCCGGACAAGCCGAAATCATCGTCGCCAAACAGAGAAACGGACCGGTCGGAGAAGTGGAGTTGACCTGGGAAAAGGAGTTCACTCGATTCCAAGATCGCGCACCGGATCGCCATAGCGAATTCGACAGCTACGCCGATTTCCAGTCACCGGGCGGATTCTAGTGCGGGCCGCACGGGCTGGTAGCGAGTCCAACCAACGAACGTGGCTACTCTGCGGAAACCGCAGCTCCATCGAGCAAGGGTGACGCATCTCCTAACCGACGGCGCGTTCTAGTGCGAGTAGCACCTGGGCAGGTGCAGTATGAATTGGCGGAAAACGAGCGCGGTAGCCTCATCAGTCCGACATACCGCTCAGGCAGGTTGCTGAACCGCCCCTTACTTGCTTTCTATTTTATGCTCCGCAATGATGACTTCGGCTCCCGAAGTCAACTTCCTCAGCTTGTCCGCGACAATCGCCTTATCAGCACTACTCCCCTTTTCGGCGCGCTTGACCAGCTTGACCACCTGCTTCTTTCGGTGTCGACGACGACGTAGTTCGCGAGTTCTTTCGGTTCCCATAATCAGGTGATGGCCTTTGAAGTGATAACGAATTAGGTGATTTGGAGCTCGGTATGGGAATCTCAGCGATTTTCCGCAGCACGGCTCGCCCGCCCAATATTCCACAATTCCTCGACTCCTAGAACAGCCAGCCACAAACTGGGCACTCCAGCTGAAAAATGGAGTAGACGCTCCCAGGATCACCGAAGACATCGGTGGCACGAGAGCAGTCAACAAATTAGTAGGCCGCTGCCAGTTGGTCAATGTCTTCTAAGGACGCCTATGGCCTAGAAATCGTCTCCGGGCTCTGGCAAGATATCCGCTCGGGAGCGAACTGCATGCCGGCAGAACCAACTCTCAGCTGGCGGGGACCGGCCCTCTGAAACCCGGTTCGGGCTCTCATCACCTACTCAAGTTTCTCCAACGAACCCCCTCAAACGCTCATGAATACCGATCCAATTGCAGTGGTACTGGCGGCAGGCCGAGGTACGCGGATGAAAAGCGACCTACCCAAAGTCCTCTTTCCGGCACTCGGTCGGCCCATGGTGCACTGGGTCCTTGATGCCCTGCAGGCTGCCGGGTTTCAGCAAAGTATCGTTGTCGTCGGATACCGGGCCAGTGCGGTCAAGGAAGAACTCGCCGGGCGGGACGGGGTCACTTTTGCCCTTCAAGAAGAGCAACTCGGCACCGGGCACGCCGTCGAGATGTGCCGCGAACCACTCAGCCGCCACCAAGGTCCCGTGCTGGTCGTCGCCGGTGACTCTCCTCTGATTCAGCCTGCTTCCATACAAAAAGTCCTGAAAGAGTTTCAGCAGGGCGACTGGTCCTGCCTGCTAGGCACGCTCATCAAGGATGATCCCGACGGCTTGGGGCGCATCGTGCGGAATGCCGCAGGCCAGTTCGAGAGAATCGTCGAACAAAAGGATGCCAGCGACGCGGAGAAAAAGATTTGCGAAGTCAACATGAGCACCTATATGTTCGATAGCCAGTCGCTACTGTGGGCGCTGTCTCAGCTAAACAGCTCGAATGCCCAAGGCGAATACTATTTGACCGACTGCCCGGAAATTTTGCGCCGCGATGGGCGCAAAGTGGACGCGTTGCCCGTCCTACAGCCTTGCGAATCTCTCAGCATTAATACAATTGACGAATTAGGACTGGTGGAAGCCAAAATGCGAGAACTTCGATACCAAGCGCACTAGACGCCCCTAAATCGAAGACCTAGTCGGGTGCCCTGGGGGCCACTTGCCCCAGCCTCCCTGACTCCGCACACTCCCCACAGACTTCAGGCGACACACCCCATGCGTGAACTGAAAATTTTGAGCGGTAGGGCAAATCGGCAGCTCGCTCAAGACATCTGCGGATTTCTGCACCTGGGCTTGGGTTCGCTGTCGCTTGGACAATTCCCCGATAGCGAGAACTTCTGCAAGATTGACGACGACGTCCGCGGGCGGGATGTTTTTTTGGTCCAGCCCACATGCCCTCCGGTCAACGACAATCTGATGGAATTGCTAATCATGATTGACAGCTGCAAGCGGGCCAGTGCCGCGCGGGTCACAGCCGTCATTCCCTACTACGGCTACGCGCGACAAGACCGCAAGGATGAAGGGCGCGTGCCGATTACGGCCAAGCTGGTCGCCAACATGATCACGCGGGCCGGCGCCGACCGCGTCTTGGCCATGGACTTGCATGCGGCACAGATCCAAGGATTCTTCGACGTGCCGGTCGATCACCTGTATGCCGCCCCCGTGCTCAATGGCTACTTCGAAAAAATGGGACATGCCGCGGAAGATATCGTCGTCGTCAGCCCGGACGAAGGCAGCATCAAACGCGCTATCGGACACTCCAAACGGCTGGGAGGACGCCTGGCCATTGTCGACAAACGCCGTGACAACGCGCTCGAAACAACCCAAAAAAACATTATCGGTGGCCCCGTAGAGGGCAAAATCTGCCTCATGTTCGATGACATGATCAGCACAGCCGGTTCCATCTGCGGTGCAGCCAAACTGGTCCATGAAGCCGGAGCCAAAGAAATTCACTTGGCTGCGACGCATGGCATCCTGTGCGGCAAAGCAATTGAAAAAATTCAAAAATCGCCGATCAAGTCGCTTTGCATTAGTAACACCATCCCGCTGCCACCGGAGAAACAACTTGAGAATATCCAAGTTGTCTCCGTGGCCCCGCTGCTGGCCGAAGCCATTCGCCGCATTCACCACCACCAGTCGATTAGCGAGATGTTCCGGCCTCCCGGCACATGACGCAGCTTCGCGGCGACCGCCTGCGGTATGGCGATCGCCCTTGGAAGCCCTCGGTTCTGGCTTGCTCGGATTCGCCTGGCACGGGCTTCCGGCCCATCTTGACCGGACCGATGCGCCAGCGAGCCACTTCGAAACTGGCTTTTGGGGCCGGTTCGTTTGCCGGCGCGAGAGCATCCCAACCTGATCGTCTACGGCTTTTCTTTGCGAAAAACGGCCACAACGTCTTCTACCGGTACGACAAATAGCTGGTTGTCGGGCTCAAAATCGACCGGAATTGCATTCTTGGGATGAAACAGGATCTTGTCATACTGCCTTAGTGGTACGTCTTCATCGTGCTCCACCTGCTGGCTAATCGTGACAATCCTGCCCGTGATGGTGGGTATCTCCGCCGCGTCCGGCAGTGCGATCCCCCCCTTAGTCTCTCGCTTGGGCTCGTCTTTGAGCACCAAAACTCGGCCTCCGACCGGTTCAATGTATTGCAGAGTGTTCTTTTTCTTGGCCATAACGATTCGCGGAAGACTAATTCTTGGTAACTGAGATTGCTCGCAAAGTACTGGACGGCAGCCGGAGCGACAAGTCGTCTCGCTGCGAAAGTCAGGCTTGCCGCCTCCGCGTGAGGCGGGAGGGCCGGGCCCCCACCTCCCCCCCTCCAGGGCAATCTGGCAGTTTGCGGCAACAAGGGCTTACCGGGAGCAACGCGATCGGCCCGCCGAGCTATCTATTTCGCCTAGGAACCCCTTTGGCCCAAAGGTTGCTCTTGAAAGAAGTCTATGTTTTGAGATACTTGCTCGTTCCGAAATTGAGGCCCCTAGAACGGAAGTCGTCTAGAGAGAGCCCAATTTCGCCGAGTGCATGGATCTCGACGGACATCCTACGTCTGGTCGTGTTCGAAATAAATGAAGTGAATCTCGAATCCTCTTTTTGAGGACAGCCACTTAGGTTAGGCAATGAGCAGCGAAACGATTGAAGTCAAAAAGCGAGAGGGCGTTGGCACCCGGGCGGCCAACAAGCTTCGCCGTATGGGGCGAGTGCCAGCTATTTTATATGGTCACGGACAAGAGAATGTGATTCTATCGGTACGGTCGGATGCGATTGGTAACGTGATCAAACATGGAACCAAGTTGCTCTCTTTGTCGGGCGATATCTCCGACACAGCGTTGCTTCGAGAGGTCCAGTGGGACGCTTTTGGCATCGATGTACTGCACGTGGACTTTACTCGGGTATCTCAGTCCGAGGCGGTCGAAGTCACCCTGCCGGTCGAACTTCATGGCGAAGCTCCTGGAGTGGGCGAAGGTGGGCAATTGAGTTTCACCGCGCACGAGCTGACCATCCGCTGCCCGGCTTCCAGCATTCCAGAACATCTCCAGGTGAATTTGGGCGACCTGCACATCGGGCAGGCAA
>JANQJJ010000452.1 GCA_028281725.1 Pirellulaceae bacterium | reverse complement strand
GAGCAATCGATGAGCATTTGGCAGAGGCTGCCCGAGTTCCACTGGACCTGTCAGGTGGGCGAAATGAAGGTTGGCGCTCAGGTGCTGGCCAATGCCGCGAACAATGCCACCGGAGTTGCCAAGCCGCTTCTGATCACGCAGTTTGCCGGCGCGGGCCGCACGGCGCTGCAAGCGACCGATGAGACCTACGGATGGACCAGCTATGGCGGGACGGATCTCTACCATCAACGCTACTGGGGGCAGATGTTGAGGTGGTTGAGTCGGGGTAGATTGTCCAGAGGAGCCGAGCAGTCCGAACTTCTGATTGATCCCAAGCAAGCTCGATTTGGACAGCCGATTCGGTTTAGATTGACCCTTGGAAGTGATCTCGGTAGCGCCAATCCACGCGACTCAGTCGAACTGGCGATTGAAGGTCGCGACGGACGTCGATCCACGGTTACCCTGCCTAGAGTTTCTCAGTCCACCGGAGTATTCCAAGCCTCGGTCAGCGATCTGACGCCGGGTAGCTACCGCGCGCTGTTATCCCGACCGTCGATGTCAGCGCCGGCCAGTGAGACCTTCACCGTATCGGCTCCTCCCGGAGAGCAAGCCAACCTGCGAACAAACTTGGAAGCGATGCAGACGCTAGCCGAGCAGTCTCGGGGGCAGTTCTACAGCTGGAAAGACGCGGAGCAACTGATGGACGATTTGCCTGCCGGCAAACCGACGCGGCTGGGCTCCCTGCCGTCTCTGCCACTGTGGAATAGTTCTTGGATCGCTCTGCTGTTTGTGTTGCTGATTACCGCCGAGTGGTTGCTTCGTCGTCGCGCTCTTATGCTGTAGCCTTTGTTACCGACCGGTCCGCAGGTCTCCATGGTCTGCCCTCTTCTATTGTCGCCGACCGGCGGAGAGGTCGGCGACCAGGGCGACACCGGTAACACTCAAACGGAGCAACCAGCCCGGCTTGCACGAGCCGCCTGATGGTCGGCCAAGACCAACAGTCCGGCAAGCGTCACACAGGCTACTTGATAGGCGGTCAGTCCCATGAGCCAAATCGGTTCGGGACGAATCCACTCGGTGACAAATCGATAGGCCAGGTAGCCCAACAGGTAAACCGTCAGGCGTCTGCCGGGCAATAAGCTTCGCGACTCGAGCAGCAGCAAGCCTCCGAGCGCCAGGAAATGAAATAGAGATTCGTACAGTTGGGTTGGGTGCCGCAGTACGTCCGCCGAGGCGTCGCCCGCGAGCGGAAAATGAACGCCCCAGGGTAGCTCGGTCACTTGCCCGTAGCAGCAACCGCCGACAAAGCATCCCAGGCGGCTAATGGCCACAGCCATGGCAACGGGAACCGCAAAATTGTCTCCCGTCCGCGAGCGGATCGACAGGAAGCGTTTTGTAATCTCGACCGCCAGATAGCCACCGAAGATGCCCCCCAGGATCGTCTTGCCATCGGCGAGCCAGAACCAAGAATTTGTCGTGCCCTCGGCGGACAGCAGGAACGGGGCTTTGGCGCCTAGCATGCCGCCAATAAAGGCCGCCAAGCCAACGGCCGTCTTTTGCTGGCCGGTCAGCGTGGACCGAGCATAGCGGCTGCGCAGGGCCCAATAACCGGTTGCCAACCCAAGCAAGATGATGAGTGGGTAAAACGCGCGCCACGGAATCATGCTACGGGGGAGCTTTGCGTAGTGGATAACTCCGGCAACCTGGCCGTGCCGTCACGGTAGAGCACGTTGTAGGCACAAAACGGAATGATGTGTCCAGTGGGAAGGACATGATGGGTGCAGCATTTCATGACGCGCCGTACATCAAAGTTGTACACATCCAGAAAGGACGTGATCGTAATCCGAAGTAGGTCGCGTGCACCGACCGACTTGGAGATCACCCCTTGCAAGAATTGCTCGACGTTCAAAGGAGCCTCGCCGCCGGAGTCCTGAATGACCGGCAGCGACGGTCTGTTCGCATGGCCGGCTGGACTGTTCGGGTTAGTCTCGGGGGTGCAGCAGCCCGAATCGCCACAAGCCATCCTGGCTGCCAACTGAGCTGCCAAGGCTTGAGTTTTCTCGCGAGTGAAACTGATCCCATTGGCCAGCAGGTCCAGGTTTTCGCGAGCATCGATGAACTGGGGTAGGGGGGCTAGACGGTCTCCATCACGCGCGGCCAGACTGATCCAGTGACAATTGGGATGCGCGCAGGGCAGCGGGAAGAAATCGCTCGGTGCGAACTCGTTCCGGCGGTCCGCACTGATCTGATCGATGACATCGGGAAACGTGATGCGTTGCTCCAATTGCTCAGGCAGTACGTGCCGGCCACTATAGGTCGCCGGCTGGAAGCTCAGTCCCGTGATCCAGGGTCGGGTCCGCGCGAATTCGACCAACTCGGCTGGCGCTTCGTCGTTGACGCCGCCTTGCAGTGTGGCGACCAGCGTGACGTTCAGCCCAGCAGTGGCCAGGCGATCCAAGGCCTTGAGTTTGGTTTCCAGCAGACCCGCCTGACCACGCAGTTGCTCAATGACTGAATCGTCCAGCGCATCCAACTGGAAGTAGATTTCGACGCGTTGACGATTGCGTGCCAAGTTCTCAACCAGTTCCTGGTCGTGGGCGAACCGAATGCCGTTGGTGTTGATCATCACATAGTCGATGGGGCGGGAAAGCGCGTAGTCGACCGCTTCGAGCAATTGCGGATGGAGCGTTGGCTCGCCACCGGAGAACTGCATGACTTCCGCCTGGCCTTCCGCCTCAACCAGGCGATCGATGGCCGACCGGATTTGATCGAGCGATTTATGTGGTTTGCCCGGAGCGCTGGCGGCGTAACACAGTGGGCAAGTCAAATTGCAGCCATCGGTTATCTCGATAACGCCAATACACGTGTGTTGTTCATGCTCACTACACAGACCGCAGTCGTAGGGGCAGCCATGGTTTGGATCGGCAAACGTCATGCGGGGTAGCTTGGCAGGCAGGCTGGTTTCGACCATGTCGTACCGCCCGACATCGCTGCAGATGAAGTCTTCTCTCTGCCCATGTTGTGGACATACTTTGCGAAAGTAGACGCGTTGGCCGCGGGCGATGATCTTGGCTGGGACCACCTCGCGACATTCCGGACAGAGGCTTTGCGTTAAACCCAGGAAGGTATAGTCACGGTGCTTTCGTGTTGTACTGGTGATGTGGGTATTCACTGTCGGATGGTACGCCGGTTAGATTGGAAAGCGAAGGGTAAGAAAGAACAGGAGCACAAACACGGCTAGGCCAATCAGGCCGCTTATACCGAGGACGATAAAAAATCCAACACTTTCCTCGGAACTGACAGACAGGGTGAGCGCTCCGGCGGGAACACAGATCACCACAAAGGCGACGATCGATGCGACGCCGATGGCTAACATCAGCGCCCAGGACGTCGCTATCAGCAACATGGGGTTGGGCAATTCTGCAGCGGATCGCGCTACCGCTAGGCGACGCAGTAGAAGGGGGACGCGAATTGCTGTTGCAACCAGAGCCAACAGTGCCGGTACTCCCAGCTCTACTCGGAAAAAAGTAAGCGTGCCAAATGCAACGAAGGCGGCTACCAGTACCACCCAGTATGGGACTGGCAAGACGACGGTCAATCGGCCAGTCTGATCGGGTGGAACATTGCGAACGGGAGCGAACGGATTATCGTCGTTCTGCGTTGAAACTGCGTTGCTCTCCGCCCGTTCACCAGGCGGCGCAGCTTCCTGCTTAGGCGGAACAATAGGTGGTTCATCCATAGGTGCACTTAACGTGTCAGGCCAGCTCAGTAGAAAACGTCTAATGCTTGTATAACAACTGTTCGAGTTTAGCATCTAATGATGTGCCATTCATGGGTGGTACCATTTATCCACGCCATTTATCCCACGGGCAACATTCCGCCCCGCAAAGTGCTTAGAATGTCAGGTGCTCTACCCAAATGAGACCTCGTATCGGAGTAACGTATATGTCCAAACGACCTAAACTGAACCGACGTCGATTCCTAAGGACGACATCCGCGACCGGTGTTGCCATGGCGGCACCCACGATCATTCCCAGCTCGGCACTTGGTCTGGACGGGGCAGTTGCTCCCAGCGAACGCATCGTGATGGGAGGTATCGGGATCGGACGTCGCGGCGGGTACGACCTGAGTTGTTTTCTGCCGGAAAAGGATGTCCAGTTTGCTGCCGTCTGCGATGTCAAGCAAAAGCGTCGCGGCGAAGTCAAAAAGATTATTGATAAGCACTACGGAAATCAGAAATGCGATACTTATCGTGACTTTCGTGATCTGCTGGACCGGCAAGACATCGACGCGGTGTTGATTGCCACCGGGCCGAACTGGCACGCCGTCGCGGCCATGGAAGCAGCCAAGGCCGGCAAGGATATGTACTGCGAAAAACCGGTGACCAAGAACATTTCGCAAAGCCTGATTCTTGCCGAGACTATGCAGCGTTGCGGTCGCGTCTTTCAAGCCGGAACCCAGCGTAGAAATCTACCTCACTTCGCCTTTGCCTGCGAATTGGCTCGCACTGGCAAGCTTGGAAAACTCAAGAAGGTTTACGCTCACCCGATGGGCATGCGGGCGATTACCAGTGGTTGGCTGCCTGAGGAAGCCGAACCGGATCCGGAGGTAGTCGATTGGGACATGTACCTGGGCCCGGCCGCTTGGCGCCCCTATAATCCCAAGCTGCTCGATGGTTTCAATTTTGAAAAGGGGGGCGGTTTTGTAGGAGCCTTCAAAGGCGGTGGTGTTCTGGAGTGGGGATCGCATTGTGTCGACCTCTGCCAGTGGGCCGTCAACGATTGTCTGCCACCAGTGCAGTACGATCCGCCCAAGGACGGAGAGATCGTCACCCGCTACGATAATGGCACCGAATTGATCTTTCGCGAGAAAGGCTGGATACCGCTCGGTTCCTGCCCGGTGCGCTTTGAGGGCGAAAGCGGATGGGTCGAAGCGGGTGACAGCGGCAGAATTGTGCTCAGCTCTCCCGAACTCCTCGCGGGCAGAGAAGTTGCCGAGATTGGGGGCTACCCGGCAACCTTTCACGTTCGCGATTTCTTGGACTGCGTGAAAACGCGCAGCCAGCCTAAAGGCAATGCGATTGCCGCCCGCAACGCTCACATAGCCTGCCACGCGGCCAACATCGCGCTCTATCTCGGACGTCAAGTCAACTACGACAACCGGAAAAACGAATTCATTGACGATGTGGCGGCGAATCGATTGAGGTCCGAAGCCCTCCGGGAACCCTGGCGAATCTAAGCCGGACCAATCCGCGAACCATGTCTACCAATGGAAGGCGCGTGCTGCGTACATCCGCCTCACTCTCAATCCAACGATCGAACATCTATTCGGACTTCCCCAATGACTCTTAATCAACTCCTGACTCGCTTTATCGCCGGCTGTCTGGCCGGTACTTTGTTGATCGTGACGCCTGCTTGGACTCAAGACTCGGCCGAAGCCGAAAAAAAACACTTGGCGACTCTTCGTTCCGACGCGCCTCCCTCGGAAAAGGCCCTCGCTTGTAAGAGCCTTGCCGTCCATGGTTCCAGCGAAGCCGTGGCTGATCTGGCCAAGCTATTGCCGGACCCGCAATTGTCGTCTTGGGCCCGCATCGCCCTCGAGGCCATTCCTGGCGATGCGTCGGACCAAGCTCTGCGCAGCGCCGCCGAGTCGCTTGACGGAAGATTGCGGGTGGGCATGATCAACTCGATTGGTGTTCGCCGCGACGTGGCCGCAGTCGAGTTGTTGATCCAACTTCTTGAGGACTCGGATGCCGACGCGGCCTCGGCGGCCGCCATCGCGCTGGGACGAATCGGAAATGAGCCCGCAACAAAATCATTGAGACAGGCACTGGCGAAGGTTCCGGACAACGTTCGTTCGGCAGTCGCAGAGGGCTGCGTGCTCTGCGCCGAAGGGCTGCATGCTGAGGGCGATTCCGAGCGGGCAGCCGCGATCTATGACGCGGTTCGTACCGCCGATGTCCCCCTGCAACGGATCATCGAAGCTACGCGCGGCGCGATCTTGGCACGCCAGGAAGCAGGGATCGAGCTGCTCATGGCGACCTTCCGCTCTCCGGACAAGAAACTTTTTCAACTCGCGTTGGGAACGATCCGCGAATTTCCTGGCGACAAATTGGACCCCGTACTCGCCGCGGAGTTGGCGAATGCGGAAGTATCGCGGGCGGCCCTGCTGGTCCAGGCGATGGCGGATCGATCGGAAACCGTGGATCTAGCTACCATTTTGAAAGCGGCTGAAGAGGGCGATAAACGCGTTCGGCTGTCCGCGATGGATGCCTTGCGGCGCATTGGCAACGCATCCTGCCTGGCAGTATTGCTGAACTCTGCCAACGAGGAAGATGACGAGTTGGCGGCAGCCGCAATGAAAACGTTGGCAGGGCTTTCAGGTGAGGAAGTGGATCAGCAGATTGTCTCGAGGCTTGACGCCGCAAAGGGCACCAATCAACCGCTGCTGTTGCGGCTGGTAGGTTTAAGGCGGATCGATGCGTTCGAACTGGTTACCCGTGCGCTGGACCATTCCGATCCCGACGTTCGCAAGTCAGCCTTGTTCGCGCTGGGGGAGACCGTCGACCTGGATGGATTGTCAGTACTCATTTCGCAAGTTACCAATCCGGGGCGCTCCGCTGAGGCGGCAGACGCTCAAAGAGCCTTGAAGGTCGCCTGCATTCGCATGCCTGAGCCCGACAAGTGCACCGAAAAACTGGTCGCTGCGATGAACGAGGCGCCTGATTCCAAAAGTGTGATTCTCGAAATCGTGGGTGCCGTGGGAGGCTCCACCGCGCTCAGCACACTCGCCAGCGCGGCCAAGAGTGACGACCCGGTGAAGCAGGATATCGCTAGCCGTCTGCTCGGCAAATGGAACAATACCGACGCCGCGCCGGTCTTGCTGGATCTCGCCCAGACGGCTCCCGCGGAAAAGTACCAGATCCGAGCCTTGCGGGGTTACATCGGTATTGCCCGCAAGTTCCCGATGCAAGAGAAGGTACGCGTTGCCATGTGCCAGAAAGCATGGGACGCTTCCAAGCGACTGGCCGAAAAACAGTTGATCTTGGATGTTCTCAAGATCCATCCGAGCAGGCCCGCCCTGAAGCTGGCAAGTAAAGCCCAACAGATTGCCGAGCTCAAGGATCAGGCCAGCGACACCATCCGAGCCATCGAAAGCAAGGTTGGAGCGAATTAAGGTGTCAGGTACCTTTTTGGTGGAATGGGTAATTTCCGGGGCCGGCCGCGTGGTCTCATGGTTGATTCCAAATCGAATCGGCGGACGATCGATTCGGTCCAAGTTTCGTCACCGAATGGCGCCCCGCGCTGGATACAACCTTGTAAACGTCGTTGTTCCTTGCCTGACAGTGGTTCAGCCACCCAGTTGATCCAGCCCGAACGTCGAGGAATCGGCCATGGGCTCAGCAGAGCTTTTTCCGTTGCAGTCCCATGGCGCCAGCGCCAAAGGCTTCCAAAACGCCAGCGATCGGGAGCGTCACAGAGCCCCGCCGAATACGCGTTTCGTTCGACATAGCGGCATACGGTAAGAAAGTGTTCGTCACTTTGAACGGGGAATGACTTGTATCGTCCTTGATACAAATGACCATCGCCAGCGGTATGGTGATGGGCATGGTAGCGCTGCGTATGAGTCAAACTCAACCACTGAACAAACCGACCCATCTCGCCATCGACCGCAGGGCTGACCACCAGATGCCAGTGATTGGGCATCAAGCAGAAAGCGAAAAGGCTCAGGTCCACGCGCTCTACGGCATCGACGAGGATTCGTTCAAAGGCCTCGTAGTCGGCTACTTTGTTAAATATCTCTGCACGGTGGCTGGCACGATTGAGCACATGATAGATCGCTCCAGCCTCATCCGCCCGCTTGGGTCTGCCCACCACTCATTCTCCTAAGGAAAAGGGTTAAGCTACCGAATCAAGACTTCCCAGTCAACCAAAAAGGTACCTGACACCTTTTCTGTCTTGACACCTTTTGTGCCTAAGTTCGGGAGCGAATGGCTAACTCGGTCAAATCGCCGCGACGAATGATGCCTAGGAAATGATGGGGGAGGTCGCGGGTAACGACCGCCAAAACATCATCCCTGTTATTGCGAAACGCGTCCACGGCCGCGCTGAGCGGCTGATCCGGAAAAATAACGGCGGTCGGCGGAGATGCCAAATCCTCGGCCCGCACCAGCGTGTCCATGCCCGAATCAAAGAAGGTGTCGCTCAGCAACGCATAGCGTATCAGCCCGACGACTTGTTGCTGATCGTCCAGAACGACGTAGGTGTTGTCATGGCTGCGTTGAATATAGGCAATCACTTCGTCAAAGTCGGCCGTTTGGGGCAGGCCCGACACGTTTCTGCGCAATAGATCTCGCACTTGCATGGCCTGAACGTCCGGCGCGTTGGCGGTGCCGAGCCCTAGAGCTTCGCGTCCACGCGACCACATCTTGCTGGCCTGACTGGCGGCGGTTTCGGTATGGTGAGAAATGGCATAAGCGAGCGGCACTTCTCCAGCTTGCATTACCGACCAACGAATACAAATTGGACCGACTATCTCGAAGAATACGACCGATCCAAGGATGATTGTCTGGATTTGTCCACCTAGTTCCGGCCAGCGTTCAGCTGCCAAGGCGGACAGAGCGATGGCGGCACCGGCCTGCGCGAGCAGACAGCTTCCTAGATACTTTCGCACCGTAGCCGACTCGTGCCGGGATCGCGAAGCCCAACGAACTCCCAGGATCTTGCCGGCACCTCTGGCGAAGACGTATACCAGTCCAAGAGAGCCCGCGGACAGAACTGCGCTCAACTGCAACTCAGCTCCGTGGACCGCAAAAAACACCACCACCAGCAAACCTGCGATCTTCTCGTGCTCGGCCAACAAGTCATGGGTAGAATCGGACGTGTTGACTACGATGACTCCGGCCAGCAGGAACGCCAGCATGTAGGGCATATGCCAAGACTCGCACAGGCCCAGCATCAAGATCGAGACGGCGAGCACCATGACCAGCCACCGTCGACGGCTAAGCAGGCCGCTGCCGTAGCTGATGATCAGGCCGCCGACTAACCCCAGTGCACAGGCGCCACCCAAGTCGGCGAATAGTCGACTGATGTGCCACGGTAGCTTTTCCGACTGATCGCCCGAGAATAGTCGAGCGGCAAGGAAGAGAAGCTCAAAACCGATGATCGCGACAATATTATTCAGCGCCACCAGCACGCCCGAAAGCTCAGTAACAGGGCCTTCCGATTTGGATTCTTTAAAAACCAGGACGGTCGTGGCGGGTGCTGTCGCGAGCGCCAACGCTCCCAGCAGGACGGCGCCGGACGCCCCGAATCCGACGAGCCAAACTGAGACGGTGACTAGCAAGAACGTCGTGAGTAACTCACCGAAACTGATCCACAATGCCCGGCGTAGAATTGGTCTGAGATGCGCCAGGGGAAATTGGCAACCGAGTTCCAACAGCACCAGCGACATGGCCAGCTTGGTGAGCGGTTCCAGGTGATGGATAT
The DNA here is from genome assembly GCA_028281725.1 of Pirellulaceae bacterium. Taxonomy (GTDB): domain Bacteria; phylum Planctomycetota; class Planctomycetia; order Pirellulales; family Pirellulaceae; genus Aureliella. Next base: position 17,246 of record JANQJJ010000452.1, on the reverse strand, counting down.
GCTCATCGTTGACCGCGTGGGCCACGCTGGGCCCGACCAAGATACCCGCCAGCAAGTAGGCCGTTACTTTGGGAATGCGGATCAGATCGGCGAGAATCCCACCGGCTAGCGAAGCCAGTAGCAGAATGCCCAGCGAAACGGCAGAGTGCAGTTCGTCTGGTAAGGCTTCCGGCATGACTCGTCTTTGTTGATCACGTTGGATTTTTCACATCGAGGCGATCGGAATTCCGTATTTCCGAGGCTGGGCCGCTGGCTGTCGAGGGCGGCAGGATCCAACCGGGCGAACTCGGCAGCGCTTTGAGACAAGTCTAGGGTATTTTTATCTTTGATGTAGCGCCGTCTGAAAAGGGGGTAGCTCTGATTCCTTTTCCAACTCAAGCTGGCGCGGCAAAGATGACTATTTTGCGTTCGCCATCGAGTCGAGCTGCACGACGGATCGATTTTGCTCTTTTTCCAGATAATTTCGTCCATACTTCACGTTCACATGATCCCAAGGCAATTTGTCCATCAGTTCATAGGGCTCATGCATTTGCTTTTCAACGTCGATATCGCAGTCGGCCAGGGCTTGCCACCAGCGATCCGGATCGAGCATTTCGGTCCAGCCGTCCATGCGTGCTCCCCGCTGCCAAGCCAGTTCAATCGCATCGCAGGTCCGTCGATCTCCGCGACTGAGCACGCCTTCGAGCAGGCTGGTTTCGATGTTGTGGCATTTGATGTTCACGGAGCGAATCTTGCGTTGCTGCCACAGGTACTGGTGTGCCCATTGAAAATATTCGCGACGTTGCATGCCGTTCCACTGATAGGGCGTGTGGGCCTTGGGAACAAAGTTGGAGACACTGGCTGTGACTTTCGGGTAGCGTCCTTTAATCTCCTTGCCGATGCGGGCGATGGTCTCAGCCATTTCGACGATTCCATCCAGGTCGACGGGGCGTTCGCCCGGTAGTCCGCACATGAAGTAAAGTTTGACACTCGTATAGTTATTCTGAAACGCGGTGCGGCATCCTTCGTACAGGTCTTCGTTTTTGATCTTCTTGCGAATTTGCTCGCGCATGTCGTCCCGAGCGACCTCCGGTGCGAGCGTCAATCCACTACGTCGTCCGTTGCCGACCAGATCCGCGATCGTGCGGAGTTGCTCATTGACGCGCAAGCTGGGGACAGAGATGTTGACGCCCAGCGGATTGAAGGTCGCCTTCATCCGCGTCACTAGTTCTTCAAAATGGGGATAGTCGCTACTGGAGAGAGAGAGAATACTAATTTCGTTGAAGCCGGTATTCCTGTAGCTTTCCATGGCAGCGTTAATGATGGTGTCCACCGATCGAATTCGCAACGGACGCTTGATCACCGTGCTCTGACAGAATCGGCATTGCCATGGACAGCCGCGCATGATTTCAATCGCGATGCGATCGTGAACACACTCCATGTACGGAACGATCGGTGACGTCGGGAGAGGAATTCCGTCCAGGTCACGAATCACACACGGTTCGACCGTTTCCGGGATATCGCTTCGCGAACGATTAAGCGACACGATCCGGCCATCGCGATACTCGGGTTCGTAGAACCGTGGCAGGTAGGCGTATGGCAGTCTCCGCGCTAGCTCGGCCAGGGCGTCTTCCCGCTGCTGCCGGCCCGCGTTACCACCAAGCCAGCCTCCTGGCTCCCGAGCCTCGTTACGCAGTTGCCGCCAGAGATCGCATACCTCCGGCAGCGAAGGTTCGCCGTCGCCGGTGACGAAGCAATCAATGAACTCAGCCATGGTCTCCGGATTCTGAGTGCAAGGACCTCCGGCTAGAATCAATGGATCGGCCATCGTACGCTGCGACGCTCGAATGGGAATGCCTCCCAGGTCGAGCATCGTCAAGACGTTGGGCGATGAGATCTCGTACTGCAAGGAGAACCCGACTACGTCGAATTGGCTCAGCGGCGTGTACGTCTCTAGCGAGTAGAGAGGCAACCCATAGTTTCGAAGTTGCTGCTCCATGTCGGGCCACGGAGTAAAGCATCGCTCGGCAGCCCAGTCGTCGCGACGATTCATCAGTGAGTACAGAATCTGCAAACCATGGTGGCTCATTCCGATGGTGTAGGCGTCGGGAAAGCACAAACAAAGCTTGCCCGAGACCTCATCATGGGGTTTGACCACGATGTTGTGTTCTCCACCAACATACTGTCCCGGCATGCGTACCTTGGCCAATACGTGACGAGCGAGTTGTTCTTTTAGCTGCATGTTGATCATTCGTCTGTTTCTGTTGGCCCACGATGCCAGAAGTCGAATCAGCAGAAAGGGGGCAGGCCCCGGAAGCGCAAAGCAACCGTAGGGCCATTCTGGCTTTTGGGGCCTGCCCCTTTTCCGCTGACTGGATGACGCACTAGTGCTTTGTCGACACTAAAGAGTTGGGTAAAGGGGTCAGGAGTCAATTGCCGGAACGGCCCTTCGGGTGCTTTGCACAATTGACTCCTGACCCCTTTACCGGACCCAAAGATTAAGCTTTGACAGACCACTAGTTTACCAGAATTCAAAAATTAGACCGAAAGAGTCAGGCAGGCAGAATTGTGGTCTTTACGACGCTCGCGCCTGCCACACACGGACACGATAGTCTTTACGGTCGGTCTTTTCTCAGCGGCAACTTACGGAAATCGGGCTCCGCGAAAAGAAAACCATTCCCATTGCCAGCTTCAGCGGGTGCTTACTTGGAAGCGTCTTGATTGGCGGATACGAAGAGCATCCTCAATTGATGGAGCGTTTCTTGCAGATAGGACGATTCTTCGGCGGTCAGGTTGCCCTTGGTCTTCTCCTCAAGCACACCGATCGAGTCGATGAAGTGCCGGGCATAGTCCAGGTTGGCTGGTAGCATCTGGCCGTCGTCGCCCGGAATTTGGCCAAGTGCGGCCATGGCTTGCGTAGCCAAACCGGTAACGATCAGAGGGAATGAGGCCGGAGGCGGTGGTGGCAGTTGCGGCTCACTCGCATCATCCGGACTGGACGATTCGTCAGCTGCGGGACCGGTCGGTGCCGCTGTCTCTCCAGCTGCGGCTGCCGACTCTTTTTTTCGTTTCAGTTCTTCTTTTTCTCTGAGAACTTGTGTCTTCCAATCCTCATCAATGATGATTTTGGGCTCTTCTGCTGAATCATCGGTCATGGTTCATTTCTCTTTCAGTGGAGGCCGCACGCGATGGTTCGCATTTTCCTCTCTAGTTTCCCCGAAAGGATGCTGACGAACGTTCGCCTATCTATTTTAGCCGGCGCGGAGCCAAACGATCAAATCGATTGCCGGCGGTTTCACGCCCAGTTGGCGAAGCATATTCAGACACTGAGCACGATGATGGGTTCCATGGCTGCACAGTTGTAGTAAAGACTCAGTAACACGAAAACAAGTTTTCGGGCCGCCGGCTGTCACGTGAACAACACGCGTAGCATCGTCGCCGTCGAGCGCATCGACGAACGCGTTGCGTTGGCCGGAAACCTGAGCGAATTGCTCGTTCATTGCCGGCAAGGAACGAGGGGCTTCATCCCGTGGAAACGGCGAGTTGTCCACCGCCCAATTGGCAAGCCACCAGCGTTCGGCATCGAGCATGTGTTGTATCGACTTGCGTAGGCTCGCCATGCCCATTTCAAATGGTTGATCCAGCCGGGAGTCATCCAAGGGCCGTGCCGCCTCGAGTACTTGGGACATGGCCCAGTCGTTGTACTGGAAATAGCGCGTGATCCTGTTCTTGTCAAACTCGGGTGTGGCGCCAGGCCTGGTGGCCGCCTCCAATCCGTACGCACGCAGCGGTTCCAGACTTTCGCTGGGTAGCTCGCAAGACGGCTGAGCCATCTTCCAGAAAAGATAATCGACTCCAGCGGCGATGGAACGTTCAAAGCCTCGCAGGAAGTTGAGCGCCTGAGCGCGATGATGAATGCCGTGGTTGGATACGTGATTTAACAGATCGCCGATTTGAAAACTCCAAGCGGTCTGCCGGCTGTCCTGAAAATCGACCGTGCGCGCAAACCCGCTCGCAGCCTCCCGGGCCAGTAACTCATTGCGGGCTGCAGCCACCTCTCCCAATGCTTCTGTCAGCTTTGCTAGCGGCATGCCGGCCGCGTCGACTTCCAGTGGCCGCCATGGTTGGCCAAGCCAGCGCTCGAGCCAGATGCGTTCAGCTTCCAGGAGGTGAAACAGCGTATTGCGTAACGAACCGAATCCCATCTCGCGCGGCCTGTCGAGTTGCTCGTCGGTCAATCCGTCGCACAATGCCAGTATTTTTGCGTTCCCCCAATCGTTGTGGTCAAAGAGGTCTTGCTCGACCGTGACGGTTCGCATCGTTTCTACTGGCCTAATGGAGAGAGTGGGGTGTTCGCGGGCGAGCGGCAGATACCATGCTGGTTAGGCAGTCTGCGGAGCAGTCTCATGTGTGTTTTTTTGACGGCGCGATCGGCGGTCGATGGCGGCTTGAACGAAACCGGCAAACAGCGGGTGGGCTTTGGTCGGTTTGGATTTGAATTCCGGATGGAATTGAACCGCAACAAACCACGGGTGTTCCGCGATTTCGACGATTTCAACCAGTGCTCCATCGGGACTGGTTCCGGAGAAAGTCATTCCGTTGGCTTGGAACTGTTGGCGGTAGACGTTGTTGAATTCGTAACGATGGCGGTGCCGTTCGGTGATATCGTCTCGACCGTAGGTCTCCAGGGACCGCGACCCCTCGGCGAGCTTGGCGGGCTGGCTTCCCAGACGCATGGTTCCGCCCATGTGGGTGATTTCCCGTTGCTCGTCCAGCAAGCAGATGACAGGGTGTTCGGTATCCTTCTCAAATTCAGTCGAGTGAGCCCGAGCGAGGCCGACCACGTTTCGGCCAAACTCAATCACGGCACACTGCATTCCCAAACAGATGCCGAAGAACGGGATGCCCTTTTCCCGCGCAAAACGAATGGCTTGGACCTTGCCCTCGACACCCCGTTCGCCAAAACCGCCCGGAACGAGAATCCCATCGTAGCCCGAAAGCAAACACTCGGGCCCTTCGTTTTCGATGTCGGCACTTTGAATCCGGCCGATACGAATCTGAGCGTGGTGATGAATCCCGGCGTGGTCGAGCGATTCGTAGATCGACTTGTAGGCGTCTTTGTGCTCGGCATACTTGCCGACCACGGCGATACTGATCTCATGCTTTGGATTGCGCAGGCGGTGCAGGATTTCGTTATACGGTTCCAGGTTGGGCGTGCTGGCGGAAAGCCCCAGACGCTTGACAATCAGTTCATCCAGCCCGTTGGAAACCAAGCTCAGGGGAACTTCGTAAATCGAGAAGTCCTTGTCGCGCTCTTCGACAACCGCTTGGGACTGCAAATTGCAGAACAGGGCGATTTTGTCCCGTTCATCGCGCGAGATCGGCTGCTCGCAACGGCAGATTAAGATGTCAGGCTGAATGCCGATCTGCCTGAGTTGCCCCACCGAATGCTGCGTCGGTTTGGTTTTGAGTTCTCCGGCCGCTTTCAGGTAAGGTACGAGCGTCAGATGGATATAGAGGCAGTTTTCTTGGCCGGCAATGAGTGGATACTGGCGAATCGCTTCGAGGAACGGAAGGCTTTCAATGTCGCCGACCGTGCCCCCTATTTCAGTGATCACCACGTCGACATCCTGCTCACCCACTTTACGGATCACGCTTTTGATTTCGTCCGTAATGTGCGGAATGACCTGGACCGTTTTGCCCAGGAATTGCCCCTTGCGCTCCTTCTCGATCACGGACAAGTAGATCTGGCCGGTTGTGTAGTTGGAATCCCGCGTCAAAGGCCCTTCGGTAAACCGTTCATAGTGTCCGAGATCCAGATCGGTTTCGCTACCGTCATCCAGGACGTACACTTCGCCATGCTGGTAGGGGCTCATCGTGCCGGGATCGACGTTGATATAGGGGTCCAGTTTCTGCATGCGCACTCGCAAGCCGCGGGCCTCCAGCAGCATGCCAATCGATGCACTAGTCAGCCCCTTTCCAATGGAGCTAACCACGCCTCCTGTCACAAAAATATGCTTCGTCATGCGTCCACTTGTTTAGGTATGACCGATTTGGCCGCCAGGAATCCACAACACTCGATTCCCCAAGATCTTATCCGCAGCCCGAAATCTCGCAAAGCCATCCAGGTTGCAGTAGGCGGCAATTTGCCAATCCACGCGGTGAAAAGCCGGGCAGCCCGCGGCGCGGGCCGCTCAGGCACAATAGCCTACGCCGTCCTTGCTTTCCCGGGTCAACCACCCGTATGCTCCATGCCGCAAGCCGTGCTCTTTCGAGACTTCGACATTTCAAACCCAGGTTGTTTGGCTCGCTCCTACCAGCCTTCTCGAAGGAGGAAACGGAGGGGCCGCGTGGTACCCATTTTCGCCGAGCAATTCGTCAGGTTGCCGAGGGCGGTCAAGATAGTTTGAGCCGGCCTGTGCTGTCGCCGAACTGGTCAGTCTGGACGCCGACCGTTTCGAGCATGGTGAGATAAAGATTGTTTAGCGGCGTCTCTGAAGCGAACCTGGTATGGCTGCCCGGCGTGATATGTCCGCCTCCGCGTCCGGCGAGCAGGATGGGCAAGTTGTGGTGGTCGTGTCGATTGCCGTCGCGAATGGCTCCTCCGTAAACGATCAGGCAATTGTCGAGCAACGTTCCGTCACCATCCGGCGTCTCTTTGAGTTTTTTCAGAAAGTACGCGAACTGTTCGGCAAAGAATTTGTCAATGGCCGCGATCTTCTGGACCTTGTCTTGATCGTTTTGATGGTGAGAGAGTTGATGGTGTCCCTCGCTGACGCCAATCGTCGGATAGGACTTGTTGCTGCCCTCGTTGCCCAGCATGAAGGTACTGATGCGGGTGGTGTCCGTCTTGAAGGCCAGTGCCATCAGATCGTACATGAGTCGAATGTGCTCCCGGATGTCTTCGGGCTTTTCATCCGGCGGCATTTGGTCAGAAACATCAAACGGAAGGGGTTCGGTCATCCGCTCAATGCGCTGCTCGACATCACGCACGCTGGTGAAATATTCGTCGAGCTTCTGGCGATCGCGGTAGCCGAGGCTGCCGCGCAGCTGAGCCGCATCTTCGGAAACAATATCGAGTATGGAACGCCTGAACAGGAGTTGCTTCTTCTCCGAGCTGGAACCGGCGGCCCCGTTTCCAAACAGTCGTTCAAAAGCCAAGCGGGGATTGATCTCCTTGGCCATGGGCTGGGTTGCCGTACGCCACGATATATTGTTTGAGTAGGCGCACGCGTAGCCGCTGTCGCAGGCGCCGGCGGAGCGGCCTGCTTCGGTTCCCAGTTCGATGGATGCCAGCCGGGTCGCTCTGCCATAGTGTTCGGCGGCAATTTGATCGGCGCTCTTACCGGCCCGCATGTTGGCACCACCGGTCTTCAGCGGGTGCGCTCCGGTCAAGAACGCAGCGGCGCTTCGCGCGTGGTCGCCCGGGCCATCGCCGAGTGACCGGGCGTTGACCTGTGCCAGTCCGCTGAGTACCGACAGATCGCTCTTGAACTCCCGAAGTGGTTCCAGCGAAGCCTTGATTTCCCAATCGGGACCGGTCGTCGTCGGCTCCCATCGCTCCGGATTGGTGCCGTTGGGGAAGAAGATCCATGCCAGCCGTACCGGGCTTGGCTTGGTCGCGGTGGGGTTGCCGGCAAGCAGGCTGGCCTGAGGCAGCATGGTTTCGAGCAAAGGCAAACCCATTGCGGTGCCAACGCCTCTCAAAACAGTTCTGCGCGAGATTCTGCGTACGCTCATGAGTCGCTCGTTCCGGAAAGAGTTCGTTTGATGAAAGGTTCACTCGTTACGATGGCTTGAATAAACGCAGACAGGCGATACTGCCTGTCTTCGGCCGCTGCCAAGATGTCGTCCACGGCGCAGTTGTCATACGGTTCCAAGCCTCTACCTAGTCCATACGTTAGCAGTTGCTCGGCAAAATGTCTGAAAATCTCTCGTTGGCGCGATTGCAGCAACTCCACCAACTCTACCGAACCGTTGAACTGTCGGCCGTCGGCCAGCTGGCCCGCGGCATTGATGGCGTGTTTACCGTCGGTGTCCCTCCACTGGCCGATAGCATCGAAGTTCTCGAACCCCAGACCCAGCGGGTCCATCACCCGGTGGCAACTGGCACAGCTCGGATTGGCGCGGTGAATCTCCAGCTGTTCTCGAAGCGACAGATTGCCATGTTCCTCTTGCGTTTCCTCGAAACTCGGAACGTTCGGAGGAGCCGGTGGTGGCGGGTCGCCCAAGATGCTTTCCAAGATCCACTTGCCACGTTTTACGGGGCTCGTATTCGTAGGGTTCGATGTCAATGTCAGGATCGCCGCTTGAGAGAGTACTCCTCGGCGGTTTTCAGGAAGGGAAACTCGCATCCAACGATCTTCATCCACGTACTGACCAGCACGCTGCTTGCCACGGCGGCGTCGCGGCAGGCCAGGTCCATCGAGATAGAGTTTCTCAGGATCCTTGCCGTCAAACTTAATTCCATAAAGATCCGCTAGCCGTGGATTCACGTAAGTAAAATCACCCAACAACAGGACTTCCAGCGGAAGGTCTTTGTCGATGATTTCTTGGCAAAACAGCTCCGTTTCACGCCGCATGGCGTCACGCAAGCGATCATTCCACAGCGGGAACCGCTTGGGATCTGGAGTCGCCTCTTTCAAGTTCCCGAGGCCCAGAAACTGTCCAAAGAAACGCGATACGAGCGCCTCACTGCGTTTATCAGCCAGCATGCGCTTTATCTGAGAGCTGAGTACTTGCGGCGACGATAGCTGGCCATCACGAGCCAGGTCAAGCAATTCGTCATCGGGCATGCTGGCCCACAAAAAATACGAAAGTCGCGAAGCCAAGGCGTAGTCGCCAAGTGATTCGATTCGGTTGTGGCGGTTTTCGGCTGCCTCATTTTCAATGCGAAACAAAAAGTGGGGTGAGACCAGCAGCGACTGAAGGCCATAGCCCACGGCCTGTTCGAACGATTCACCTTCTCTCGTGGCCATCGTGACCAAGTCGACGACGCGTTTCACGTCGATCGGTTTCGGCTCTCGACGGAACGCTCGTCGCACCAGCGGCGTAAAAATCTCAGTCGCCGCCGCTTCGATAGACTTGTTGTCCGAAGGCATCGCTGCGAACAGCCGGCGGTGCGGCTCCGGTAAGGCGGGTTCGCCGTCCTCCGGGCCCTTGACCGCGACATAGTCAATCTCCAGACGTCGCTGAGTGTCCTCGCGACGATCCGAGTGCGGATCTTCAACAAAATGAATCGTTAGTTCATGCTCCCCGGCATGGAAGTCATGTTCGAGTACGAATGTTTCCTTGCGTTCTCCCACTTCCCAACGTTGGATTTCCTGCTCATCGACGAAGAGGGCAACGGGAACCTTCTCATTTTTCTTTTTCCCGAATTCCATGCGCACTCGTACTTCATACGTGCCATCGGCAAAAAGAAACTTGGTGGACGTCCTCTCGGTAACAAACAGGGCTTCGCCAGACACTCTTTGCTCACGAAGTGACTCTCGATCGAGGACAATGATTTTGGATGTGACTAGCTGAGCGGCTTGAAGGTACTTCTCCAGTTGTATTGGCGACAGAGTCAAGACATCGCCCTGGTTGTCGAAACCATTGCCAACTCCGTCTGATGGAAAACCAATTTCGCTTGACACCCGGAAGTCGATCCCGAGCAAATCACGCAGGCTGTTGTCGTATTCGACGCTGTTCAGTCGCCGGACGGTGACGCGCCCCGGATCGCTCACCACGCCGCAGTCTACTCGGTTGACTTTGCGATCGATCCAATCCGCGATCTGTTCACGCTGCTCCATCGTTGGTAGCGGATCGTAGTCGGGGGGCGGCATGGCACCGATTTCGATCATGCCGCGAATCTGGTTCCACCGCGGTCGCTGTTGACCAAGTGCTTCGACCGATACGGCCTTGGTAAAATCAATGTCAGCCTCGGCACCTTCGCCACTGTGGCAGTCGTAGCAAAAATTCTTCAAAAAGGGCTTTAGCTCGGTTTTCCAGAACTGCTGGTCTGCATCATCGGCCGGATGGGTCGCCGTCCGGGAAGATGGCTCGTCTTCCTCGCCCGCCAGGGTGGCCGGACTGATGACGCTCAGCCCGCAAAGCCCAGCGGCGGCAACCATCAAACGGACTCGCCACGTCGTGCGTCGAGTCGATGAGCCACGCAGGGCGCGCACAGTGGAACGAATCAGAGACATGGGACGTTTCGACCTGAGGTGGGGTAGGTAGCGAGGTGGGAGCCGCTATTTTACTTGCCTTGCGCGGTTTTAGGCAAGGCAAGCTCGGGAAAGTGGGGCGGACAATCTCTGGCCCGTGTACGAAGCAGGCCTAGCACGACTCAGGGGGGGGGGGCGGCCGTTAAAACTCGCCGGCTCGCCCGGGCACCTCTCTGGGGGGCTAGCGAATGCGGGCCGGCGGTGGGAACTCCAGCATAAACTTGGTTCCACGACCGACTTCGCTTTGAACGCTAATGCGTCCGCCGTGTGCCTCAATGATCTTACGAGCCGTAGGCAGGCCCAATCCGGAGCCTCCATTTTTTGTGGAATAGAACGGCTCAAACATGTGGATTGCTGTCCCATCGTCCATTCCGCAGCCGGTGTCGATCAGGTCGAGTGCCACGCCGCGCGGCGTGGAGGAAGTGCGGACGACAAACTGTCCACCATCGCGCATCGCCTCGAGAGCGTTCTTAACCAGGTTGATTAGCGAAGCCTGAAGCGAATCACTGTGAAGCAGGATGCTGGGCAAATCCGAATCCAGATAGCGGATGATCTCGATACCTGACCGATCCGCCTGGGGTTGGTAGAGCCTCAGCACGGTATCGACTTGTTCATTGAGGCTGCCGGGAGTCATTTCAAGATCGCGCATCCGGGAAAACCGCAAGAAGTCACGTAGCAGGTTCTCCATCCGCTGGCATTGTTGCCGAATCATGTCGACTTTGGATTCTGCCCGACGCTGACCCGGCCAGTCGCTTTCGCTCAGCTCCTCGCTCAGTAAATCCGCATTCATATGAATTACCGATAGCGGATTCTTGATCTCATGAGCAAGTGAGCCGGCCAATTCGGCCAGTTCATGGTATTGCCTGAGAAGCTCACTATCGTCCACCTGATCCAACGCGGTCTCTCCTTAGTACAGAGCATTTTGTACAGATCATTCTTTGCGGAGCATTGCGCGGCGCGGTGCTCGGCGAGCGGAGCGGGGAAGGCTCCACCTGAATGTCCATTCTACCGCGTCTTGATGGGTAACCGGTACCACGAGTTTTGAAGATAGCCTTTGGCATTCCAAGGTACGCGGGCAGGCATAAATCCACCACGGTTATCGGTGGCACGAACAATCAGCTCGGTCGTATCGCCAGTCACCTGCACGTTGGCTTTCCAGAGTTGCCAGCAGTAGTCGTTGTCTTGGCCTGTCAACTCGGCACTGGTCCAAGACTTGCCGGAATCGGTCGATACCAGCACACGCTTAACTCGACTGCCTAGGATGCCTGAGGGTAGCACGTAACCGGTTAGCGTCAGTGCGCCGGGCGCGACCACAGCATTCGGATTGGGGGAGGCTATGGCGGCGTTGATAGGATAGCGGTAGATGGGCCCTGCTTCGGACCAGTCGATGGCTTGGGTTTTCTTGACAATCTTGTAAGCCGTAGCCACGTAGTGGTTCGGTGAGGGTCTATCGCTGACGACAATTTTTCCAAGCCATTTTACGCTGCGTGCTCCGATATAGCCCGGAACCACGGTTCGTAGCGGATAACCATGATCGGCCGTTAGAGGCTTTCCATTCATGGTGTAGGCAAGTAACACGCCGGGGTGAGTCTGGGTGTTGCTGACCGGGAGCATGGCCTTCTCGATCGGGACAGAACCGCCAAAGGGGATGATAGCGTCCCCCTTCTCAATTTGATCCAGCCCTTCAAACCAAACGTGTTTAGCCGACTCTAAAACCTCGGCATGTTTCAATACATCCGCCAGGGCGATGCCGGCCCACTTGGCGTTGCCGATCGCACCGGCTTCCCACTGGACGCCCCCCACGTTACCCTCGCGGTTGAACTCGTTTCTTCGATTGCCAGCGCAGGTTAACGTGGCAGTGATCGAATGCTCAGCAAAACGTTTTAGCTGCGCGAGCGAAAGGGTCAGTGGCCGCCGAATCATGCCTTCGATACTGAGCCGGAAATCGGATGCGTTGATCAGCGGATTGGGAGCGTGGCTGCGGACGTAGAAGTATTTGGTCGGTGTAATCCAAGACTCAACCAGCCGCTGGAGAGCCGGTTCGGCATTGTTGGGATCGGTTGTTCGGAAAACGAGGTCTTTTTCTGAACCAGGATTTTGTCCGAGGGATGGCTGGGACAGTCCGGTGACGATCAACCCACTGGTAAGGAGCATTTCGCGGCGAGACAAGTGACTGATCGAATTCATGATGTTTGTTTCCCATGGCTGGCAGAAATTGCGCGCCCATTATAGCTGTGGCAATCGCCAGGTGCGCTAGGCGAGGTTCTATCGCAGGTGTCCAGGTGCTGTCGCAGGCGGCCGGGTATCGGGTTGGCTTTTTCACTGGGCGGTCCCGTGATTGCTAGCACGTGCACCGGGTAAGAATCGTCTGGGCCTGGGCGCCGTTTTCTGATAGAACGGAATGTGGTCGCCAAAGAATGGTTGCCTGCACCAACGAGAAGAAGGGATTCTCAATCATGCCTGCCGCGTTTCCCACCCAGGCTCGTAGTACAAGCCTGGACGGTTCCAGCCAAACAGCTGCGGCCTTTCCAAGGCTTCGATGTACCAGTCAGATTGTCATACCGGCCCGTCTGGCATCGACGCGTTTGCCGGAAAAATTACTCCTGAGAGAAACCGGTAAGACGGTCCTGCAGCACACGTTTGAGGCGGCTTCCCTCGCGCGACGTCCCGCCGGCGTGATCGTGGCAGTGGACTGCGAAAAACTTCGCTCAGCGGTCGAAACCTTTAATGGGACGGCCATGCTGACGGATTCAACTCTTAAGAGTGGTACGGATCGAGTGGCCCAAGTAGCCGCTCGCATGTCCGACGTGGATATATTCATCAACGTGCAGGGAGATGAACCGGAGATCACGGCCGAGGCAATTGACCAGGTTGCTGAGTTGCTTGAATCCAATCCATCGGCGCACGTGGCGACTCTCTCAGCGCCGATTCGCGATCGCGATCGGTTGGAAGATCCAGCTTGTGTGAAAGTGGTGCGGGACCACTACGGCCGAGCGCTCTATTTCAGTCGGAGTCCCATCCCGCATGCGCGCAGTTGGGATGAAGCGTTGCTGCGCGGCAATCCTCCTGTTTTTTTGCAGCATATTGGCCTCTATGCTTATCGTCGTGAGTTCCTGTTGCATCTAAAGGATCTTCCCGAGAGCCCGTGCGAGCAGTTGGAAAAGCTTGAGCAACTCCGTTTTCTCCAGGCCGGATACGAAGTGGTGGTGGGGTGTATTGAGCACGCGCCCAGGGGGATTGATACCCCCAGCGACTATCGAGCTTTTGTTCAGCGTCAGTGCTGTACGCTCCGAGCGGTCAGAGGAGCTTAAACTATTCTGGCTGTTGTACGAGATCTACCCATGAGCTACCGCAGTTCGCCCCGAGAGCCATGATTCTCTCCACCAGATTAACTCGACACGGGGCGTGGATTATCATCATCACCGCCGCCGTGGTGCGCTCGATCGCGATCTTCGCTAGTTTAGATAGCCTGGAGGTGGACACCGATTCATACGCGCGTCTGGCAGTGAACTGGTCGGAATCCGGTGTCTTGGGGATTGAGTCGCCCGACGGAAGCCCGGTTCGGCCTACCGCCTATCGTCCTCCCCTGTATCCGTGGCTTCTGAGCTGGTTGGTCCGCGATGGCCGGCTGTCGGTGATTGGCGTGGCGCTGTTGCACCTGCTGTTGGGCGTGGCGACGGTCTGGCTCACCTTTTCCGTCGGACGGGCACTTGGAAACCGCTGGGCTTGGCTCGCCGCCGCCGCAGTCATGGTGGACCCTCTCCTGCTTCGGGCTAGTCAATCGATCATGACGGAAACGCTGGCCGCTCTGCTGGCAATTCTCGCATGGAGCCTGTGGTTGGTTGTCTGGCCGTTACCGGATCGGCCCGCCAACGCGACCGATGGAGAGGACTCGCTACGGCAAGCAGCGCGGCGCGGCGATCTCGCCGCAGATGGGATGCAGCGGAAGGGACACTCGATTACCGGTCACAATCCGGCATGCGCCGGGCGACCTGGTACCGGGCGACTTGGTACCGAGCGACTTGGTACCGAGCGACTTGGTACCGAGCGATCTAGCTACCAGTGGCTGGCGCTGGTCGGCCTGGGGTTGGTTTTTGGTCTGGCCATTTTAACGCGGCCTACTGCGGCCCCCTGGGCCGCGCTCTGCGGGATCGTGCTGCTGATCGTCGGCTGCCCTGGTTGGCGCCAACGCATCCGCGATGGGGTCATCCTTGGTTTGGGGATTGCCGTATGCGTCGTACCTTGGACGCTCCGCAACTGGATTCAGATCGGCCGGCCCATCTGGGCGACATCCCATGGTGGATACACCCTGCTGCTGGCCAACAATCCTCAGCTCTACGCCCACTTTGCGCGTCAAGGGCCGTCGCGGGCCTGGAACGCAGAACCTTTTCACCTCGCCTGGGCATCGCGAGGGGCACAGGGCCCCGAGGGCGACCCGACTCGGCATGAGTACTGGTTCGTCGACAGGGAACAGACCGATCCAGCTCCGCCAGTCGCGATTTCTGAGGTTGAGGACGACGCGCTGGCTTACGCTGCGGCCCATGCCACACTACGGCGACAACCCGGGATGTTTCTGGTCAGTGGCATCTACCGAGTTGGCTGGTTTTGGGCGTTTTGGCCCAATTCGGGAGGGTTTTCAGTACCCGCCCTACTGATTGGACTTTGGTATGCCGCCTGGTTGGGATTGGCGTTGCGGGGAGTGTGGCGGATCGCCCATGGTGGTGCAAAGCGCCATTGGATCGTGCCGCTGGCGCTCGCCATGTCGCTCACGATCACGCACGCGGTGTATTGGAGCAATATGCGTATGCGGGCGCCGCTCATGAGCGCAGTCTATTTGGCGGCTCTGGTTCAGCCAGTGAGAAAGTAGGTCCACCGGAGTGTCTTCGTGTATCTAAACTAACCCTAGCAGGTGGTTTGTGACGAGAGGTTTCTTCGGCTGCGTCTGAGTCTCCTCGGTATCCGCTTGCTGAACGATCTCAATTAGCCGTTGCTCGAAACAGCGGCTGGCGGTAAACTCCGTGACCCGACTCATTGGTCGCGGAAAGATGGGGCAGGCCCCAGAAGCCAGAGGGGGACCATTTGCGTGCTTTGCACGTTTGAGTTCTGCTCCCCTCTTTTCCGCCGCTCAAGAATCCAGGCCTGGACGACGCATCGGGCAGATTAAAGCATAACGTTTGGAGTATCGATAATGACGCTCGATAAGAGCCTCAAAGTCAGTGGTGGGGCAATTAGAAATCGTAATGTCCTCACACGCGTGGAGCGTATTAAGCGCCTGCAGGAACTTGACCGCTGGAGTGAGGGAGATCCTGTGATGGGAATTCCCAAGACTCGCGTTGTCAAAGTATCTCTGAAGAAAAAGAAGAAGGTCAAGAAAGAAGACGAAGGCGACGACAAGAAGAAAAAGTAGCTGCCTGAGTCTGAAATCAAACCAAAAACGTGGCTTTCCATCCGCAGGAGTTCTTCACTACTTCTGCGGTTTTTTCTTGAATGTTCGGCCCCGCAGCCGATGGAAGCGGGCTAGGTTTTGGCTGGGCACCGAGTTCGTTTGAACGATCAGTATCAATCCTGTTCCGCCTCTCCCCAGACGCGGGCTTCTCCGCAGTCATCGAGCTCAACGTGAACCAGATTCGGGTGGCAACATACCGGACAGTCTTCGACGTATTCTTGCTGCGAACCAGCCGAAGGGTCGATGGGAACGACCACCTCCTCACCGCATGCGTCGCAGATGTAGCTTCCATCGGATTGCACTGGAGAGGTCTTCCTTAAATGAACAGTCCCGACCCATTTTTGTCCCGCGGGCCGAGCAAGGGAAGCTATGATCGAGACCATCGCCAAAGAAAAAAGGCGCCTTCTCGAAGTTGAGAAGACGCCCGTGGTGGGGAGACGCAGTTGTACTAATTGCGGTGAGGGAAAGAATGGATGACCGCGTCTCCCTCTGGATCGTTTTGCTCGATATGGGGTCTCCTTAACTTAGTTCACTGAAATTGCCGTGCCGGCAGCAGGAGCCGTCGGCGTACTACTCATCGGAAGCTGAGCTTCGTAATCCAGCGACACCAAAAACCACTTAGCAGCCCCGTACTGGCTTCCGCTCACTGTGCTGATGTTGCTTTTGAGTAAGAGTTTCATGCCATCGATCAAGGAATTCAGTTCACGTTGCGACGGGCTTCCGTCTCCACTGTTCTCAGGCGAACGGCTAGCGAATAGTTGGTCGATCCGATCACGGAATGCCTTGTACTCGTCGGTACGCAAGATGTGAGGCCACACGAGTCTGCCGGTCGCGGGATCGTATTGTTCGGCCGTCAAACGATCTGGCAAAGCTGCTTGAGTAATTCGTTCCCACTGCTCCTTGGTCGGGGGGACCGGTGCGTACTTTTCGCGATACTGCCGGTTGAGTTCCTTGTTCGCGAAATACGTCCGGACGTATAGTCCGTGGTTCTCAATTTGACGCCGCGTTGCTTCCTGGAAGTTGACCGCCGCCAAGGAGTTTAAGTAAGTCGCCTGTCCGGCCGCTTGTACTACCGTCGCACTGCCTCGAAGGTAGCCTTCTGTGGCCGTACTGGAGTGACGTAGGTAGCTCCAGTTGTTAATCGGCGTCGTGACAGGATCGTTCTGAGCCATCGCCACCGAGCTCGCGGTGACAGCCAACAGTAATGCAAAGGTCGTTGTGAGTTGTGAGTTCCGCATTTTTGATTCTCCCCCGTGTTGTGACCGCCATCGAACGCGTGTCATGTCTAAAAAACAGTTGCTAGTTTCGTGCCAAACCTGATGTTTCTACGATTTTTTTCCAAGAGCCAATGATCTAAGCGTTTTTCGTAGGGCAAACGTTACATGCTTCAGAGAGCAAATTGCCAATTTCATCTCCATGTGGACAGTTCATTCCGACATCTTTCGATATCAGAATTGAGATTTTCATCTCAAAGTGAGAAAAACCCGGTGGCGATCAGCGTACCGTTGCTTGATGGCCTAGTGCTTTGTCAACACTAAAGATTTGGGTAAAGGGGGCAGGAGTCAATTGCCGCCAGCGGCCCTTCGGGTGCTGTGCACAATTGACTCCTGACCCCT
>JANQJJ010000429.1 GCA_028281725.1 Pirellulaceae bacterium | reverse complement strand
AGCGAATTTATTTGCCTAGTGCTTTGTCAACACTAAAGATTTGGGTAAAGGGGGCAGGAGGCAATTGTGCACAGCACCCGCAGGGCCGTTCCGGCAATTGACTCCTGACCCCTTTACCCGACCCGAGCTTGGCTACTGGCCGCTTTCGGCGCCGATCTCTTTGAGAGACTTTCCAAGGCGTTTTCTGCCTTTGGTTTTGGGGCCAGCGGAGTCGCCGAGTTTGGGCGTCTGTCCGTTTCGATGCTCCATCTGCAGAAATCCAGCGACACTTGGATGGAGTTCATCGGCAGCGGCGGGCGTACCGAGTTGCTCTACGGCGTCGCTAACCCCCAGAAGGACCGATTGACGTACGCCATCCCTGATCCACGTAAACAAGTTCATTCCACTCATGCGACGGCCTCCTTTATGCTGTCCTGACTGAGAACTCCAACATCTGCCAGGGTTGTACTACCTGAGAAGATAGCGAGTCCAGGCCGATTTAGGAGCTAGCAAACTGGGCGCGTTGGAGGTCCCCGGGAGTCCATATTTGCCAACTGGCCCGGAAACAGCTAGAAAGGTAGGCCCATCTGAATCCAACCCACCTTTCCTTTCCGGAGACCCTACCATGCTGCCTCGCCGCGACTTTGTCCTGACCGGTGCCGCTTTGTCGGCAATTTCGACGACTCGTCTTGAGGCCGCTCCAGCTGGCCAGGCCGAGTCAGGTTCGCCCAAGACAATCCGCGTTGGCGTGATGGGCCTTAGTCGTGGACAGTCGTTGGCGTTGGACTTGGCCAAGCTCGATGGCGTTGAGGTGAAGTATCTCTGCGATGTGGATGACCGCAGAGCTGCCAATTCCGCCAAGCAGTTCAACGAGAGGATCGGGAAGTCTCCGGAGGTTGTTAGCGATTTTCGGAAGATACTCGACGACAAGCAGGTCGATGCACTCGTTTGCGCAGCGCCCAATCACTGGCATGGCCCGGCGACCATCATGGGCTGCAAGGCAGGCAAGCACGTTTATGTGGAGAAACCATGCAGCCACAATCCGCAGGAAGGTGAATGGATGGTGGCGGCGGCGGATCGGTTCGGTAAGTGTGTTCAGATGGGAACCCAGCGGCGGAGTGCGGCGGGCACGCGGCAGGCGATGGCCAAGCTGCATGGCGGCGCGATTGGGAAAGTGCACTTGGCCCGATGCTATTACAACAACTTGCGGGGCTCCATCGGCCACGGCGCCGAAGCGGTTCCGCCGAAAGGTCTGGACTACGAGTTGTGGCAGGGCCCGGTTCCGCGCAAGAAGTATCGTGACAACGTAGTTCATTACAATTGGCATTGGTTTTGGCATTGGGGCGGAGGCGAACTGGCCAACAACGGGGTGCATGCACTCGATCTGTGCCGCTGGGGCATGGCCGTCGACTATCCCACTCGAGTTGTCAGTTCCGGAGGACGATATTGGTTTGACGATGACCAGGAAACCCCCGACGTCCAGTCCGCATGCTTCGAGTTCGATGGGGACAAGCAGATTACTTGGGACGCGCTCTCTTGCAACAAGCATCGCGTGAGCTTCTTCTGCGCCTTCTACGGTGATGCCGGTTCGCTGGAGCTCGATTCCGATGGCAAGTTTCGGATCTACGACCGCAACGACAAATTGATCGAAGACGGTAACGAGTCGTCCGGTGGGCAGAGGGAACACCTTCAGAATTTTGTCGATGCGATCCGCGCCGGCGATTCGAGCATGCTCAATCAGCCTATTCTGGAAGGGCACAAGAGCACGCTGTTATGCCATCTGGGCAATATTGCCTATCGAACCGGAGATACGGTCCGCTGCGATCCGGCCACGGGACATATCTTGGATAACTCCAAGCAGCAGGCGCATTGGCAGCGCAGCTACGACGCAGCTTGGCAGGATGACGTCAGCATGAGCTGACCCGAATCGCGTGTGGAGAGCTTCCAAGGTCGCCAGCATCCTCCGGAACGAGTGATGCTGGCGTGGCTCTTGCGAAATGGTTCTGTTCCGCTTGGTTTACGCGGTCGCTTTGCTTAGAGTGCGCAGGTTGGTTAAGTGGTGCTTCGTCCATCGCTCGGGTGGAACGAAGATTTCGTTGATTGGACACGAGCTAGCCGCTGGCGACCGGCGTGCGATGGGGCCGGCAGTAACCGATTTTCTCCAGCGCCAAATAGACCTCTTCGAGTGTTTTCTCGCCGAAATTGGATATGCTCAATAAGTCCTTTGGGGTACTTCTGAGCAGATCTCTTACCGTAAAGATGCCCTTTTCCTCTAGGCAATTGGTGGTTCGAACGGTCAGGCCAATTTCTGCGGTGCTAAGATCGAGTTGCTCTCGCATCCGGCGGGCCTGCTCCTCAGCTTGACTGATTGGAATCCTGGTTCGCGACATGATGGGAATCCCTCCTATCCTGGTCCTTGGTCGTCGCACTCTTCGGCTCGTTCCGAAGATCTGATCGCAAGAGTATAACGGTAGCCAGAAATTAAGTCCAACAACCAGCCCGAAGCCCATTGCTAGCTTTCTACTCGACATGATGCCATCCGAATTGCTGAACGGATTAAACGCTTCGCAAGCGGCGGCGGTTACCCACGTCCATGGGCCGCTTTTGGTCTTGGCGGGGCCCGGTAGCGGTAAGACGCGCGTGATTACCCACCGTATCGCCCACATGATCGAGACGGGCATTGATCCACGCAATATCGTGGCGCTGACGTTTACGAACAAAGCCGCGGGAGAAATGCGCTCCCGTTTGGAGCGGTTGGTCGGTCCGAACCAAGTATGGCTTGGGACATTTCACGGTTTCTGCGTACGCTTGTTGCGGCGGTACGCACGCCTGGCGGGGTTGCCTGAAAATTTCAGCATCTACGATACCGATGACTCGGAATCAGCGCTGAAAGCCGCCGTCCAGGAAGCGAAGTTTGAATTGACCCACGTCTCGATTGGTACGCTGCGCAATCGCATTAGCTACTTCAAAAACCGACTGGTGACTCCCGAAATTCTCCAGGCAGAGGCGCTCTCGAGTGACGAATACCAGGTGGGACAGGTCTATCCCTACTACCAGCAGCAGTTGCTCAGAAGTGGAGCGGTCGACTTTGACGACCTCTTGCTGCACATCGCAACTCTACTGCGTTCCAACCCGGAGATTAGGCAGCAGTTGGACGAACGCTGTCAGTACGTCATGGTAGACGAGTACCAGGATACGAACCTGGCTCAGTATGTGATTGTTCGCCATTTGTGTGTCGACTATCCCCATCTGGCTGCAACGGGAGACCCAGACCAATCCATCTATGGTTGGCGAGGGGCAAATCTGAAAAACGTTACCCATCTGGAACGAGACTATCCGGACTTGAAAGTGATTCGCTTGGAGGACAACTATCGGAGCACACCGGAGATTTTGTCGGTTGCCGATTGCCTGATACAGAACAATACGTTTCGAAAATCCAAAAATCTGTTGCCTTCGAGGCAGTCGGGAAACTCAGTTCGGCTGTCCATCTATCCCACAGCTCGGAGTGAGGCAGAGGACATTGTCGATCAGATCGTGACTTTGACTGAGGAGGGGGATCACCGACTCAGCGACTTTGGTGTCCTGTACCGCACCAACGCGCATTCTCGATTGATTGAACAGGCCTTGCTGCGTCGTCAGATTCCATACCAGCTCATTGGTGGCTTCCGGTTCTACCTGCGCAAAGAAATCAAGGACTTGGTTGCGTATCTACTACTGGTGCACAACCCCGATGACAATGTGGCTTTGCAAAGGGCCATCAACACACCGCCTCGCGGGATTGGCAAGCAGACCGTCGCCAAGTTGAATGCGTATGCCGTCTCAGAACAAATTTCGATGTTGGAGGCATGCCGCGTCGGTTCTGCCAGCGGTCTGCTTTCAAAGCGGGCCGGCAGTGCGGTTGCCGGTTTTCTGAAGATCTACGACCAGCTCTGTAGTATCGTCCACGGGCCGCTGCTGGACCTGCTGCAGACGACCGTCGAGCTGACCAAGTATCGCGAGCATCTGATCAAGCTCGGCGGAGGCATCGAAGAGGATTCGGAGGTCACGTCGAATCTGGATGAACTGCTAGCCGAAGTCAGCGAGTTGGATCTCGAGGCCGACGACGAACATCCGGCTCTGGAGACGTTCCTCGAGTTTGCCGCGCTGCAGGCCGATACGGACCGCCTCAGTACCGACCAGGACATCGTGACCCTGATGACGTTGCACGCCGCCAAAGGACTTGAGTTTCCCTGTGTCTACATCATGGCAGTCGAAGAGAATATACTGCCACACGTCCGCAGCAAGGATGATCCTCTAGCGGTCGAGGAAGAACGGCGGCTCCTGTTCGTGGGCATCACTCGTGCCCAGGACCGGCTCCAGCTGAGCTACGCCAAAAGTCGGGGATTTTCGGGGCAGGGTTCGGGAGTTCCGAGTTCGTTCCTGATGGAACTGCCGCGAGCGGAAATGCAAATTCACGACATGACCGACGAATATCGGGAAACCTACGATCAATCGATCGGGGGTAGCGCCACCTACGATACCGGGGAGCTGGGATGGGATGAGGCGAATCAACTGGAGGTCAGTTCGTCCTCTGAAGACGAGCTGTTACAGGAAGAATTTGATGACGCATGCCAGCTGCCGCCGGAGGAACTCAGGCAACGTCTCCTCCGATCTGTGAACCGAAAGTCACGCGGGCGAAAGATGATGATAGGTTCTGAAATGGAGCAGTCGTCTGGTGGTTCGGACGACTGGTCGTCTTTCAAACAGGGGTGTTTTGTCACCCATGAGAGGTTCGGTAGCGGCGAGATCATTTCTGCCAGCGGCAACGGAGCCAAGCGGGCGGTCACGGTGAATTTTTTCTCCGATGGTTCTCGTCGTACGTTCCGGCTCTCTCACGTGGCACTCAAGATCCAACAATAGGCCCAATGACAAAATCTAAATACGTAAAAATTGCGCAGCTTCGAACGGTAGAAATATTTCGAGAACGACTAAGCGAACTCGGCTTGCAGCTGCCGTGCGACGACACAATTATCTCGCAACAGGATCTTTCGCCATTGGCCGAGTCCATGCAGGTGGGGAATCTGCGCATCGGCAATCGATGGTGTATTCATCCGATGGAAGGCTGGGATGCCAATCGGGATGGCAGCCCGTCGCCTCTGACGCTCCGTCGTTGGGCACGTTTCGGCGAAAGTGGAGCGAAGCTGATCTGGGGCGGCGAGGCGGCCGCAGTACAACCCTCCGGTCGAGCCAATCCCAACCAAACCTTGGCGACACCGGACAATGAACGTGGTTTAAGGCAGTTGCTGAAAACATTGGTCGACGCCCATGCGGCCCACTGCGGCGCGACAGATGATTTGGTGGTTGGTCTGCAGCTCACCCACTCGGGCCGCTTCTGTAAACCCGCTGACCACAAGAAATGGCAGCCGCACATCGCCTACCATCATCCGCTGCTGGACGCTCGTTTTGGCATCGATCCGAATGACGACTCGTTGGTCTGGACTGACGATGACCTGGAGAGACTCATCGATGACTATGTCGTCGCAGCCAAGCAGGCTCAACACATCGGCTTTGATTTCGTGGATGTGAAAGCTTGCCACGGATACTTGCTGCACGAGTTTCTCAGCGCGCGGATTCGTCCCGGTCGATTTGGTGGTGATTTGGCTGGGCGATCTCGAGTCCTGAGAACAATTATCCGGCGCATCGGTGAAGAATGTCCGGGGCTGATGATCGGGGTTCGGCTCAGTTTGTTTGATACGCTTCCCTACCGGGCGGGCCCCGAGGCGGGTGTTCCGGTTCCTTGGGAACCAGGCCAAGAGTACTGCTATGGGTTTGGGGTCGACGCGAATAACCCGCTCAGCATCGATCTGACAGAGCCGATCGAGTTGCTGCGGATGTTGGTTGAATTGGGTGTCGCGATGGTGAATCTGTCCTGTGGTAGTCCCTACTACAACCCACACATCCAGCGGCCGGCGATCTTCCCACCGAGCGATGGCTACCGCCCGCCGGAGGATCCGTTGGTAGGCGTGGTGCGTCAGATCCAAGCGGTCGCCGAGGTGAAAGCCGAGCTGCCTGACTTGCCGCTGGTCGGGTCCGGCTATACGTACCTGCAAGAATTCTTGCCTCTGGTTGCCCAAGCCCTGGTGCGCGAGCGGATGGTCGATTTTGTGGGGTTGGGTCGCATGGTCCTCTCGCATCCGACGCTGCCGCGAGAAGTGGCCGCCGGTCGACCCCCGGTTCGAAAGCTGGTTTGCCGGACCTTCAGCGACTGCACCACCGCGCCGCGCAACGGCATCGTTAGTGGTTGTTATCCGCTGGATGAGTACTACAAACGCCTGCCCGAGCGAGCCGAATTGCAGCAATTCAAGCGAAGTTAGCTGGGATCGGAGCGCAGGCGGCGTTATACTGGACATCCTGTCACAGGTATACTTGTGCTCACCTATACGCCTCGCCGCATGGCATCCGCCGACTTCGAGCCCATGTCCATCAATCGCCCCCTGACGAAACAGCAGCAGGCTGTCTACGACTTTATCCGTGACAAGATTGTTTCCCGTGGCTACGGTCCAACCGTCAGGGAAATTGGCAGATACATGAACATCAGTTCACCTAACGGCGTGATGTGTCATCTGCGGGCACTTGAGCGGAAGGACATGATTCGTCGAACGGCCAACAAGAGCCGAGCCATTGAGCTGACCGAACCGATTTCCAGATTCATGGATGCCAGTTTGCCCGTCGGCGGACGAATTGCAGGTGGAGCGTGCGCGCTGGCGGCGGCCTCGGAAGAACGGCTCGATCTGGCCGCGATGGCCACCGATCCAGGGCGCTACGTGCTGAAAGTCCAGGACGATTCGCTGCTCGATGCGCACATCAGGTCGGGCGACCATGTGCTGGTGCAGAAGCAGAACTTTGCCACGGTGGGGCAGTTGGCGATTCTGAGAACGGGCGATGCGGAAACGTGTGTCCGATATTGGATTCCTGAAAACGGACGCGTCAGGCTACAACCGGCCAATCGAGCCTTGCCGCCAACGATGGTGGACCAAGCGGAGGTGCTCGGCGTGGTCGTCGGCGTTGTGCGTCTACTGGGCGACGCTTCTTAGAACGCAATGGGTTCCGTGGTGCGTCGCCCACGCTCGATTGAGCTGCGATTTCGCTGAGTGTTCGCGCAGTAGGCCCGCGCGGCTCACACTAGAGCCTTGGCGCCGCCCATCGTGAGAGCCGTATCGGAGCCTGCGGGAATCAGGCGGATTTGGGGAGCGTCTTGGCGGCTTGCTGATTGAGTTTGTTGTAGAGCGTCTTGAGGCTAATTCCCAGTTCGTCCGCGGCAGCCTGCTTGCTACCCTGATGCCGCGTGACCGCTTCTTGGATGGCGGTGAATTCCAGTTCTTTGAGTGACATGGGGCCCAGGGCGCGCAGTTCCTTTCGCAGCCGCCGATCGGTGAAGTGTCTGGGTAGATGTTCTGTCTGGATAGGCGGGGTTTCGCATAGTATCGACGCATGTTCGATGACATTGGCCAGCTCGCGCACGTTGCCCGGCCAAACATGACTGGTCAATTCTTCCATGGCCTCCGGGCTGAAGAGTTGTTCGTCCGATATCGAGTCTTGCCGGAATCGCCGGAACAGATGGACCGCCAAGCTGGGGATGTCGGTGGTTCTTTCGCGCAGCGACGGCAGGTGGATTTCGAAGGTATTGATTCGGAACATCAGATCTTCACGGAACTCACCCTCTTCTACCATCTGCTCTAGATTGCGATGCGTTGCGCAAACAGCCCTGACGTCAATTCGAAACGGTTCGTTATCTCCAACACGACGAATCTCGCCACTCTCGAGGACGCGTAGCAGTTTGGCTTGCATACCCAGTGGCAGCTCGCCTATTTCATCGAGAAAGATGGTGCCGCCGTTGGCGACTTCAAATAGTCCTTGTCGCTGAGCATCGGCACCGGTGAAGGCGCCCTTGCGGTGACCAAAGAGCTCACTTTCGATCAGGTTCTCTGGCAACGCGCCGCAGTTGATGGCCACGAACGGTTGATCCTTGCGCAGGCTCTGGTCGTGCACGCTGCGGGCCACCAGTTCCTTACCGCATCCGGTTTCGCCGCGGATTAAGACCGTCGATTGGGTGGGAGCCACCTTGGATACCAGCTTTTTCACGGCGACCATGGAGGCATGCTCACCGATGAGCTGGGCACCGCCTTGATCTTTCTCTATTTGCCGCTTGGCTGCGTGATACTGCTTGACCATATCGCGGCGCTGCATGATGCGATCGAGCAGCGTCTGCAACTCGGTCAGCCGGCAGGGCTTGGTCAGGTAGTCGCAGGCACCGTAACGCATTGCGGCAACGGCCGTTTCCAGTGATTCCTTTCCGGTTAGCACGATCGCCTCGGTCTCCGGCGAGCGTTCTTTGACGCTTCGAATGACATCGATACCGCCGATGCCGGGCATATCCAGGTCGACCAGCAGGCAGTCGTACTGGCTGCTGATCGATTCTCGCACCGCCGACTCGCCGTCCGGACAGACGGTGACGGTGTGTCCCATGCGCGGCAATTCCATGCTCATGAGATCCTGTAACGATTCTTCGTCATCAGCGAAGAGGATGCTGAGGCCCTTAGGCGGCTGCTTTGAGTCTTTCATGGGTATGATTACCAACGGAGTTGAGTGGCATAGTCAATACAAGTGATGAGCCCTGACCTGGGCCGGCACTGGTGGGAACCAGCGTTCCAGCATGATCTTGCACGATGCGGTACGTGATCGAAAGCCCCAGTCCGGTACCTCGTCCGTCTCGGCGGCGAGTAAAAAATGGTTCGAATAAATGCTCCAGCACTTCTTCTGTCATGCCGCAGCCCGCATCGACGACTGAGAGTGTAAACGTGTCCTGGTTCGCCGTGAGTGAGACATGGACGATGCCACCATCCTGGCTGGCATCGAGCGCATTGGTGAGCAGATTCAGAACGACTTGTTTGAACTCGGTGGGGCTAATCCAAGCCATGATGTCCGAAGCGCCCGTGTACTCGATTGAGCGATTGCGATACTGGCCCAGGTGTTTTACCAGTTCGATAACATCTGCGACCGACTGACCAACGTCTGTTTCTTGTCTGCGCTGGGATTCACCAAGTCGAGAGAAATCGAGTAACCGTTCGGTGATGCCCTTGCAGCGGAAGGCTTCGTCTTGAATTCGCTTGAGGTACTTACGCAGTATGTCGACTTCCTGTTCATCGTAGACGTGCCGAACGTGGGGTGCCTGGAGCTGCTCTGGATTGGTGCAATGCAGGATCTCATGCAGTCGACTTTCAAGCGCTTCGGCGCTCCAGGCAATCGAGGCGAGCGGGTTGTTGATTTCGTGGGCGACCCCTGCCGCCAGGAAGCCGACGCTGGCAAGCTGTTCACTCCGAACCACTTCACGCGTGCGCTCTTGAACCTTCGCGTTGAGATTGTTGCGGATTTCAACAAAACGATTGGTCATTTTGTTCAGCGCATCGGCCAGTTCGGCCAGTTCATCTTGAGATTTCAGATTGATACGATAGTCGAATTGCCCCCTCGCAATGTTGCGACTGCCGGCCAGCAGAATTTTGAATGGCTGGACGACCGATCGGCGAAAGAACCAGAAAGAGCCAACGACAATCAGCAGGGATACGGTAGCGGAGAAGGTGATGATGCCAAACCAACGGTGGTACTGGCTCCGAACTTCATCACGCAAGTTGGCCATGCGATCTTGCAGGCAGACCGGAAGATCGTGAACCATGACGCCCAGTTGCTCCAAGTCCTGCTCGAGCCAATTGCCCGGCGATGAGATAAAGATGGGATCCACCGGATCGGACATCTGGATCTTCTTGAGCTGGGAGCGTATGTCTGCCACCAGATTCAACTCTCGGCTGCGATCAGCCAGCAAAGGCGCTGACTCCCGGTGGCTCTCCAGTTGGGACTCGTAATTCGATAGTTGCTGAAAGACGATATTGAGTTGTTGTCGGAACGCGCTGCGTTCGTTGCCGCCGGAGCGACTGGGCAGCCACGAGTCGTCCTGCCGATGCTGATTGGTCCGGAAAGCGAAACGCAGATCGTCGACTTCGTGTTGCAATTTGGAGATGGCCGGAATCTCAACGGCAATATCCTGGATACTCATGGTCAGCTGACGATACGCTGATACTCCGCGAACCCCGATGAACATCAGTAGCAACAGGGCACCGGTCAGCAGAACGGTGCTGTATAGAATCTTTTTGCGAATGAGCATCCGCGAAAACAAGACAAACTCCCTACGGCTGTAAGCCTCTGTCAGCTTCGTCCTACTAAAGTGGCCTGCTTACCAGATGCCAGCCGTAAACCGCCAACAATCCGGCGACCGACGCCACCAACGCTTGATACTCTCGATTGCGCAACCATTCCATCTTGGACCAGCCCCTGAATGCGTCTGCTGACCAGCGCCGGGGAATGAACCTGGGGGTCGTGCGCGCGTAGCTCGGCCACTGATCTGGAAACAGTCCCGCCAGCCTGCGTTCTTCGAATCGGACTTGCCGCCAATACAGGAAGGATGTGGGGCCAATGACAAACGCGAGCGTGGGCAGGTCACGGCAGAGAATACAGAAGGCAAACATCATCAAGAATGAGCCAACGTACAGTGGATTGCGCACCAGGGCGTAGGGCCCCGTAGTCGTCAATTCCCGAGATTTGTTGAGCGTACCGGCAGACCAGCTACGGATTGCCAGTCCCAGCGATAGACAAAAAACTGCGGTCGCTACCCAGGGATTCTGCGGCTGAAACGGATTGTGGGGAACCGCGTGCTGCACCAACACATTGAACAGGATCAGTGTCGTGAAGCCTAAAAGGCTGATTGCGATACGGCGCCGTACCAACCAACCGTAGTAGATCGTTCGCGCCGCCTTAGCAGCCGCCCGGGTCGCTTCCCACGAGGAACTAGGTGCCTGAGTAGAAATGCTGCCGCTCCTTCGGGATAAATGGACTTTCTTGTGCAGGTCTAGCTGCGATACAAATTGCGCAGTCCCACGGCGCCTGCGGTCAACAAAACCACGTTGCCAAGCCACACCGACGCCGGGGACCAGCTTCCATCTTTGGCGTAGTCCAGACTGACGGCGAACACGGGGAAATACAAAAGAAGAATAGGCAGAAAGCAGGCTCCAAAGCTAGTCCAATGGTCAGCCGAGCGCATCCAGATCGCCAGGGGAATACCGACCCAGACGAAGAACAGGCAACTAAAACCACTGGCCCAACGTCTCCAGGGTTCGGTCTTCAAGCGGTATAGGCGGTTGCGCCCCACAGTGATCGCGGCCAAGGATTCATATGTGTGCCCATCGTCGAGCCAATCGTATCGGCCGGTGGCCAGCCCCATGGCGGTGCGAGCGGCAAGAATCTCCTGCATTTCACCGATGCTTTTGCGCTGCTTGCGAACCTCGGACTCGAACTGGCGCATCGCGAATTCAGATGGATGTCCGCTTGCCGTCCCCTTTTTCGTCGCGTCCGATAGCTGGACTTCATAAACCCGCTCGCCAGGCAAAGTCGCCATGAAGCTACCCGATTCCAGCTCGCTATCAATGAGTTCAATTCGCAGAACTTCCTTCACAGGATCCATACTTAGACGCGCCGACTGGGCGGAAATCGTGGTTGGCTCACCGCCTGCCTTGGGACGTGTCGTGATCGTTGGCAGCAGCAACTCGCGGCCGTCAGGGCCAATTCCGTGTATGTGGATCGACAGGCCTTGAGCGGAGCTGTAGGAGCGCTGGTTTGCCAGAACTCCGTAGATCACCTGCTCAACGGAGTGCATCACCACTCGGTTGATTCCCGGTCGGCCCCAAGAAAACGCGATGTCGTTTAGCCAGACGGCCACTAACGAGAGTATCACGCTAGCTATTAGGGTTGGCGTGATAATCTTTAGAGGCGGAACGCCCGATGCCATGACCGCCAGGACTTCGTTGTCAGCACTAACGCGACCATAAACGCTGCAGACGGCGAATAGCAGCGTTGCAGGCAGGGCAAACTGGAGCGAAATCGGGAGTACATACGGCAGCAGCTTGATAATCGCCATCGGTCCCAGGCCCTGGCTAATCAGCTGCTGAATAGTACCGGCGAGCATAATCAGTGCCGTGAAGGCGACGAGTGCCAACACGAACAGTTTCGTAGTTTCCCAAACGACATAGAGATTAAATCGCCCAATCATAGTCGGGGGAGTCTAGCAGGTCCCCCATGTAAAACCTACGTCGATGTCGGAGCAGCTGAAGCAGCTAGCGTGCTGAGCACGTCGATGCCAGAGAGAGTCCTGCGGTGCAGGGAGCGGGCTGGGCTCTTAAGTTGGCTAACGACATCAGTTTAACGTGGGCCGTCGAGCTTCCCGGAAGGAGCTTCCCCTGGGCCGCGGAACCTGGGGTGAACCGATTGCCCGAGGAAGATTCCCAAGTTAGCTATCATCTGACAACTGAAGAACTGCACCCCCTCAAGGCGGAGTGGCCTGAGCTAGAGATCGACCGCCGAATCGCCCGTGTTACCGCCCCGTTGCTTGCGGATCTGTTCCATCAAATCGATGATGACTTGGGACTGGATACTGACCGCCGTAGCAAAGTCCTGCGCATCAGCCCGAGCGCATGCCTGGGCAAACCGCTCATCGAGTTTGGGCCAATCGATTTTCCAGTTGCGTTCCTCAGAGGCCTCCCGCAAAGATTTCATGGTCCCGGCCAAGTGCTCAAACAGGGGCTGATAGGCGGTCGCCTTGTATTGGCGGTATGGGCCATTACCGTATCGCGTGGCGGAGCTGTTGGTCTCGGGGGCATTCCAAAAAACTTGGGCTAAACCGGTGACGAGGGCCAGTACCCCTAGCGCGCTGGCTACCAACGCCAAGGGAAACAGGCTGATCAAGAGCAGGATCAGGGCTGCCGAGAAACAGACAGCCGTGACGACGCCCAGTGCGGTCGAAAAGGACCTGCGGGGTCCCAGGCGACGAACAGCAATCGCACCTTGGGTGGAAGTCGCGATGCGATCGTCGACCACTTCAACCACGATGGCTGTGATATTGTCTGGGCCGCCACGAAGATTTGACAGGTCCACGAACACTTGGGCTGCATCCGCAGGGCTAAGTGTGCGCAGCAACACGCCGATTTCCTCGTCGGTGATCTGGCCACTGAGCCCATCGGAACAGAGCAGGAATCGATCGCCTCGCTGAACGGGAAATGGGCCTTCCAAGTCGATTTGTACGTTGGCATTGGGCCCAAGCGAACGCGTAATGACATTCTTGGGGATGACGCCGCTGCGAGCTGTCTCATCGGTCACTTCGCCGGCAGCTTGCATTTCCCAAACGAGCGAGTGATCGAAGGTTAATTGGAACAGTTGCTTGCCGCGAGCCTGGTACACGCGACTATCTCCCACATGCGCCACGACGGCGCCTTCGGGCAACAAGGAAAGCACGCTGCACGTAGTGCCCATGCTGCGGAATTCGATATTGGCTTGCCCACGCCGGTAGATCTCGGCATTGGCCTCGGAAATCGACTTGTGCAAGGATTCCGCGGGCGACATGTCGCGGAGTTTCAAGTAGTGATGCGGAATCAACTCCGCGGCCAGCTTCGACGCTAACTCACCGGCCGCGTGGGCACCCATCCCATCGGCAACCACGAAGAAGTGTCCGAGCCTCTCCCAGCTGGACTTCGACTCCGCCGGCATCGCGCTCATCGAGTCTTGGTTGATTGCACGGCGCATTCCAACGTCGGAGGCCACCGCGTAGCGGACCGTGTTGTTCCACGATTCTTGCTGCTCCGAGCTATGGGTCGATTCAGACAATTCTTTTGCTAGCTATTGCTCAGGAAGTGTGGAGCGCATGGCCAGGGGGGGAGGCCTCCGTCCAGAATATAGGAGGATTATTGTACTTATCCTCGGATTGAGTATGTAGCATAGACAACCAATTCTGCCTATTTCGTTCCTGTAACCCAGATTGCACCCCGCCCCCGCGGTCGTTGGTCAATTGCCCTAGCGACTGTTCCTAGCGGCCTCCTATACTTCCGCGGAGGCTGACCGTTGGTTGTTGGCCGAGCCCCACAGGTGCTCCACGCATCTCAGGTACGGATTGGACCGATCGTGCGACAAGGTGGAATAACAAGATACCTATTGTTATCGCTGGCCACGCTCTGCCTAACGTGTGGATGTGTGCGCAGGCGTCTTACCGTGCGCACCAATCCGCCCGGTGCTCGAGTTTACGTCGATAAACAGTTCATTGGCACCAGTCCCACCACGACGTCGTATACCTACTACGGAACACGGGAAATCGAGGTGGTCAGCGACGGATTTCGAACCGAGCGGGTCTTCCGCCAGTTCTCACCGCCCTGGTACGAATTGCCGCCTCTGGACTTTATCAGCGAGACGCTTTGGCCATGGGAATTGCGTGACGAGCGCATCGTCGACGTGACGATGGTTCCCAGTCAGCCGCCCGCCAGCGATGCCTTACTAGCCGAGGCGGATGGCATGCGGCTTCGTGCGGTGCAAGGGTTGGCAACGGCCCTTCCGCCACCGGCCACGGCGAGTCCCGATTTCCGCAATCAAACCGTGTTGCCTGGCAACGGTTATCCGACGCGGCCGATCGATCCCACCTTGGTTCCTGGCGGAGAGCCGGCGGTCACCGCGCCTCAGCAGCCTGGTTCTACCTGGCGTCCCGGCCAACTACTACAGAATATTTTCCGTCCCGGCGGTCAGCCTCCTCAGAGCATTCCCGAAACCGGCATCTTGTCCGGTGGCGGTTATCGGCCATCCCTCGATCCGTAAAGCGACGCAGTTACCAGAGATGCTTACTTGATTCCGCCACGCGGTCGTCCGGTAATGGCTCCTCGCAAGTCGATTAACCTGGAAGGGTCGCGAGCCAATTTGTCTGAGAGCACGCGAGCATCCTCCACCACGGGGCGCAATCTGCGAGTGAGCGTTTCTACGTTTTGTACCGTGTCGACGAGTGAGTAGTAGAGCGTTTCGTCGTCGAGTAATCTTGCGAGGGTCCCGTCGCTGTTGTTGACGCGAGCGGTGATCTGACGCACGTCGACCAGCAGTCCATCCAGGTTATCCAGGGTGCGCAGCGCTTGGAGCACGATCTGTTCACCTTGGTCACCAAGCGGCTCGGTAAACTCCGTGATATTCTGCATCGTCTCCTCAGCGGCTTGCCCAACACCTTCGAACGATGCTAGAGTGCTCTCGGTCTGTTGCATGACCGCTTCTGCTTCATCGACCAGTTCCGGCAACCGCGTGGCTACCGTATCGAGGGCCGATTTCAGATTCGGATCGCGGAATATGATCTCGATCGCGTCGAGCGTTTGATTGAAATTATCGATGGTCATCTCGGCTTTCTGCGCGATCTTCTGGAGTTCGCCATCGCCACCGCCAATGATTTTGCGTACGTCCAGAGCGAGACCGTTGACTTGGTTTCCAGCCTGCTCGATGGCGGTCAGCGTCGTTGCGAAAGAGTCTTGCATGTTGACCAGAGTATCCAGCGGGTCCGGAGCGACACGACCGCCGGAGAGAAAATCACCATCCTGAATCTGGGCGTCGGCGAGTTGTTTTTCATTGGCATCGAGCATACCGTCTTTGGGAGAGCCCCCGGTACCGTCAAACCGAGCCAGCAAGTTCTTGGGGGTGGCCGGGATGAATTCGACCACCGCATCACCGGTAATGATTGAGCCGGTGCCAATCTGCGGCATCTCGCCAGCCCGGATTTTGTAGGCAGCATCCAATTCGAGCGCCAGATCGACGCCCTCCTCATCGAGCAACTGTACCGATTTCACCCGCCCGATTTGGACTCCGTTCTTGCGAACCGGCGTATCGGTAGCGACACCCGGTGCGGCATCGAACCGGATCGTGACTACGTACCGTTTGGTTAAAAAATTGGGCGCTGCGCCAAAAAAGAGTACCAGGATCACCGCGATCACTAACGAGGCGACGACGAGTACTCCCACGCCGAAGCGATATCCTTGTTCATCCATGACATATCCTTGGTTCGGATGGCAACCTGCCTGCTTTAGTCCGAGTATTTGTCCGCCAACATGGGCGTCTCTTCGAATCCATCAAATGCCGTCCGCCGCAGCTCCATCAAACGCTCGCCGGCTTCGCCCTCAACAAACTGACGGACGCGGCTATCGGA
Source organism: Pirellulaceae bacterium (assembly GCA_028281725.1). Taxonomy (GTDB): domain Bacteria; phylum Planctomycetota; class Planctomycetia; order Pirellulales; family Pirellulaceae; genus Aureliella. The sequence continues at coordinate 5,821 of JANQJJ010000429.1, read as the reverse complement.
CACCGTATCGAGTCCGGACGGAGGCCCATCGTAGATCACTTGCTTTTCCCCCTTCTTCAGCCGCGCGAAAGGGTACAGCATGACGACGCGATCAGCCACTTTCCGGGCGGTCCGCATGTCGTGAGTCACAATTACACTCGTGACTCGTTTGCTGTCCCGAGTGCGGACCATCAACTCATTGATGACATCGCTCATGATCGGATCGAGTCCCGTCGTTGGCTCATCGTAGAGCATCAATTCGGGCTGCAAGACCAGAGCCCGAGCCAAGCCAACCCGCTTCCGCATGCCGCCGGACAACTGAGCCGGGCGTTTGGGAGCAACATTGTCCGGCAGGCCGACCTCCGCCAAATGGTCGCTGACAACGCGACTGAGGTTTCGTCCTGTCTCCAGGTTGTGTTGTACCAGAGGAAACGCAACATTCTGCCCCACAGTCATGCTGTCAAACAAAGCCGCATTTTGGAATACAAAACCGAACTTGCGTCTCAGGTGGGTCATCTCCACGTCGCCCAGGCTGTGGATATCCTGGCCGTCATAAAACACCTGGCCACTGGTCGGCTCAATCAGGCCCACAATCGACTTGAGCAGCATGGTCTTGCCGCACCCGCTCTCCCCGATGACCGCAACCGTTTGACCACGTGGTATGGATAAGTTAATTTTTTGGAGGATGGTTTGTCGCGCAAACTTAAGCGTCATTTCGCGGAGTTCGACCAGGGGTACGGGCGCAGAGTCTTCGTCAGCTGGATGTTCGGGACGTGAATCTAGCTCTGACATAACGTTGACCATTTGAGTCTCACTGCCGACGTGCGCCGGAGTGCCAAGCGTCCGTAGATCCTTCACCCAAGGACCCGACTAAGGACTAAATCAGTCTTGCTCCGTAAGGCCAAATCGCCGCATAGACGGCATCCAGAAAGATGTTCAAAATCAAATCAATACCGAGTATCAGGACGAAGCTAAACACAAACGCTGCCGTTGCCGCGCGACCGACACCTTCGGCACCCGCCTGGCAATTGAATCCACGATAGCAACTGACAATCGCGATGGTTCCACCAAAAAAGAAACTCTTGAAGATTCCCATGAAGAAATCCCATCCACCGACAAACTGCCGGCTGTTGTTGAGATACTGGAAGTGATCAATTCCAAGCATGACCACACTATAGAAGTAGCCCCCCACAATGCCCATGAAGTCCGCCATGATGGTCAAGGCGGGAATTAGCAAAATGCAGGCCAGAAATCGCGGGACGACCAGGTAGTGGATTGGGTTGGCACCCATGCTGATCAACGCGTCAATTTGCTCCGTCACCCGCATGGTTCCCAAGACCGCAGCCATGGCACTACCGACGCGGCCGGCGAGCATGGTCGCGGCAAGGACCGGTCCCAACTCGCGTACCAGCGACATGTTGATTACTGCCCCGAGGCGACTTTCAAGCCCGATACTATGAAACTGCGCAAAGCTCTGAACGGCGAGCACCATTCCGATGAACGTTCCCGTCAGCGCAACCACCGGCAGGCTGAGGACCCCCACGTGATAGAAATTGGGAAGGATCGTGCCCTTACTCGGCCGAGTAGTGAACAACCATACGAACATCCGCCAGCTGAAGATGGCCATATCGCCCAGCGTTGTCAGGGCGTCGAAAACCAGGCCGCCCCAGTCACTGATCCAGTGGTAGAGCGAATCTCGCAATCCGGCTGAATGGCTGAAATCGTGTGGTCGAGATGTCGGAACCGAAGACACGTAGACTCTCCAACTAAATCCGTCACAATGGTTCGCAGGGCGCGTTCCGTTAAAGTTTATCGGTCGCGCAAACCTTGTCGCTACAGCCTGACTCGACGATCTTGGTTGCTAGCTTTGATTAATGGATCCAAAAAGCCTGATGAAACAAGCCAGTATCCGTTTTGACATCATTACTCTTTTTCCACAAATTTTCCCGGGCTACCTTGGAGAAAGTTTGCTATCAAAGTCCATCGAACAAGGATTGGTCGAGGTATACACTCACGATATGCGCGACTGGTCCGAAGACAAACACAACAAGGTCGATGCGCGACCCTACGGTGGCGGGCCAGGCATGCTCATTCAGGTCCAGCCGACGGTTGCCTGTGTGGAAGCGGTCCGGGGATTGGTGGAAGATCCTGGAGAATTGATTCTGCTCAGTCCTCAGGGACAAGTGCTCAAGCAATCCGTCGTGGCAGAGCTGTCTCAGGCTCGGCGGTTGATTCTTCTGTGTGGACGCTACGAAGGATTCGATCAGCGGGTTATCGACATTCTCAGGCCCCGCGAGATCAGCTTGGGCGATTTCGTTCTCAACGGTGGCGAAGTTGCCGCCATGGCCATCGTGGACGCTGTCATCCGACTGGTGCCAGGTGTTTTGGGGGATGAGCGTAGCAGCGAGGAGGATTCCTTTTCCGACGAAGCACTACTGGAGTTCCCACACTACACGCGTCCTCGAGAATACCGCGGATTGGCCGTTCCGGAAGTTCTGTTGAGTGGCAATCATCAGCAAATCGCCGCCTGGCGCACTCAGCAGCGACTGCAGCGCACCGCGGAGCGACGCAGCGATCTGCTCGAATAACCGGCGGTAATGGTGCCACGCCCAAGAATGCCTACATGCCTTGCGCACTCCGCGATTGCCCTTGCGGCCAGCTGCGCATCTCGCGAAACTCCAGCCTCTTCATTGCAGGACGCAACCGAAGTCTTTTCCAGATTAGTAGTCTGCCTTGGGAGGGAAACCAATGGCGAGTTGGATCTTGTCTGCTTTGACCATGATGGCGGTTGGCGGAGACGCCGATTGCACGATTGTCCATTTTACTGCCTCATGGTGCGAACCGTGCAGGCAGCTTCAGCCGACGCTCGATCGGCTGCAGCAAGAGGGATGGAACGTTCAACCGGTCGATATCGACCGACAGCCGCAGTTACCGCAACAGTTTCGTATTCAGAATCTCCCCACTCTCGTGATCCTCAGCGGGGGGAGAGAAGTGGATCGCATGGTGGGCGCGGCGTCTTATAGCCAGATTAGCCGGCGTCTGGCCCGTGTGGCCGCTCGCAACCAAAATGGACCTTCCAGCCGAACGTCAGAGCCCGCACAGCCGACGTCAACTCCGCAGCCGATTGTGCGTGGCCAGTCGCCCGGCCTGAGTGCGTTTCCGATGCTGGCATCGGCCGCTGCCGGCGCGCTATCAACGCCGGCATCCAGCTTGTCGCACCGGCCGGAGCCGGCGCCGCCGGAGCCGCCCAGCGGATCTCCCGCCTTAGGCGCCGCGCGGTCTGGCCAGCTGAGTATCCAGGAGGCGATTGCTAGAGCTGCGGCGGCCACGGTCAGGATTCGAGTCGACGAGGCCAATACGACCGCCTATGGAACCGGCACCCTCGTGGATGTGCATGGTGATGAAGCGCTGGTGCTGACTTGCGGACACTTGTTTCGCAACATGAAGCCCGGTTCCCAGTTGAGCGTGGATCTTCTTCCGGGAACCGCTCAGGAAGCCAACTTGCCGGCTCAGCTGATCGACTTCAAGGCGGACAAAGAGGACATCGGTCTGATTAGTTTTCGCCTTCCGATTCGAATCGAACCGGTTGAAATCCTGCCCCGTGGAGAAGCACTTCAAATTGGCCAACGGGCGTTTAGCTTTGGCTGCGATCACGGAGACAATCCAACCCGCCGCGACACGCAAATCAAGAACATCAACCGCTACCTGGGGGCTGCGAACGTCGAGATCGCCGGTGCACCCGCCGTGGGACGTAGTGGCGGCGGCCTGTTTGACGAGCAGGGGCGTTTGATCGGTGTGTGCAATGCGGCCGATGCGACCGACGACGAAGGGATCTACGCGGCTGCCGAGGTCGTCTACGCTCAAATTGAGCGTCTCGGTATGGAGCATCTTTTTGAACCCGGCGAGGTCGGTTCGCCAGCCAATCGACTCGCCGGCTCAACTGACTCGGCGATGCAACTGGCCTCCTCGACAGTCCCGGCGCGGCCTGGCTCCACCCATTCACCCGGAGCACCGGAAGCACCCGGTGGCTTGCTCCGGCTACCTGGCCAATCCTCTGCAGCCCATGACCAAACCTCATCCGCCGTGGATGTTCCAACCGCCGCCTCGGCCCAGCGACAGTTGATTTGTATCGTCCGTGACGGGACGGGGCCGGATCGCGTGGTCACCATTGACGCACCGCCGGCGGAGTTGGTCGAGCGCATCGAGCAGCATGCCAATCGGTAACGCCGAAATCGCTCGGGCCGGCGAGCACCTACAAGTGACGCTAGAGAATGGGCGCTACCTATGCCGAGTGCGTCTGTTCGATTTGCCGCCAGATCCAAAGCAGGCAACCTCCGACGGCGACAATCGGTGGGCCTTCCAGTATGGTCCAGTAGCTTGGCATGGGGGCCCAGAGGTCGGTCATCAGGAGGACGACTCCTAGCACCAGGTTGATCCCCCCAATCACGCCGACCAGAGGCTGATAGCGCCTGACATCGGTTGAAATGGCCAGCACGATGAGACCGTGGGCGAAGTACATCGCCGAGAGAGATCTTGCTAGATATTCAAAAATCGGTTGTTCGGGAATGGTTCCCAAACCCAGCCGCTCATGGATCGTTGCCATCAGGCTGAGCGGGAAGAAGATCGGAAACAGGGCCAGGCAAATGGAGCCGCCGATGATCCTGAGCAGCCAAGTCGCTAACCACGTTGCGGTTTCAGGGCGTAGTTTCATGAGGTCATTGCACTGATTGGAGCCGAGATTTCCAGCAGGATACCTGTCGGAACCATCCTCGTGTTGGTGGAAGCGATTTCGGGCCCCCGCCAGCTTGCAGAAGCGTCGCTAAAAAACAGCCGATCGCCATGGCGGAAACTGGCGTACCCTCCCGGGTCGGAATCCCTATAATTTGCGGCTGCGAAGTGCCATCAACAAGGGGTAGGTGGCTTCCAGGGACGCGGGTCGCATGACCAACGCACACCCGGCCGCAACGATCCTTCGCGACCAATAAAGGAGTATTCACCTGTGGCGAGCGCCTCACCATTAGCGGAAACAACATCTGAGCCAATGACCTCCAAGACAGCAACCTCAAAAGCACCCCCCAGCAGTTCGATTCGCGTCTATAACACGTTGACTCGTCAAAAGGAGGCTTTTGAGACGATCGAGCCGGGACGGGTGGGGATGTACCTCTGTGGCCCGACGGTCTACGCGGAAGCTCACATCGGTCACATGGTTGGGCCAGTCATTTTTGACACCATCAAACGCTACTTGGTCTATAGCGGTTACGATGTGACCTGGGTCGTCAACATCACCGACGTGGATGACAAGCTGATCGCGTCGGCGCGCAAGCATGGTACGTCCATGGCGCAAGTCGCGACCACGATGACGATGGATTATCTCGCCAACTTGCAGGCACTGGGCGTCGATCAAATCGATCACTTGCCACGCGCGACTGACAACATGGACGAGATTATTCATTTTATCGAAGAACTAGTCGCCGGCGGTTTTGCCTATGCCAGTGGTGGCGATGTCTTCTTTGATGTCACGCGGGACGCTGAGTACGGGCAGCTCAGCAATCGAACGGCCGATAGTCAGCAGGGAGAAGGGGGCGAGGCGGCTGCCAGGAAGCGGTCCTCGGGTGATTTCGCCCTTTGGAAATCAGCCAAAGCGGATGAGCCCAGCTGGGACAGCCCCTGGGGGCAAGGTCGTCCGGGTTGGCACATCGAGTGTTCGGCAATGAGTCGCCGACTTCTTGGAAAGACGTTCGACATTCACGGCGGCGGTCTCGACCTGGTCTTTCCGCATCATGAAAACGAACTGGCGCAAAGTCGTTGCTGCCATGGCCAGCCGATGGTTCGCTACTGGATG
>JANQJJ010000402.1 GCA_028281725.1 Pirellulaceae bacterium | reverse complement strand
CTTCGGTGAGGAGCGCAAGTCGCTTGAAGCGAGGCTGCAAGGCCTGAGCGGACACGCTCTGAGCGGCTCGCTGGGCAGCCCAGAGTGCGTTGTGCCACCGAAAAAAATCATAAGATACGTGCCCGATCGAATTGGGGCATGCGACCGTTTTCAATATCGGCCTGGATGGTTGTCCATTCGTCTGGCGTGGGTTCAGGGATTCGCCAGCGGTTTCCAAGATCGTGATGCGGATCGGTTGAGGCGGACTGATCGACGAACCCAATTTCGCTTGGCGTGGCCGTGGTGCTCAGGTGACCTGACAACGCGCCGGCGGCTGACGTGGAAAGCTGCATAGGCTCTTGGTTTAAGAAACGAAACACATCTTGATAGACTTCGCGCTGGTTGGGCAGCGAAGCGTGGGGACCGACGACGTAGCGGGTATGCCGCGAAACCCCCTCGAGAGCCGCAGAAGCCACGGAGACGCTGCCATCGCTTTCTCCATGAGGATCATTCGGTCGACGATCGAAGTCCACTTCGGTGCGCGTACCATAGAGCCGACCGTCCAGAACTTCAACTCGGAACGGCATTTCGTGGCCGACCCCGGCGATGACGGCCATGGAGTCGAGCAACTCGCTTGGCATTCTCTGATGGAATTCAAACAGCCTCTCGTGCAATTCCTTGGCCGCCGTCAGAGCGTTCTGAAAGTTGCTTAGCTCTACCGCTGTCATCTTCAATCGCCACTGGGCCGCGTCATAGCAATCAAAGTTCACGCAAGGATGCTCAGCGCCGTCACGCGTCCCGGGATAGATACCCGACGGAGCGGGCAGCAAGTTAAAAACGCCCCATAAACTGCGGAAGGTCGTTCGACTGAGATACCTGCCGATTCCCCACATGGCCCAAGTACCGCGAATATGCTCGCGAAGGTAGTAGGCGATGCAGTTGGAACCGTAATGCGGCGTCGCGATGAACACGATGCGGCCCAGGCGTGACTTGAGCCGCTCGCCGTGCAGCATCAAGGTGGTTCGGATCAGTAGGCCACCCATGCTATGCGCTACCAGATGCACCGGTTTGTTCCCGTTGTTCGCCCAAGTCTCTTCAATTTTTTTCGCCAAATCTTCCGTGGAGTGCAGCAGGCTTTTTCGCCAGTCATACGGATGCTGAACGACGGTGTACCCTCTGAAATCGTAAGCATTGAGCAAAAAGCCTTCGTAGCTGGGGTCCAACGCGCACGGTACGACCTCCAGTTTGGGATCGGTCGGTCCGGTGCCGCTTGAGTTGAGTCCGAGAGAATCGATTTTTTTGACCGTCCGCGCTGCGTCAATCCACCAGATGCCCGCACCAATTGTCGGCTTGAGCAGCGATCCCATGATCCCTGGCACGAAGATCAGATTCGGAGGATCTCCGGCAGCAATGTGTTCGGCCTGAGATTGCCGATAGCGCTCGGCCAACTGAGTGAATTGCTCAAATCCGCGAGCGCCCAAGCGTTGCTGCAATACTTCGGCGGCGTCCGAGTCTTGAATCAGAGCTGCCCGGCCCGCCGAATCGGCTTGTAAGAAACGTTCGAAAACATCGTTCATCGAGTGGAATCTCCGTTATGGATTGTTCGGTGCGCGAGTGTCGTTCTCGGCATCGTGAACGAGAGAAAGCGCGTATTCATTCACGTAGTTGTAGAATAGGCCGCCAATGTTTCGATACTTGAGCCAGAGAAAACGTTTTGCGTGGACACACGCCTCACCGGCCGGCAGCATGGGCTGGTCCCCTCGTCCGTAAAAGAAGTGAAAGAAGATGGCCGCGAACTTGCTGGCCAAGCCGATGGGCGTCTCGTGAACCGTCCCCAGAAATGCCCAACACCCGCGCTCAAAAAAATGGGATTCCAACAGGTTGAACGCCTCGCCGGCTTGCTTTTGCGATGTCTCGCACGCGTTGAAGAAAACAAAGCGGACATCGTCGAAGGGCGTTGAAGGCAAATCCAGCAGCCGAATGGTCACTGCTTCGCGATTCGTATTGTCATGACCAAACTCGAGCCGCGGTTCCTCGTCGTCAGACTTAGCTTTGCAGAATAGATACAGAACCGGCATCGGATGGGGATTCGGTTTTTCCAGCCACTGAATCAATTGATCTTTGGGCGCCGCTTGGTTCGTGGGCATGGCGACATGCGTTGGGACCGTGCTGAATTGCTCTTTCTGCCAGTTGGCCTCTTGCAGTGCTCTATCGTTTTCGAGGCCTTTCCAATAGTAAGCGTGTCCGACATTTGCCTGATTCCGCTCACCCAACGACAGCTTGGTAGCACCCATGGAATACGGATGGTTGTCGATCCGGTAGCGGAGGCCCCAAAACTGTTCGGGATCGATGGGTTGACCACGTCCCGGCTCCACCTGATACAGCAGTCCCCAAGGCACGTTCATCACGTGTCCATCGACGTTGGACCAAAGAATGTCGAGCATGCTGCCAAGCGGCAAACGATCGAGGGTCTCGCGCAGCCAAGTACCTTTGGGAAAGACCGCGTTGTACAACTGGTAGCTCGTTTTGGCCAAGTCCCAGAGTTCACCGCTGCGCGACACTCGGTCCCAGGCAGCGAGATGCTCCACGTCTACGGTAGTGCTCGACTGCCCCCAACCGTCTGACAAATCGTATCCCGCCAAGTCTTGTTCGAACGTCTCACCGATGTGGTCGAAGTAGTCCGAGTGGTTTTCGCGAACGATTTTGAGCCGTTTTAGAATTCTGGGAAGGTAAGTCTCCGCCTTGGCCTGGTCGAAGAGCCAGTCTTCGTACCGTCCGGCCTCACGCACGCCTCCGGGTTCATCGTAGGTCGCATGGACCTCTTCGCGCCGAACTCGCAAGACAAGGGTAGCGGGGAAATCTTGCCAAACCGTGGCTTGCGGTTCGAAATCGGAGTAGCGCCGATACTCAATGTCGTTGGATAGTTTAAGGGTTGACATGGGGCTCCTCGACATCCAGTTCAACGTCAAATTCGCGAATCAACTCGCGTCGGCTATAGCCGGACGGCAACGGACAAATCGCAAAAATCAACACCGATACCGAAGCGTCTGTGGAGGATAGTGGGATAAGTCGAATGCTGCGCACTTCACTTTCGCCGGACTTGGGAACACGCAGTCCGAAGCTGGCCGAATAGCGCGTCCCCTGGCGGAGCGGATATTCCTGGATCGCGACTTGTGTATTCGATTCCTCGAACCGAAACGTTTGCGAAGAGACGACCCAATCCGTTTCCAAGCCTTCCGGCGCGATGTTGGCAGTATCGATCTCTCCTTCGCCAAAAGCCACCAAGCTGGCCAGCTGCCGGTCGGACATCTTGATCAACAGATCGTACGGCTCGCCCAATGACAGAACGGGACGTATGTCGTCGGTGCCCGCGATCCAAAGGACGGGTCGCATGAAGGCTTCCGACGATTCCGTTTCCTCGTCTTGGTTCGACCCGATCGCTGGCTCGGCTGCCGGAATCTCCGTACTTTCGTAGTACGCGTCTTCCCAATCGACGGGCACGTGGAACTGAGCCGAACTATCGGAGGCACGGCTGACGTCAATCGCCGCGTTCATCAAACCGGACAGATTGTCCTGGTCATCCGGGTCCGCCGATTCTAATGGAAGGGGGCCCATCCGCCGTAAATCAAGCGGAAGAGAATCCGCGTCATCCGACAAATCTTCCGCGTCATCCGATAAATCTATCGAGAACACTTCAGATTCAGGTGTCGGGGTGATTGTGGGAGCCGAACCGACGTTGCCGATGAAGTCCGATAAATCATCCAGGTGGCTGTATTGCAGGACTTCAAACTCCTCGTGCCCTTTTAGAAAGCGCTGGTACGGACTGGCCTCTCGGTCCATGGCCAATATGTAGTGCGGCTTTCCGGCGGCATGTTGAGTAGCCATCGAAAGAAAGTGTTGGAAATTGACGTCGGTCCAGGTTCGACCGCCGCCAACAAAAACCAGGGACACGTCGTCGGTGACCACCTGCTCGAGTAACTCCTTCGTGGCCTGGTGAGCACGACTGGACACGTAACCTTGGGGTGGGGGCAAGTAGTGTGTACCGCTGCCCAATTGCACGCCTACGGAACCAGGGGGAGCTAGATACGGCTCGGCGGGTGAGAACCCCATGTCGGCTTCGTACGTTCCGTATCGTTCAAACGGATGAATCGAGTAGTAGTGCGAATCGATGATCGATTCGACGTCGAACCACGAGCCATAGGGATGGATGACCAATTCGTGCAGATTCGCCTGGCGGGAGTCAGGACGCTGGAAATTGAGGGGGAGGACCGTTCGCCCAGCGGCTTGGGCGATGACCGTGTCAAAGTTGGTAGAGACGATCGGCACCTGGAATCGGGATAACTCGTGAATGAATCCAGTTTGCGCTATGCGTACCGAGCTCTGCTTGCGTTTGAGCCACACCTGGACATCGCGCAGACCCACTTTGATGAAGCCGTACTCCTGGCTCTGCGTCGGTTTCAATTGCGGATACTGGAGTGACCACGATCCAAATCCATGACTTTCCATGCCAAGCATCAAATCATTATTCGTGATCGAGTGGTCCCAACTGGTCAGAAATCCGTTGACTCCGCTACCAAGCACAAAGAGCACGCGCCGGCCGGCGATGCGCCGAGCGAGTTCTTGTAATTGTTGGGGACGCGATGACGACAGAGGCATGGTTTGCGGCGACTGAAAAAGGGATTTCTGAATCACAAGATATCGAAGCCGGGATAAGCAACCGGCGGTGCATTATGACCAAGTCGTTTGCTGCTTGGGAGCCGGCAATGCACCTGTCGGGGGGTGTGCGGTTTTAGTCGATATCGGATCGGGGCTCGTAGTCCGGCTCCATGGTGAAGAGCTGGA
>JANQJJ010000394.1 GCA_028281725.1 Pirellulaceae bacterium | reverse complement strand
GATGGCGCGCCATGTCGATTTCGCACTTGTTTCGCCATCAATCGGCTCCGACTCGAGTCTCGCTCCTCGAGGCAACACGTAGCCGTCGACCTTTTCTCCAGACAGGTCATCGAGGCTCATTTGCACGATCGACGACGGAGGAACGGGAGCCAAATAGTGTGGATAGAGCGTCTGGAGAACCGCCTGACAGATATTGGGAAACTCGTCGTCCACCTTCAGCCGAGTTCGTGCTGCCAACAGGGCAGAGGCCTCCACAAATCGCGAAACGTGGGGATCTTCGATGGCATCCGCGTCCATCCGCAACCGCCCGGCGATCTTGGGGTACTTTTGGGCGAACTCACTGCCCAGTTCTCGCAAGAACGTCAGCTCTCGTTGGTAGTAGTCGAGTAACTTGTCAATCATGGGGTACTCGTTCTCACATCGAAATCACCGAGCTGCGGACGAAGTTGCGACTCAAACGTCACCGGTTCGGGAGCTGGTTCGGCATGCAGCAGCCCTTCGATGCGAAAGCGTATAGCACGATCTTTGACGTTTCCGGAATCGTCGACGAGTTCGACCCGCAGCGACTTGAACCGCGTTTCAAACCGCCGGATGGCATCTTCGACCCGCCGCGCCAGGTTCTCCCGTTGTCGACGGCTGCCCATCGCCAGGCCGGTAAAATCAGGGATGCCGTAATTCAAAACAGACGTTTTCAGTTGTTCAAGATCGGTCGGCACCGAGTACAGGCTGATGCGCGTATTGAGCAGGTTCTCCAAATCCCGGCGCACCGACTGCTTGAGGTCGCGCAGCAGCTGAGTCCGACTTCGGTCGACGTCGTGCTGTGTGCCCGGTTCGTCGTCCAACAACCGGTCGAGCACGGACGGTAGCAGGAGTTGATCGGGCCTAACTTTGCTCATGATGCGGGCGCCGAGAAGCTTAAGGTTTCAATTTCCATGATGGTCATTTCCCGACCGCCGACCAGGAACGTGCGTAGTCCCCGTCCCTGGACGAGCTGGCCTTCTTCGCCGATCCAATCGGTGGCCCGGCCCAGCAACAAAGCGTCGCTCTGCGGTTCATCGCGAGCCGCGACATATCGCGTTGGAATGTAGACCTCTCCCTGCGGACCGCCGCGAACGTCAATTTGGGTTCGGCGATAAAGCAGATCCAGCGGGACTTTGGGAGCTTCCAATTCCAAAGACTCCAGGCTCTGCCAGGGCACCCAGTAATACTTGCCCTGGCTGGTCACGACCTCGAGCACGCCCGCGACCCGGTCATCCAGGTCTCGAAACTCCTCAAACGGCTCACCATTACATGACCCCGAGGCCGCCTGCCGCAACTCGTCGGCCTGTCGCTGCAAATTGGCCGCTTCCTCGTTCTGCCCCAGACGCAGAGCCATGAGTGCTTCGAGCATCAATTCCGCATCTTTGGGAAGCGCGACGACCACTTCGGGCGCGCGTCCCTCGCACATCACCTGTTCACGCGCCACCGCTCCGCGCAACAGCTGGCGATAGAGTGCCAACGTCATGGCTCCTTCGGTCGACTGCTGCGCAATGGTGTCCAGCTGCTTCTCGGCGCGATCGATTTCACCTGCAAAACACAACAATTCGGCCAGGAACAACCGCGACGCGACGTCGGTCGGTTTGGACTTGAGCAGCTGAGTCAGTTCGCTGATTGCGCCCTGGAGATTACCGGCTTGAAACAGTTCGCTTGCGGTCACGATAGTCGCCTTGTGTTGGTGGTGTCTGGCATGGTGTCAATTCCGCCGAATCAACTCCGTTCGCAGCTTGATGGAGGCTTGCATCTCTTCGAGTTCGTAGTGGGGAGCGAGCCGAAAGATACAATCGAAAGAGCCCGGTTTGCCTGGCACGGGCAGAACCTGGAGGCTTGCTTCGCGCAGCGGATACTGCGCTTTGACTCGTTCGCTGGCTTCCGTATCCGGCGTGACGTATCCGTTGATCCAGTTCTCCAGATAACGCTGCAGGTCGGCCGGATCCAAGAACGCTCCAATCTTGTCACGCCCAATGACTTTGACGTAGTGAGCAAATCGCGAAACGCACAGCATGTAGTTGAGCATGGCGGATATCTTAGCGTTGGCTCCGGCATCCGGATCCTGATACTGCTTGGGCTTCTGGGCAGACGCGCAAGAGTAAAAGGCGGCGACGGGCAGATCTTTGCAGGTGCTTAGCGGCAGAAAGCCGAGATCCACCATTTGCCGTTCCAGGCGATCACTGATTTGTAGCTCGACGATTGGCTTGGGGGCTACCTGTGTGCTGTCGGTGGCAAACTCGTCCGATCCGATGCCGTGAACCAAGCCCCCGCCACTGCTGTCCCTTTGGGCTCCGCGGATGTCAGCCAGCCAGCGGTTATTGGCAAAGGATCGCATCAGCACTTCCCCGAGGGCGAAGGCGGCTCCGCCCCACAGGCAATGCTCATGCTCGCCGATCTCTTCGACGAAAGGGAATTCGCTTTCGCGATCGGATCGGTCGGCGTAGCGTCGCCGGAGCAGCATACGCGGCATGGCCAAACCGACGAAACGCGCGTCCTCTGTCTCTCGAAAACTTCTCCAGGACAGAAACGACAGGTCCTGGTGGATCTTTTCGTAGTCAGCGGTAGGCTGCATCTGGTCGAATCGGTCGTGTGAAAACA
>JANQJJ010000383.1 GCA_028281725.1 Pirellulaceae bacterium | reverse complement strand
GACTTGGAGTCAATTGCCGCCAGCGGCCCTTCGGGTGCTGTGCACAATTGACTCCTGACCCCTTCACCCGACCCAAAGATTAAGCTTTGACAGACCGCTAGGCTGTGTTTTCAAAATCGCTTCGAACTCGGATGGGAACGTCGCCAAACGCTGGCTGGTCGACCGAAACAGGCCAGTCCGGTGATTCGTCCCAGCGGGCCGCCAAAGCCGGAGCTCCCCAAGTTGGCTGCCGAGCCGAAGTGGAGTTTCGAATCGCGTCCTTAGTTCGACAGACTCGTGGCAGTATTCGGATCAGTCCCCAGTCGAGGACTCGGAACCGAGTTCGTCATGGCTCGGTGGATCGCCGTTTGGTACGCACCGGACGATCCAGGTGCGTCCTGATCGGTCAGATAGATGGACGGCAGCGGTCCGACAGGCACCATCTCCGAGACCGCCAATTGCGTTGATTCAACCCGTGCTGCGGTGGCGTGTCGATCTTTCGCTTGCAGTACGAAAAGAACGCGTCGATTCCTTGGAGCGCGTGAGATGACCCATTTAACGTGAGCCCGTCCGGAGTCGGTGAGTGCATTTGTCTCGGGGTCGAACATGGAAGCGCCGACCGTGTTGTGTAGCTTCCAGCCGTTGTTTCGCTGGACGTCAAAGTACCCCATCACGGCGCGCGTGTCTGCGGCACGAAAGGGCAGAGGCCACATCTTGTTTCGGTAGTAGTCATAGTGAAACGACTCGAACATTCCCGCATCGTGTCCATACGGATGCTGCGCGGACGCCGAACTCGCAACTGTCGCCACAGCGATCAAGCTCAATACGGGGAGTAGACGTAGGCTCATCCTTTTTCGGTCCTTCGCATTCGGAGGTCTGTCCATGTGCAGACAACCAGCGCTACGCTCGCACTAGAGTATGCCTTACCATCCAAAATCGTATCGCAGGGGTGTTTTTCTCCTGCCAGGATGTTGTCGCCGGAATAGTCCGCTGTTTCTACCTAGGTTAACACCCCGGGGCTATTGCGAGCTTTGGCTAGAGGTGGCTAACGAGCTTGCCACACGTTACTTTGCTGGCATGAGATCCAGCGTAGCGCTAATCATTGATAGCAACCCGACTTCAAACGCCTGACTCGCGTCCGGATAGAACGTGGGCGAGTGAAGTGTTGGCGGAACTTGCCCAAGACTTTCGTAGCGGTCCAGGCGCTGCTGCGATACGACGCCGAGACGGTACATGACGATCGGCACGCCGGCCAATCCAAACTGGCTGAAGTCCTCGCCTCCCATCACCGGAGGCATGGGCAATACGTTTTCTTTGCCGAGTGCCCGACGGAAGCTGGCTGCGACTTTGGCCGTCAGTTGGGCGTCATTTTTCAGAGCTGGCGTTCCCTCGGACAGCGTGATTTCTGGAGCCGGCGCGTCGTAGGCCTGGGCCACGGCGATTGCCTTGCGCTTGATCGCCGCGAGTACCTGCTGACGCACTTCGTCGGTATAGCTGCGTATGGTGAGTTGTAAATGGCAGCTATCGCCAATGATGTTGTGTTTTGTTCCGCCGTGTATCGAACCCACCGTCACCACAGCCGGCTCACTTGGTTTGACTTCTCGCGAGACGATCGTCTGCAGTGACATGATCAGATCGGCGGCCTGCACAATCGGGTCGATCGTCGACTCCGGAGCCGACCCGTGTCCGCCCTGCCCCTTGACGACGATGTCAACAGAATCGACGTTGGCCAGCGAGTACCCAGGGCTGAGGGCAACCTTTCCGGTCGGCGTGGCGCTTTCGCAGTGCAGAGCCAGCGCGAAATCAGGTTTGGGGAACCTCTCAAACAGCCCGTCGGCCAACATGGCTTTCGCGCCGGCCCCTCGTTCTTCTGCCGGCTGACCGATCAACATCAGTGTGCCACTCCAGGCTTCGCGATGCGCCGACAGATACTGGGCTACGCCGATTAGGTTGGTCATGTGGACATCATGGCCGCAAGCGTGCATGACGCCGGAACTAGCTCCGGAGTCGGTCAGCACGGTTTGCTTTGAGGCGAAGGGGAGATTGGTCGCTTCGGTCACAGGCAGGGCGTCTAAATCGGTTCTCAACATCACCGTGGGGCCGGCACCGTTTTCCAGCAGGCCCACCAAGCCATGGCCGCCGACACCCTCCGTGACTCGATAACCGGCATCCCTCCAAGCTTTGGCGAGATACTTCGCGGTTTCCACTTCCTGATAAGAGACTTCAGGATGCATGTGGAGGTGATAGTAGACGTCCATCAAGTTCGGTAGCTTGGCACGGATCCACTGTTTGGTTTTCGCGTTGTCGTCGGCCAGCGCTGGAAACAGGCCGGTAACTAGGACTGCCAGAAAAATCGGCAATCGTTTTCTCAGCTGGCTTGCCATCTTGACTCCGCGATTTTCTAGAGTTGAGCGCCGGATATTCTCCATAGATTAACTCGAATCTCGGGGTGACGCGACATAACGAGTCCCCAGGTTGGTACGATTTTTGTAAGTTGCTTCAGTCGACTTGGTGGGTGTCTTCGGTAGACTCTCACAACCACGCAGCCGGAGTGAGGAGCATGATTTTTGTTACCGGTGGAACCGGTTTGCTCGGGAACAGCATCGTCCGCCACTTGTGTGAGCAGGGCATCGCCACCGCCGCGCTATGCCGGCCGGGTACGTCGCGCAAAGCGTTTGAGGGACTCGATCTGAAAGTGGTCGAAGGCAGCCTTGACAGCGAAGATACGCTGGCTTCCGCGATCGAGGGATCCCAGGCCGTGATCCATTCAGCCGCCTTTATCCATATCGGCTGGCGCAAGCTCCAAGAGTCGCGTGCGGTCAATGTCCAGGGGACGCAGCGCGTTGCCAACGCTTGCGCGAAAACCGGTGCGAGACTGGTGCATGTGTCGACGGTCGACACGTTGCCGGCCGCGATCGGCAAAGACCAGCCCATGGATGAGCGGGCCGAGGGCGGGGTGGGCAAGACTCAGTGTTCCTACGTGGTCAGTAAAACCGAAGCAGAGCGTGCCGTCGTCGACTTGATCGGTTCGGCGAATCTGGACGCGGTGATTGTGCTTCCGGGCTTCATGCTTGGCCCGTACGATTGGAAGCCGTCGAGTGGTCGCATGATGTTGGAGGTCAACCAAGCGCCGATCCTGGCCGCACCACCGGGCGGCTGTAGTGTCTGTGATGTTCGCGATGTCGCATCCGCAATCGTGGCAGCGGTCGACCGAGGCAAGTCCGGTGCCAAGTACATATTGGCCGGTGAGAACCTGACCTATCAGGAGTTGTGGACAAAAATGCTGGCAACCACTGGACGTCAGCGCCGGGTGTTTCGCATGGGCCGGGGCATCCGGCTGATCGGCCAAGCAATCGACTTGGCCAATCGCCTACTTCCGCTGCAGGAGAAGGACGTCAATGGAGCTGCCATCGCCATGGGTTCGCTGAATCATTTCTACGATTCGAGCAAGGCCAAACGGGAGTTGGGCTATCACTGGCGGCCCGTCGAGGAAACGCTTGCCGATGCCTGGGACTGGCTCAGAGCAACGCATTAGTGCGACCGGCAAAGGCATCTGGCCATAGCTACCTGTGTTTTTCCAGGGACAACTCAGGGCAATCAGTCCGCTCAAAAAGAAAACCGCTCCCCGGGCGGGTAGTCGGGTCAGAAGCTATGAAGGTTCCGCAAATCCGCCGAATATCGTGGCTAGGTGGAGTGAGTTTGGTACCAGTTCGATTAACCTAGTGGTTTGACAACACTAAAGATTTGGGTAAAGGGGTCAGGAGTCAATTGTGCTCAGCACCCGAAGGGCCGCTGGCGGCAATTGACTCCTGACCCCTTTACCCGACCCGTTTTTGGGCAGGCAAGCGGAAACGAGAGCAGGCCCCGTAAAGCGGACCATGGATTTTCGGGTACCTGGTAATGCTGGTGCCTGCCCCTTTCC
Organism: Pirellulaceae bacterium; assembly: GCA_028281725.1. Lineage (GTDB taxonomy): Bacteria > Planctomycetota > Planctomycetia > Pirellulales > Pirellulaceae > Aureliella. Next base: position 2,158 of record JANQJJ010000383.1, on the reverse strand, counting down.
GAAGCCTCCCCCTTTCCCTCCAAGTTCTTGGGCCCTCGAAGCCCTCGGGCTCTCCAAACTCGTAGGTTGGACGACGCACCCGGCCTCCAGTCGCACCCCGTAGAGAACTCGCATTGATCATGAAGAAACTAGCCATGAAACCTCGATTCGTACTGTCCCTTGTCGCCCTCAGTTACACGCTGATGTTTCTTTCGGCTCCTCGTGCTCAGGCACATCCGCCGGGTGCCCACGCGGACCAGCCGAAAACGGCCCGCGGTATTGTGTTTAACGACCTCAATGGAAATCGGACGCACGATGCAGACGAGCCGGGGTTGGCGAATATCAAAGTCAGCAATGGGCGGGAGATCGTCCGCACCGACGACCAGGGACACTACGCGTTGCCGGTCTCTGAAGAGACAATCGTGTTCGTCATCAAGCCGCGAGGTTGGATGACGCCCCTGAATCGAAATAATTTGCCGCAATTCTATTACATCCATAAACCAGCCGGTTCGCCCGAAAATTTTAAGTATAAGGGAGTGGCGCCAACCGGTCCGCTTCCGGAATCGATCAATTTTCCTCTCGTGCGTCATGAAGAACCGGATGCGTTCAAAGCACTCATGTTCGGCGATCCTCAGCCTCGCAACATCCGAGAGGTGGAGTACATCGCCCACGACGTCATCGAGCAGGTGATCGAGGAACACGGACATGGAGCCTCGTTTGGAGTGACACTGGGTGACATTGTCTTTGACGACCTGTCTGTCATGGAACCGCTCAATCAGGCAATCGCGCTGATTGGAATCCCCTGGTACAACGTCATCGGTAATCACGATATGAACTTGGAAGCCGCCGATGATGCCCACAGCGATGAGACATTTGAGAGGATTTATGGTCCAGCCTATTACTCGTTTGACCACGGTCCCGCCCATTTTCTCGTACTCGATGACGTGACCTGGGTAGGCGCTCACGATGGCCAAAAGGCGCACTATCACGGCGGCTTGGGGGAGCGGCAACTGGAGTTCATCCGTCGAGACCTGTCGATGATCCCAGCGGAACAGCTGGTCGTCTTGATGATGCACATCCCATTGACCCAGGTCGATGATCGCCAGCAACTGTATCGGCTGATTGAGAAGCGGCCGGCAACCGTCTCGATTTCCGCTCATACGCACTATATGGAGCATCGTTTCATCGGCAAGGAGGATGGCTGGCAGGGCCCCGAACGGCATCACCACATCGTCAACGTCACCGTTTGCGGTAGCTGGTGGCGAGGGCAACCTGACGAACGTGGCATACCTCATGCGACCATGAGCGATGGTGGGCCCAACGGATACTCGATCATGGAATTCGATGGTGACACCTATTCCCTCAAATTCCGAGCCGCCGGCCGACCGGCAGGTTACCAAATGAACATCTACGCACCCGAGTCGGTTCCCGCTAGCGCCCTGGCAACCACCGTCGTCACCGCGAACGTCTTTGGAGCGTCCGAGAAGACTCAGTGTGCGATGAGGGTCGGTAGCGACTCCGTCTGGAAACCCATGGAACGCGTTACCCTGCGCGATCCTGCCTATCTGGCCGAGCAGGCCCGCGAGGCGGGCCTGGTCAATCGTAGCTGGGCCGAGCTGCCGGGAGCGCACCCCACGCCTCACATGTACCGGGCAATGCTGCCTCCCCGATTGCCGCTGGGAAGTCATCGGATTGAAATTCGCTCTCGTGATGTCGATGGCACCGAACACGTTAATCACCGAATTCTGCGTGTGGAAGCCGCCCGATAAAAAACCCGCTTATGGGAGCGATCAAATAGCTCCCCAGAAGCCAGCCCTTCATCGGCTCGTCCTCGGACTAGAGTTCCAGGCCACCCGTGGACGATGATTTCCCATCCGGAGCGCCCGCGCTTTGGGCCGGAACTCACGAGTAGACGATACTTCTCGATCAGATCTCCGATGTGCTGTTCAGCAGAATCTGATATAGTTGCTCCAACGGTATCACTTCTAGCAAGTGACTATGAAGATGACATTCGAAATGGGTCGAGCGATCCATGCACTTACGCATGATGGTTTGACCGCTTGTAGGGATAAGCCAACGACACCTCGTCCGGCAGTCGTAGACGCACAGGCTGCTGTGAAGCCCATCAACGGGTATGAAGTGACGCAGCAGTCGGGCCCAATGGCATGGATCCTGCAAG
>JANQJJ010000342.1 GCA_028281725.1 Pirellulaceae bacterium | reverse complement strand
TTCGGTGCCATGCCGTCGAAAAATGATCATCGCCTGCTACGACCAGCGTTTGGTGGTCCGCTCGGATATCACTCAAAAATCTTTCGAGTGGTCCGACTTGGCGAACCAGTTTCCGCGGATCGCCGATGAGAGCCCGACCAATCCGATCACCATCACGTGCTCCGGTCCAGCTATCGCCATTGAAAGATTAGTCGTCTCACGCGACCTGGTCTTGACTACCGAGCCTGCTGCCGACGTCCCGCACCAGGATTTCGGCACGCTACCTGACCAGAGTTACTTCCTGATGGGTGACAACCTACCGGTCTCGGTCGATAGTCGCAACGGACTCGGCTTCATATCGAGGAATCGCATGGTTGGGCGCGTCCGCCGGTGATCGAGTCGGCTAGGCCGCTTGTTTGCCCGCGCTACCTGAGTTTCGGCGCCGAAGAGCTCGGTAGAGCTGACTATTGCCACGTTTTCCAGCTAACTTCGCCGCGCCGGTGTGTCTCAAGCAGTAGGCGACCTTCTGGGCAAACCAGCGTGGGCGCTGCATGGCTGCGGCCAATTCCGCCGTATCGAAGGGAGTTGGCAGATGGGCGATGGGCAATTGATCGAGTAGGTCCCGGGCAGATCGCAGCTCGAGAGAATCTTGCACCGCCACGAGACGCTGATCCAGCGTAACAAAACGCTTTCCGCGTCGCGTCGGTCGCTGGCGATCGATGCGCGTCTCCTCCGCTTCGATCAGAACGATTTCCAGCGTCAGATTCTTGCGCGGAAACACCGTGACGAAGTGGACCAGATCCAAAAACAGATCCAGTAACTCGCCGCGTTTGGGACTCATACGAGAGCGTTTGACGCTGCCGCCTCGGCGCTGCAGCGTTACCAGACGCTTGCGAGCGATGATCGGCTTGATGATCCGGAGAGAGTGCCCCGATTTCGTGAGCAGCTTCCTGGTTTTCTCGCGCAGCGCTCCGAGCGACGCATGCTGGATTTCAATCAACTCCCCCGACGGAGAGATCGCGTCGATCCGGAACCCATCCACGGTGACTTCCGTCTGATCATCCGTCTCGGCGTAGTGGAGTTTGAGTTGTTTGTGGAGCGCTGTTTCCATACTTCGCTGCGATTTCCATGCTTCGCTGTGATTTTCATGCTTCGCTACGGAGTCAGTGCGTTGGCATCGGCAGCACTTGGCCGCCTTCACGTCCCTTGAGTCGGGACAACCTGCGCCGATAACAAGGGAGTCCGGTGGAGTGGGTCGAATCCAACCGCCAGCGAGGCGAGCGTCTGGCTCCGGCTATCGGTGAAAATTCGCAGGCAGGGTACCGGTGCATGCGCTCTTAGCGCTCGATACCTAAATCGCCGACGGTAACGAGTGTTTCCAGCTGCAGGCCCGCTGCCTCGATGGCGTCGCGCCCGCCTTCGAGTCGGTCGACCACCGCCAGGATCTTGTCCACTTGTAAACCGAACTGGCGTGCCGCGTCAACTGCTTTGAGCGCGCTGCCGCCGCTGGTCACCACATCCTCGACGATGACCGCTGTCATGCCGGGTCTAACCGGACCTTCCACTTGCCGGCCTGTCCCGTGTTGCTTGACTTCCTTTCGGACAATGAAGGCCACCAAATTGTCGCCACGCTGTCCAGCCAACGTGATCGTGGCCGCTGAAATCGGATCCGCTCCAATCGCCATGCCACCAATAGCGTCGGGCTGCTGGTCGCCGAGCAATTCCAGCATTCCCGCAGCAATCTGATTGGCCCCCAGAGGATGCAGCGTCAGTTTTCGGCAATCCAGATAAAAGCTCGCCTCCTTGCCGCTCGCCAGAGTGAATTTACCAAACTCAAGGGCATGTTCCTTGACCAAATCGATCAGTTGGCTGCGGTCATATTGCGTGGACATGGGTGTTGGTGAGGTTCGAGTCACGATCTAAAACGCTTATGCAAGCAAAATCTGCGGTCGCTGCGGTCCAGATTGTCGTCAACAGGCTCGGTTCACTCAAGTAGCCTCCATCACGAAATGCTCGCATTGCCCCACGAGTCAAAAGCCAGGGCATGATTCCGCGGTAATTGATTGATCTTGGCTCGGCGAGGCCAGCTCTCCTATAAGCAATTTGTGGAATTCTTTTTTGCGGGAGTATTGGATGCGCTCTCCGATCGCCCGAGCCCAACAAGTTAGAAAGCTGCGAGGTGCCTTGCATTAGGGGCCCAAAACCCAATTCGGTTCTTTCGAGCAGGTGGGCACCTGGTCCGTGGCAACGTGCGCGCTGGGGCAGGCAAGTTGGGGTGACTCGGCTACTGATGCTATGCCTGCTGGCAGGCAGCCTGCGCGTCTCCTCAGCAGCCGATATCGACTTTCCGACGGTCGGTCCCCAATTCACGATCGACGTCAAAGCAGCGACGGTTGGAAAAGCAGTGCGGGGTGCTTATGACGTGCTTGCCTTCGAGGGCGACTGCCGACTGAAACAAGGCGAATTTCAAGCCTCCGCGGACGAGATTGTCCTTTGGATCGAACGCAGCGGTCCGCAAGGAGTCGAACACCCTGGCAAGATCATCTGTTACCTCAACGGACGAGCCGAGGCCAGTTGGTCGGGCGGTCGTCAGGTACGCGATCATCGTTGGATGGGGCGATTGTTCAGCCTTCATCCGGTGCGTTACCATGCCCAAGAGGTTCAGAGGTACGATATTCCCAACCTGGATTGGAACCGTGAGCCGGGCAGTCAGATCCAGCTAGCCCAGTTCGCTCAGCCTCAGAGCAGCCTGGGAGGAGGTCCGACAGGCAGCGGCGCCCCGCTGGCCGCACCTCCACTACTTGGGCCCAGCAGCTCGGGCGGATTCGGTGCCCTGCCCGCTCAACAAGCCCCGATGTCCCGACCGTCAAATCAGGTCACTCCCCTACCGGGTGCCGTTCCCTGGACGCCGTCAGGCAGTACCGATAACTCGGACTTGTTGCCAAGTGGCGGAGTGGTCATTCCCGGCGATGGTTCGGCACCTGTTTCCTCAGGTAGGCTTCCGGAGCCCGTGCCGAGTGCGCCGGTCGCTCCGACGTTTCCACCTCCTCAAACGCAAATCACACGCCAGGTTCCGACGCCCAATCCGTTTGCGGCCAAGTCGGTTGAACTGTTCTCGCGCAGCCGCGCCAATCCGCCTAACATTTCGTTCGTACCACGCGAAGGTAGTGGAGAATCGGTCGCGCAGATTACCGGCGGTTTCAGGCTGGTTGTCCAGGGGATCCGGGTGACCCAGGCTGACGGTTCGGTTGTCGACTACGGGACGGTCACCCTGGAGGCGGACAATGCGGTGGTGTGGGTTCAGGGCGAAACGCCGATGAACTTCTTTCGCGGGCTTTCGTCCACGCCCGATCGTCCGATCGAGTTGTATCTGGATGGGAACATCGTCTTTCAGCAAGGAAACCGCGTCATCTATGCGGACCGCATGTACTACAACGTGTCGAGTGAGTATGGCATGGTACTCTCGGCCGAAATCCTCACGCCGGTCCCTCAATACCAAGGGCTGCTACGTCTGAAAGCGGATGTTCTGGAGCAACGAGACCAACAGAATTTCGTCGCTTACGGCGCCGCGGTGACCAGCAGCCGGCTTGGCGTGCCGCGCTATTGGTTGCAGGCAGACGAGGTGCAATTACGAGACACACGCAACGAATCGGATCTTTCCGTTTTCGCGCCTGCCGATCCCTCACGCGAGACGAACATGCGCGCCACGGCTAACAATAATGTTATTTACCTGGGTGGAGTTCCGATTTTCTACTGGCCCACGTTCAGCACCAATCTGTCCAAGCCCAGTTACTATTTCTCCAGCCTCAGAGTCAAAAACGATGATATCTTTGGAACCCAGGTTTTCGGCGAATTGAACGTCTACCAGATCCTGGGCATTGAGGGGCCGCGTGGCACCGACCTGCGTCTTTCGACTGACTATTTATCCGAACGCGGCCCAGCAGTCGGTTTTCATTTCGAATACAACCGTCCCACCTGGCTCTTCGGCGCGCCGGGCACCGGATTCACCGACGCTTGGTTCTTGCAGGATGACGGGCTCGACACCGTCGGTTCGGACCGTATCAACCTGACTCCCGAGGAAGATACCCGCGGCCGAATCCTCTCGCGGCACCGATTGTTCCTATCGCCCAATCTGGAGCTGATGGCCGAAAGTGGTTGGATCAGCGATCGCAATTTCCTGGAGCAGTTCTTTGAAACCGAATGGGATCAACAAAAGGATTTCAGCACGGCGCTGCGGCTCAGGCGCTACAACGGCAACCGAATGTTTGACATTTCGGGCCAGGCCCGGGTAAACGACTTCTTTACCGAAAGCGAGTGGCTACCGCGAATCGACCACTATTGGCTCGCTCAAGATCTGTTGGGGCAGCGTCTGACATGGAACGCTCATACCAGCGTGGGTTACGCCCACCAGCGCGTTGCGAGCACACCGCTCGATCCCGCAGATGCGGCTAAATTCGCCCTATTGCCATGGGAAACAGACAGCGAGGGATTGCGGGCAACGACGCGGCAAGAACTAAGCATGCCGGTGTCGCTGGGGGCTTGGAAACTCGTTCCGTTTGTCTCCGGCGAGGCCGGATTCTGGAACGAAGATATCAATCAAGACGATCTAACGCGTTTGACCGGACAGGCCGGCATCCGCACGTCTTTGCCGTTCTGGAAAGTCTATCCGAACGTCGAGAATCGGCTATTCGATCTGCGCGGAATCGCTCACAAAATCACGCTGGAATCCGAGTTCTTCTACGCCGATTCCAACCAGGATTTCGATCAGCTTCCGTTGTATGATCCACTGGACGACAACGCGCAGGAGCACTTTCGTCGCCGCTTCATATTTAACAGTTTTGGTGGCGTGCTCCCGCCTGAGTTTGACGAGCGCAGTTTTGCCCTGCGTAGCGGCCTGCAGCGTTGGGTGACCGCCGCCAGCAGCGAGGTGGTGGACGATATGACCCAGATGCGATTCGGCATCAATCAGCGTTGGCAAACCAAGCGTGGCTTGCCTGGTCAGGAACGTATTGTAGACCTAGTGGAGCTCGATGTGGACTGGATCGTTTTCCCGCGTGCTCAGCGAGACAACTTCGGCGAAGACGTGGGCGCGATCAACTACGATTTCCGGTACCACGTGGGAGATCGGCTGACGTTGCTCTCCGATGGCTACTTCGATGTCTTTTCACAGGGTCTGAAGTCGATTTCGGCGGGCGCTCAGATAAGCCGTCCGGGCCGAGCCGACGCCTACCTCGGCTTTTTGTCCCTAGAGGGGCCGATCAGCGCCAACGTGCTCAACGGCTCTATGACCTACCGCATGAATGAAAAATGGATCTTTAACACTAGCGCGGCCTTCGATTTTGCATCGACCGGGTCGATTGGGCAGTCGTTGGGGCTGACGCGCATCGGGGAAACCGCCCTGATTCGCATCGGAGCCAACGTAGACCATACGCGGGATAACGTCTCGTTCAATTTCAGTATCGAACCTCGCTTTCTACCCACCGTCCAGCTCGGTTCGGTCGGTGGCGAGTTGATCCCACCGGCCGGACTGTTTGGCCTGGAGTAACTCGGCGGCTATCAACGATCGTTTTTCAGTCGCATCCCGGACAATCGTTGCCTGAACCGCCCTGAGCCGCTAGTTTAGTGGGCCAACCGCATTCCTTTTCAACTCCGAGCAGGTTAAGTGGATGGCTATCGCCTATTTAGACACCGCCAGCGGTATTGCCGGCGATATGACGTTGGCCGCCTTGGTCGATGCGGGGGCGGATGCAGCCTATATCGAGCGACAGGTCCAGTCGTTGGGACTGCCTCAAGTCCAGCTCCTGTTCAGCCAGACGCAGCGCCATGGCTTTCGAGCCCTGATGCTCCGCGTGCAGCACCCGCCCGAACACGCCCATCGGCATCTGAGCGATATCGAGGCGCTGATCGCCGGCAGCCAGCTCACGCCGCGAGAGCGGGACATGGCGCTGCGATTGTTCCGCTGCTTGGGAGCTGCGGAAGCCAAGGTGCATGGCACTCCAATTGAGCAAGTTCACTTCCACGAGGTGGGAGCGGTGGATTCCATCGTAGACATCGTCGGGATCGCAGTGGCACTGAACAACCTGGGGATCGACCGCATCTTGGCCTCGCCGACTCCCACCGGCTGCGGCACAATCACGATTGCCCATGGCTCGGTTAGTGTGCCTGCTCCGGCTACGGCGGAGCTCCTGATCGGCGTCCCGCTCCGGAGTAGTTCCATTGAAGCCGAATTGACAACGCCCACCGGAGCCGCCGTTTTGGCAACCTTGGTCGACGGTTTCGGCTCGCTGCCGGACATGCAAATCTCCCGAATCGGCTATGGGGCAGGGCACAAGGATCTCGCTGAGCAAGCCAACATTTTGCGCGTCTTGATCGGCAGACCGGTGGCTGCCGAACAAGACGATGTGGTGGTGCTAGAAACCAATCTGGATGATGCGACCGGCGAACAAGTGGGCTTTGCGATTGAACAGCTATGGAAGGCGGGTGCCCTGGAAGTATTCACGACCGCCATCGCGATGAAGAAAAGTCGGCCCGGCGTCTTGCTATCGGTGATCTGTCGTCCCGAACTTCGCGGTACGCTAGAGGACCGTCTGTTCGAGCATAGCGGCTCGCTCGGTATTCGCCGACACCGAGTGTCGCGTCGCAAGCTGCATCGCGAAACCATTCGCGTGGAAACGCCCTTGGGTAAGGTCCGCGTCAAAGTTGCCTGGCATTGGCTAGATTCCGGGGAGCCTCAGTGTCGGATCTCACCAGAGTATGACGATTGCCGCTTGCTGGCGACCGAGAGTGGCCAGACGCTGGAAGCGGTTTTCCAGCTCGCTAGAGACTCAGCGCTGCCAGTGGCTCTGGGACTGACACCACCGGCCCGCTCGTCGGTAGCTCGCCTGGATCGGTCCAGCAATGAAAATCATGGCGCTAGCGACCACCCCAGCCACGATCATCATCACTCGCATGACCATGGCCATGATCACCATCACGATCACTAAAGGCGGAAAAGTCGTTGGGTGGCCCATGAGCTCAAAACGAATTTCCATTCCGGGTTTGGGTTGCTAGCCGGCTGGCGTCGATAACAACCATCGAGAGTGCGTCTGCCTCACCGGCACGTTCTGCGTCGCCCGCGATAGCATCCATGGGAAAACGAATCAGTGAGCATATCGTCGGAAACGTGGCAACAGCTGATGATGATGTCGGGCCTCGGCGTCCTATGCTGGCTCATGCTGCGCCGGCGCTGGCAGCGGCGCAAGCGTTCCGCCCTGCCGGTCGCGATGGCACCGCTGAAACATAACGCCAACGTCGCAGCCGCCCACAACCAATTTCGCGGAACGGAATCGCTTGGCGCTCCGCCGGAAATCCTTCGGTGGCAGGTCGAACTGCACGACTTGGGACGCGAGTTGAAAGCAGAAATCGATTCCAAATTGCTCGCCGTGCGAGCGATGACTCAGGCGTACGATCAAGCGACTCGCCGCTTGAGTGAAATGATCCGCTTGGCTGAGCAAGTCAGGATCTCTCCGCAGAGCCCCATGGGCCACGCGCAGAACCTGTCTGGGCAGGGTTGGTCCGAGCAGAAGATCGCCAGCGC
>JANQJJ010000312.1 GCA_028281725.1 Pirellulaceae bacterium | reverse complement strand
ATAGGGAAGTGTTGACCGTGGTCTTTGCCGCGAATGATGTAAAGCGATGCCATTGTTTTCGCGCAGTCAGTGAGAGCTTTCTTCTCTCCCGGTTTTTTTGCTCTGCCAGCTTAGAGCTCGCTGATGGCGGCAAAGGAAGCTTTGAGGGACGGATAGAGTGACTGATAGATCGGAAATAGCCGATTGTAGGTTTTTACGCTCGCCTTTTTGGCCGGCGTCTTTTTGACGACTTCGATGGTTGCCTTGCAGGCTTCCTCGATATTTTTGTACTGCCCCGAGCCGACTGCTGCCAGCAGCGCAACGCCGTAGGCAGGCCCTTGCTCGGCGTTAATCGTACAGGCGGTTTGATCCATCACGTCTGCGAAGATTTGCTTCCACAACTGACTCTTCGCGCCGCCTCCGCTGAGACGCATTTCGCGTACGGGGACCCCTAAATCCTTGATGATCTCCAGGCTTTCGCGAAGGCTCATCGCGACGCCTTCCATGACGGCTTTGGCCATATGCCCGCGCTGGTGCTTGCTGGTCAGCCCGACAAAACAACCGCGTGCGTGCGGATCGGCATGAGGCGTTCTTTCCCCGGCCAGGTAAGGTGTAAACAGAAGTCCTTCGCTACCGGCCGGAATGGAGGCAGCTTCAGTATTGATCGTGTGATATGGATCGGCGCCCCGCCGGGTAGCCAGCTCTTTGCAGACGCTTTCCACAAACCACTGCAGCGAACCCGCGGCGGAAAGCGTAACCCCCATCATGTGCCACTTGCCGTTTACGGCATGACAGAATGTGTGCAGTCGTCCCTGCTTGTCGGTCTGGGGCTCGTCGCAGTGAACGAACATCACGCCGGACGTTCCCAGTGATGCCGTCAACACCCCTCGCCGAACGATACCATTACCAACCGCACCGGCGGCACAGTCGCCGGCGCCCCCGACCACTTTGCAGTCCGTTGTCAGCCCAAGTTTTTCAGCAATCTCTGGCCTCAGTGAACCAGTCACCTCGTCGGATTCGTACACTCTACCGAGGAGTGATCGGTCCAGTTGCAGCTTGCCGAGCAATTCGTCCGACCAGCATCGATTTCGAACGTCCAGCAGCAACATTCCGCTGGCATCGCTGGCATCCGTGGCCAGTTCGCCCGTGAGACGACGCCGAATCTCATCTTTGGGAAGTAGTACATGTTTGAGCCGCGCAAATCGTTTGGGCTCCTTGTTTCGGAGCCACAGAATTTTGGGAGCGGTGAACCCGGTTAGCGCGGGGTTGGCTACCATGCGAATCAGTTCGTCGCGGCCACCAGCGAGCTCCGTAATCTCGTCACACTCGGCGGCAGTCCGCTGATCGTTCCATAAGAGGGCCGGACGAATGACTTTGCCTGACTTATCCAGAAAGACAGAACCATGCATTTGGCCTGACAGACCGATCGCCTTGACATCCGCCGGCTTGGCATGGGAGGCCTTCACGACGGCGCGAATCGTTTTCACCGTCGCCGCCCACCAATCCTCGGGATCCTGTTCGGTCCACATCGGTTTCGGCATCGACACCCCATACGCTGCCGACGACTCGGACAGGATGTTGCCGTCGGGGTCGATCAACAAGCTCTTGGTGCCAGAGGTTCCAATGTCTACGCCGATCGTGTATCCCACTTGTGTCGCTCCGGTGCGCTATCTGGATTGTTAACGAGAAGAGAATTGAGGCTTTTCGATGCCGATCTGACATGCAAAATTGGGCGCTGGTGTCTGTGATCCGGCGCCAGACACTATACTGCACCGCAGAGACCTTTCCTACTAGACACGTCCCAACCCACCTACTTGCTGACGGAACGAAGTTGTCTACGTTACTCACTATGCAAATCAAAAACTTGGTTTTCTTGATCGTCCTGATACTCTGGATATCCGGTTGCCAGCGTGGCGACGACCACTCCGAAACCAGCGGCGCTGAACCATCTCCGGTGACCGTATCGTCGGTGCCTCTGCGGCTATGGGTCGTCGGCTTGGTGGACCAGCCCTCGCTCATTCAGCGGCAGTGGCGGAGTGGTTCAGAACAGGCGATCGACATCAGATCGCTGACCGTCGAAGAATTTCTCGAGCAGCCGAGGTGTCAGTGTGACGTCGCGATTTTTCCTTCGCGATTGATGGGCGAACTGATCAGCAGAGATTGGATTGTCAAGTTACCCGGCGCAGCCCAGGTCAAAAAAACGGCGTCCGAGTTGGATTCGCGGGTGACGCCATCTGGTGCATGGCAAAGTCAGGCACAGTACGGAGGGCAGGTATTTGCAATTCCCCTAGGCTGCTCCATCCCAGTTTTCATCGCCAGCGATCCGTTGGTCGGTGCATTGGCTGAGCAACCGAGTTGGAACGAAGTGCTAGCCGCGCTCGCGATCGACGAATCCGCTCCGGATCCAGAGAGTATCACACTGGATTCTTCTCAAATCGATCCGGCCGCCCTGGTCGATCGTTTCCTGGCCATCGCGGCCACGTTTTCACAGGACAACTCGAAATACGGCTTGCTGTTTGAAATGCAGTCGATGCAGTCGTTGCTGAGCGAGGACCCATTCGTTCGTGCGGCAGAGATTCTGGCGTCGATGGGACGACAAACCGGCGGCGAATTGGCGGTCCTGGGCACGCATTCGCAAGCATGGACTTGGGCGGCTGACAATCCGCGGCCCGCGCTCGCGATCGCCTCGCCCGCACTGATCAATCAGCAGGCCGCTAAGCTGACCACCGGCGGTTTCATCACGCCGGAAATGTCTCTGCTAGACCAGCCCGCGGCGGATCAGGCGGAACCGGTCTCGTCAGCCGGCGAGCTGGCATCCGGCTCATCCGGTGCCCATGCAATCTTGGGGTGGAACACCGGTGGCGGTTTGGTGGCGGCGCTCTCGGGCGATTGTCGCCAGACGTCTCGCGCCGTGCTACTGCTGCAATGGTTGAGCATGCCGCAAACTCGCGATGTCCTATCCCCCTTGGTCGTTGGTATCGAGCCGTCATCGCCGCGCGGCGACATGGAAGCTTTGCCGGTTCTGGCGCGTCGCCATCTCAGTGAGGCGCTAAGCAGTGATAGTCTGCCTGCTGAACCTCGTCTGCCTGCCAGTCCAGCCTACAGGGCCGCCCTGGCGGAAGAACTCGTCGAGTTACTATCCGGCAAGAAGACGGCTAAACAAGCGATGGCAGATGCAGCCCAGAGTTGGTCGGAAATCACAGCCGCCGCCGGCGCGACGCAGCGCGGAGAGTACGAAAAGAGCCTGGGGCTGGCATTCTAGCTGGGCAGCGCTGGCAGCGGTCGGGAACAACCCCCGACATCGGCCAAACATACGGATCAAAAGTCACTCTTCTCGTTTCCGTCTTCGTCGTAACGATTGAAGGCAAAGTAAAAGAAGACCCCCGGAAGGATCGGCAGCAGCAGTAGAAAGTGGATCGAGTCGAATATGGCGAAGGAGACAATGAGGGTGACGAAGAGTCCCCACAGCCACCAAGTGTCTCGCCAAAGCCCTCGTACTTGCCCCATCACAGCCCCTCCGTTTCAACAGGTTGACGTAACAGATCCGCCGGGTCCATCCGCTCACTCTCCTCAGCCAGTTTCTCGACTCCCAGCCGATGACAGAAATCTCCCAGCCGTTCGCCCGTCTCGCGAAGCAGTTTGTAAACCATAAACACGCGAGTGAGCGTGGGCACGATGGCATCGGCCGGCACCAGGTCACGATAAATATTTGCAATTCGATTGCCAAGTAGCGAACCACCGACGTAAAGCGTATAACGATCTACGGCTTTGCCTACCAAGGCGACGTCCGCAACGTAGGGACGGGCACAGCCGTTCGGACATCCCGTCATGCGCAGAGTGAACTGATCCGAGTCCAGACCCAGCCTGGCCAATACGACCTCCAGTTCATCTATCACGCCTGGTAGCCTTCGTTCGGCTTCCGTGATGGCCAACCCGCAAGATGGCAATGCCACGCACGCCATCGAAAACCGGCGCACTAGACTAGTTTGCTCTGTCGTTCGGACTTGGTTTCGCGCCAGGATTCGATCCAGCTCGGCTCTCTGCCCAGGTCGGATATCACAAAAAAGAAGACTTTGATTGCCAGACAAACGCACTTCGGGCTTTAGGTGTTCGGTGAGTTCTCGTAGGGCTGTCTTCAAGTCGCCAGCCGAATCATCGCGAATGCGGCCGTTCTCAATGTTGAGCCCATAGGACCAGAGGCCATCGTTCTGCGGCTGCCAGCCCATGTGATCGTCCACTCCATGGACGTCGTCGTCAGTACAAGCGTCCATTCGGAAGCCGAGTACTTTCTCTACTTCGCGGCGGAAGCGATCCAAGCCCCAGTCCGCGATCAGATACTTCATTCTGGCGACCTTACGATCGCTTCGGTTCCCGTGATCGCGCTGCACGATCAAAACGGCTTTGGCAACCGCAACTGCCTGTTCCGGCGTGCAAAATGCCATGCGCCGAGCGATCGCAGGGAAGGTCGTCTTCAAGCTGGGCGTGACGCCCATACCACCTCCGACGATCACGTTGTAGCCCTGCACCACACCGGAGCGAACCACGGCGACAAAGCCCAGATCCTGAGTGTAGACATCGATACAGTTGTCTTCGGGCAACACCACTCCGCATTTGAACTTCCTGGGCAGGTACGTTGGTCCGTAGAGCGGTTCCTCCTGGTCGGAGTCGTCGACCGCAGAGGGCTGCGCTAGCGCCATGGCTTCACCACTGAGC